>NZ_CP007441.1:3785087-4100511 GCF_000590475.1 Stutzerimonas stutzeri | reverse complement strand
GATGGGTTGGAGCAGGCCGGGTTGATGGCCGGCGATGAGGTTCGGCTGCTGCAGGATGCCTACAAGGCATACCGCGCCGCGGCTCACCGGCAATCACTGCAAAAACTGCCCGGGGTCGTGAGTGGGGACCAATTTCATGACGAGCGTCGCGCGATAATGCGCATCTGGCGTGAGCTGGGGCTCAGCTGATCTCGTCTGCAAACACAGCATTTATCGAATTCCGAGGTGGCAACAATGTCGATGGCCGATCGTGATGGCGTGATCTGGTATGACGGTGAGCTGGTTCAGTGGCGCGACGCGACCACCCATGTGCTGACTCACACCCTGCATTACGGCATGGGCGTTTTCGAAGGCGTGCGTGCCTACGACACACCGGCCGGCACCGCGATCTTCCGCCTGCAGGCGCACACCGATCGCCTGTTCGACTCGGCGCACATCATGAACATGAAGATGCCGTACTCGAAGGACGAGATCAACGAGGCGACCCGCGCTGCCGTTCGCGAGAACAACCTGGAAAGCGCCTACATTCGCCCGATGGTCTTTTACGGATCCGAAGGCATGGGCCTGCGCGCCAGTGGTCTGAAAGTGCACGTAATCGTCGCCGCCTGGCACTGGGGTGCGTACATGGGTGATGAGGCGCTGGAAATGGGCATCAAGGTGCGCACCAGCTCCTTCACCCGGCACCACGTCAACATCAGCATGACCCGCGCAAAATCCAACGGTGCCTATATCAACTCCATGCTGGCCTTGCAGGAAGCCATTTCTGGCGGTGCCGACGAAGCCCTGATGCTCGATCCGGAAGGCTATGTCGCTGAGGGCTCGGGCGAGAATATATTCATCATCAAGGACGGCGTGATCTACACCCCGGAAGTCACCGCCTGCCTCAACGGCATCACTCGCGGGACCGTGTTGACGTTGGCCGATGAGCTCGGCATCAAAGTGGTGGAGAAGCGTATTACGCGCGACGAGGTCTATATTGCCGACGAAGCCTTCTTCACCGGGACTGCCGCTGAAGTCACCCCGATTCGCGAAGTCGACGGCCGCAATATCGGCGTCGGTCGTCGCGGTCCGGTCACCGAGCGCATCCAGAAGGCCTATTTCGATCTGGTGTCTGGCAAGACCGATGCGCACGCCGAGTGGCGAACGCTGGTCAAATAAAGCCGGAAGCTGGAAGCCAACAGTCGGAATTGAAATAATTCCGGCGTTCGCTTCCAGCTTCAAGCTTATGGCTTCTCGCTTATGAATATTCTGATTGTGGGTCCCAGCTGGGTCGGCGACATGGTGATGGCGCAGACGTTGTTCGTCTGCCTGAAACAGCGCCATCCCGATTGCCAGATCGACGTGCTCGCACCGGAGTGGAGTCGCCCGATTCTCGAGCGTATGCCCGAAGTGCGTCAGGCGCTGAGCTTTCCGGTCGGGCACGGCGTGCTGGATATGGCGACGCGGCGCACTATCGCGCAGAGCCTGCGTGGCCAATATCAGCAGGCGATCCTGTTGCCGAATTCGTTAAAGTCGGCGCTGGTCCCGTTCTTTGCCGGTATCCCGAAACGTACGGGGTGGCGCGGCGAGATGCGCTTCGGCCTGCTCAATGACATACGCAAGCTGGACAAGCAGCGCTATCCGCTGATGATCGAGCGCTTCATGGCACTGGCCTATGAGCCCGGCACCGAGCTGCCCAAGCCGTATCCGAAACCGTCACTGCGCATCGTTGAGGAAACACGCGATGCCGCGTTGGCACGTTTCGGTTTGACGTTGGACCGACCTGTGTTGGCGCTCTGTCCCGGAGCGGAGTTCGGCGAATCCAAACGCTGGCCAGCCGAGCACTTCGCCAAGGTGGCGGAGGCGAAAATTCGTCAGGGATGGCAGGTCTGGCTGTTTGGTTCGAAGAATGATCATGCCGTCGGCGAAGAAATTCTGCAGCGGCTGATCCCCGGGCTTCGCGAAGAAGCGCTGAACCTCGCTGGCGAGACCAGCCTGGCCGAGGCCATCGACCTACTTTCATGTGCCGAGGCGGTTGTCTCCAACGATTCGGGACTGATGCACGTCGCGGCGGCGCTCGGTCGCTCGCTGGTGTCAGTTTACGGTTCTACCTCGCCTGCCTTTACGCCACCGTTGTCCGAGCAGGTCGAAGTCGTACGCCTGGGTCTCGATTGCAGCCCTTGTTTCGAGCGAACCTGCCGTTTCGGCCACAACAATTGCATGCGTGAACTGCAACCGCCGCTGGTCATCGAGGCTCTGGATCGCTTGGTTCCGCAGCCGGTCGAGGTGCGCTGAGTGAGGGTTCTGCTGATCAAGACCTCCTCGCTGGGCGACGTCGTGCATACGCTTCCTGCGTTGACCGATGCGCAGCGAGTCCTTCCCGGGATTCAGTTCGACTGGGTCGTGGAGGAGGGCTTCGCCGAGATCCCGGCGTGGCATCCTGCGGTGGCGCAGGTCATTCCCGTGGCGATTCGCCGTTGGCGAAAGCATCCTCTGCAAACCCTTCGTTCTGGTGAGTGGCGACGCTTCAAAGCGCGTTTGCGCGAGGCCCACTATGACCTGGTCATCGATGCGCAAGGTCTGCTCAAGAGCGCCTGGCTGACCCGTTACGTCAATGCCTCGGTCGCCGGCCTGGATCAGGTCTCGGCGCGGGAGCCGCTGGCGTCGCGCTTTTACGATCGCCGCTACGCCGTGCCGCGTGACCAGCATGCCCTCGAGCGAGTGCGGCAGTTGTTCGCGCAATCGCTCGGTTATCCGGTTCCCGAAACGATTGCCGATTACGGGCTGGATCGTAGCCTCCTAGCGACACCTAACGAGCAGCCCTATCTATTGTTTCTGCATGGCACTACCTGGCCGAGCAAACATTGGCCGGAACCCTACTGGCGCCAATTGGCCGAGCGCATGAGCGACTTCGGTTGGGCGATCCGTCTTCCTTGGGGCAATGCCGACGAAAAGGCGCGCGCCGAGCGCATCGCCAGCGGACTGGGCGGCGTATCGGTATTGCCCCGGCTGAATCTCGGCGGTATCGCCAAGGTAGTCGCCGGTGCGCGTGCCTGTGTGGCGGTGGATACGGGGCTCGGCCATCTGGCCGCGGCACTGGATATACCGAGTATCTCGCTTTACGGCCCGACCCTGCCCGGCCGTGTCGGTGCGTACGGACGTTCGCAAGTGCATCTGTGCGCCAGTGGCCCGAACGCCGGTAAGGGCGATCGGCATAAACCCTGCTTCGACGACCTGTCACCCGAACGCGTCGCCAGCGAACTCAAGGCCCTGTTGCGGTCATCGGAGACACCCTGATGCAGCTGGCCTTCATCCTTTACAAGTATTTTCCTTTCGGCGGGCTGCAGCGCGACTTCATGCGCATCGCGCTGGAATGCCAGCGTCGCGGACATGTCATTCGGGTCTACGCAATGATCTGGGAAGGTGAGGTGCCCGAGGGCTTCGAGGTGCTGATCGCACCCGTCAAGGCGATCTTCAACCACACCCGTAACGAGCGCTTTACCGCCTGGGTCGAGGCGGACCTGGCAAAGCGCCCGGTAGACCGCGTGATCGGCTTCAATAAAATGCCTGGGCTCGATGTGTATTACGCGGCAGACCCCTGTTTCGAAGACAAGGCACAGACCCTGCGCAACCCGATCTATCGTCGCTGGGGGCGCTATAAGCATTTTGCGGAGTACGAACGTGCGGTGTTCGATCCGCAGTCGAAGACTGAAATTCTGATGATTTCCGAGGTCCAGCAGCCGCTGTTCGTCAAACACTACGCAACGCCCGCCGCGCGCTTTCATCTGCTTCCTCCGGGCATCGCTCAAGACCGGCGTGCGCCGAGCAATGCCGCTGAGATTCGCCAGGCGTTCCGCGACGAATTCACACTGGGCAGCGAAGAGCTGTTGCTGGTGCAGATCGGCTCCGGCTTCAAGACCAAGGGCCTCGACCGCAGCCTTAAGGCGGTAGCCTCGCTTCCCCGCCAGTTGAAAAGGCGCGTGCGCCTGTTCGTCATCGGTCAGGACGACCCGAAGCCCTTTCAACTGCAAGCGAAGACGTTAGGAATATCCAGCCAGATCGAGTTTCTCAAGGGGCGCAGCGATGTTCCACGTTTTCTGCTCGGGGCCGATCTGTTGATCCATCCGGCTTACAACGAGAACACCGGCACCGTCCTTTTGGAAGCCTTGGTCGCCGGTTTGCCGGTGCTCGTCACCGATGTCTGCGGTTACGCCCATTACATCGCGGACGCTGACTGCGGGCGCGTGGTGTCCAGCCCGTTCGATCAAAACCAGCTCGATCGCATGCTGGCCGAGATGCTCGCCGATGACGGGCAGCGCAGTCGCTGGGCATACAACGCCCTGGCTTATGCTAACCGCGCCGACCTTTACAGCATGCCCGAGCGGGCAGCCGATGTGATTCTGGCGGAGCGTTAATGAAACTTATCCTCGCAGAACCCTTCAAGACGCTCTGGGCTGGTCGTGATCCGTTCGAAGCGGTCGAACAATTGCAAGGCCAGGTATATCGGGAGCTGGAAGGCCGCCGTACGCTCAGAACGGAAGTCGAGGGTCGCGGCTATTTCGTCAAGATTCATCGTGGCATCGGCTGGGGTGAGATCGTCAAGAATCTCAGTACTGCCAAGCGACCGGTGCTCGGGGCGGGTCAGGAGTGGCGCGCCATCCAGCGGCTGCACGACGTGGGTGTGCCGACCATGACGGCTGTGGGCTATGGCGAGCGAGGCGGTAATCCCGCTACCCAGCATTCGTTCATCGTGACCGAAGAGTTGGCGCCGACGATCAGCCTCGAAGACTACAGCACTGATTGGCTGCAAATTGCGCCTGAGCCCAGGCTCAAGCGTGCGCTGATCGAAGAGGTTGCCCGCATGACCGGTACCATGCATCGCGCCGGTGTAAATCATCGTGACTGCTATATCTGCCATTTTCTGTTGCATACCGACAAACCAGTAACCGCCGAAGATTTCCGCCTGTCGCTGATCGACCTGCATCGCGCGCAGGTGCGCCGGCAGACACCACGTCGATGGCGCGACAAGGATCTGGCTGGCTTGTATTTCTCGGCGTTAGGCATCGGCTTGACCAAGCGCGACAAGTTGAGGTTTCTACGGAGCTACTTTCAAGCGCCGCTGCGCCAGATCCTACGCGACGAGGCGGCGCTGCTGTCGCGTCTGGAGAGCAAGGCCGAGAAGCTGCAGGACCGTAAGCTGCGCTACGGGAATGCGCTCTGATGGCTGGCTGGACACTGGACCCGGCCTATGCCGATCTGAGCGAAGACTTCGGTAGTCTGGAGTGCGTGTTCAAGCTCGAAGGCGAGCGGCTGACTCAGGACGACCTGTCGGAGGTCATCCGCATCGAGCGCAACGGTGTGCGCTATTACGTGAAGCGGTACTCCGGGGCGGGCAAAGGGTTGCGTCGATTGGTTGGCCGCCCGCGGGTCAAGGCCGAATGGCAGAATCTGATGCTCTTTCGTCGCTGGGGCATTCCGACCGCTCCGATTGTGGCGTACGGGCTGGAGCGCCGCAATGGTGCTTTTTTGCGTGGAGCGCTGATTACCAAGGAGCTGGCGCAGACTGAGGATCTAGCCCTGCTAGCCAACACTGCCGATGTACGGCTGCGGGACGGGCGGTGGGTGCAGGATGTCAGCCTGCAACTGGCACGTTCGGCACGGACGATGCATGACCGCGGGTTTGTTCACAATGACCTCAAGTGGCGCAATCTGCTGGTCGATCCCCAGCGTCGGCTGTATCTGATCGACTGTCCCACTGGTGACTTTTGGCGCGGACCGCTATTGCAGAGGCGCATCGTCAAGGACCTGGCTTGTCTGGACAAGGTTGCCAAGTACCAGCTAACGCGGACGCAGCGCTTGCGTTTCTATCTGCAATACAGCGGTCACCGGAAGCTGGATAGTCGAGACAAGGCCAGGGTCAGGGCGGTCTTGAGGTTCTTCGAGGGTCGTGAATGAACAGATTGAAGCTCGGCGAGCTGGCAAAAGCCGGTCGTAATCCGTCGCTGCCACTGGTTCTGGATCTCTCTTCGGGCGAAATGCTCATCGAGTCGTGGTTGCGTGTCTTGCCGGGGCAGCGTTATGTCGGGCGGGCTGAGTGGAAAGGGCGTCAGGTATTGGTCAAGATGCTGGTCGGAGATAAGGCTGGTCGACACTACCAGCGTGAGCGGCAGGGTGCTGCGCTCTTGGTTGAGCAGGGCCTACCGACGGCTACTCTGCTGGACGAGGGGTGGGTTGAGCGAGAGGGTGGGTGGCTGACGTTCGGTTATCTCGAGGGGGCTTGGAGTCTCTGGAGCCTTTGGCGGGAAGCCGAGCAGGATACGCCGCTGTCTTCCGCCCAGGAGCAGGTACTCGCGGATGCGCTCGCGCTTATCGCACATATGCACGCGCGCGGCATCTGGCAGGCTGATCTACACCTCGACAATCTGCTGCGTGCAGGCAATCAGCTCTATGTAGTTGACGGCGGTGGCGTGAAGGCGGAAGTGCCCGGAAGCCCGTTGTCCCGGGAGCGGGTGCTGGAAAACCTTGGTGTTTTCTTCGCCCAGTTGCCGGCGGAGCTTGAGCCGTTCATCGAAGAGGTGCTGGTGCACTATCTGCTCGCCAATAGCCAGCATGCGTTGCCGTTGGAGGCGTTGCTCAAGGAGATCCGCAAGACTCGCGCCTGGCGTCTAAACGATTACCTGAAGAAGGCCGCGCGCGATTGCAGTCTCTTCAGCGCGCGTATCGGAGCATTCGGTGCGCAGGTGGTGAGGCGCGATGAGGAATCAGGCCTGCAGGCGGTGCTTGCCGACCCGGATGCGTTCATCGTCAAGGGTAGGCTCTTCAAGACCGGCGGCGCCGCTACCGTAGCGCAGGTCGACCTAGATGGGCGGCCATTGCTGATCAAACGCTACAACATCAAGAATCCGCTGCATTGGCTCAAGCGCTTCTGGCGCCCAAGCCGGGCGTGGCATAGCTGGATCGAAGGCAATCGCCTTGATTTTCTGGGGATCGCCACGCCGCGCTTGCTGGCTGTAATCGAGCGCCGCTGGTTGTGGCTACGTGGCCCCGCTTGGCTGATTACCGAATTGCTCCCCGGTGAAGATATAATCGCGCGTTTTCAGCCGTACCTGGATAGCTGTCCGCCCGAGGAAGAGTTGTCCGCGCTGGACCAATTGTTCGCGGCGCTGATTCGCGAGCGCATCAGTCATGGCGATCTCAAGGGGCACAACCTTTTCTGGGAGCGGAGCCGCTGGGCACTCATCGATCTCGATGCCGTTCAGCAACATGGCAGCGATACCAGCTTCGCCCGGGCCTATGCCAAGGACCGCGCACGTTTTCTGCGCAACTGGCCGGCCGACTGCGCCCTGCATCGACTGCTTGACCAACGTTTACCCGCGGTGCCCGGCACCAGCATCGAAGATTAAGAGGCAATACCCGTGGCATTGACGATTCTCGGCCTTTCCGGCGCCCTCAGTCATGATCCTTCCGCCGCCCTGTATATCGACGGCAAGCTGATCGCCGCCGTCGAAGAAGAGCGCTTCGTGCGTGACAAGCATGCCAAGAACCGCATGCCGTACGAATCCGCCAAATTCTGCCTTGAGCAGGCCGGCATCAAGCCGTGCGACGTCGATGTGGTGGCAATTCCGTTCGCACCCATCAGCATCTTCGAAAAGGCGCGCTGGCACTATGCAAAGCGTTACTGGTACGCACCGGATCGTGCGCTGGATGCCATCCTTATGGGCAACCGCCGCTACTACCGCTACAAGAAACGCATTGAATGGTGTCTCCAGCAGCTCGGCTTCGACCTGAAGAAGGTCAAGCTGCAGCCGGTCGAGCATCACCTGGCACATGCCTCCAGCGCTTACCACTGCTCCGGTTTTACCGAGAAGACCGCGATCCTCGGCATCGACGGCAAGGGTGAATACGCCACCACCTTCTTCGGCTGGGGCGAGAATGGCAAGATCCACAAGATCAAGGAATTCTACGACCCGGATTCCCTTGGCGGTCTCTACGGCGCGATCACTGAATATCTCGGTTTCGAGATGCTTGACGGCGAATTCAAGGTCATGGGCATGGCGCCCTACGGCGATGCCGCCAAGTATGACTTCTCTCGCCTGGCCACGTTCGAGAACGGCGAGCTGACCATCAATACCGAGTACGCCAATGTCATCGGCTTCCGTCGTTACAAGGAGAAGGGCAAGGGCTATTACTTCTCGCCCAAGCTGATCGAGTGGCTGGGCCCCAAGCGCGAAGGCGATATCGCCGACGATCCCTACATCCATTACGCGGCCGCCATGCAGGCGCTGTTCGAAAAGCTCGTGCTGCAGATGATGGACTATTACCTGGGCGACATCATTCGCGAGACCGGCAAGATTGCTTTCGCCGGCGGTTGCGCGCTTAACGTCAAGCTCAACCAGAAGATCATCGCCCGCGACGACGTCAAAGAGCTGTTCGTCCAGCCTGCCTCCGGCGATGCCGGGACCGCGGTTGGTGCGGCTGCCTACGTCTCCCACCAGCGCGGTGTACCGGTGGAAAAGATGGAGCACGTCTATCTCGGCCCGTCTTATTCCAACGAAGATGTCATCGCGGCCTGTGCCCGGCACCCGAACCAGCCGGTGTTCAAGCAGATCACCAACACCCCCGAGCGCATTGCCATGATCATGGCGGACGGAAACCCCGTGGCCTGGTTCCAAGGGCGCATGGAGTTCGGCCCGCGCGCTCTTGGCGGCCGTTCGATCATCGGCTGTCCGAGCGTGCCGGGCGTGGCCGATCGCATCAACGAGCAGATCAAGTTCCGCGAGCGCTGGAGACCCTTCTGCCCGTCCATGCTCGATACAGTTGCATCACAAATGCTCAAGGTCGATCACCCCAGCCCGTTCATGACCTTCACCTTCGAGGTCAACGAGGGTTGGAAGGAGCGCGTCGGTGAAGTGGTTCACGAGGATGGCACGTCGCGCGCCCAAGTACTGGAGCGCCGGCACAATCCGCGCTGGTACGACCTGATGCTGGAGCTGGAGAAGCTGACCGGTAACGGCGTGTCGCTGAACACCTCGCTGAACCGCCGTGGCGAGCCGATGATCTGTTCGCCAGCCGATGCGCTGAACATGTTTTATGGCTCGGATCTGCAGTACCTGATCATGGAGGACATCCTCGTGGTCAAGGAGGGCAAGGGTTGGTATGACGGCGTCTGAGCAATGGGTGCTGCAGTTCTGTCATAGCTATGACGGTCCGTTTCTCGATTGTGCGCGGCAATACGCCGCGCTTTTCGTTGGCACGTCCCACAAGGTATGTACTGTCTATCTCACCGGCGCTCCGAGCGATCATGTGGCGGAGGGTTCGCCTTCCGATGAGGTGATCTTCCTCGATTACAGCAGCCGCGACGTACGTGGCCTGAAGCTGCGCGCAATTCGCGATATCCGCAGGATATCCAGAGCACGCAATTTCGCTTTCTGTATCGCTCATCGGTTCAAACCAGTTTACGTGGCGTTGCTGGGAACTAACTTGCCGGTGATTGGAGTGCATCATGCGTTTGGTGACTACCAACGCCGCTCACGTCAACTGTTCGCCAATCATTATTGCAAGCGCCTTGCCCTGCTCGGTGTTTCCAACGCCGTACGCGATGACCTCCGAGCCTGCTTGCCGAAATGGCCAGCTGAGCGCATCCATACTTTGTACAACCGTATTGATATAGCCGCCGTGCAGGCAGGACAGGTTTCCCGTGAAGAGGCGCGTGCATTTCTGCAACTACCTCAGGATGCCTGGATCGTTGGGAACGTGGGCCGCCTCCATCCGGACAAGGATCAGGCAACGCTGATCCGTGGCTTCGCCCAGGCGCTGCCTAATCTGCCTGGCGGCAGCCTGCTGGCCATCATGGGTAGCGGTAAGCTGGAGGACTCGTTGAAAGCACTGGCTATCGAGCTAGGCGTTGCTAGGTCGGTGCGTTTTCTCGGGCAGGTGCAGCGGGGGCGGTGCTACTTCAAAGCGTTCGATTTGTTCGCGTTGACATCAGATCATGAACCTTTCGGAATGGTGTTACTTGAAGCCATGGCGGCCGGAGTTCCGGTTGTCTGCAGCGATTGTGGTGGTGGCAAAGAGGTAGTGGCCAGCCACGGGATGTTGTTTCCGCTGGCGGATTCGGAAGCCTTGTCCTCCCTGTTGATGATTCAGTCTTCATTAGCCGAAATTGACCGCTGCGAAATTATCTCTTCTCAGTCTGCGCGATTACAGCAAGAATTCTCCGATGCCATAGCAGTGGAAAAATTCTGGTACTTCTATAGACATATTGAGTAGTGCGTGATGGTCCAAACTCCAAGCATAATTATAATTATTCCCTATTTTGGAAAATGGCCGTTCTGGATGCCTTTTTTTATCGAGAGTTGTAGGGCTAATCCGAATATCAACTGGCTGTTACTTGGGGACTGCGCTGTTCTGGAAGATTTGCCGAATAACGTGGAGCAGCGTTTTTTTGCTTTTTTAGATTATTGTGCATTCGTATCCGAGTGTCTTGGAATAAATTTCAATCCTTCAAATCCGTATAAGCTATGTGACCTCAAGCCAGCTCTTGGATTTATACATGCTGAGGATGTGGCTGGGTATGATTTTTGGGGCTTCAGCGACCTCGATTTGATATACGGCGACCTTCGCTCATATTTTTCGGACGAGCGCTTGCGCAAATACAAGGTGCTTTCTACGCATCAGCGTCGAATTTCCGGCCATTTCTGCTTGTTGCGCAACGAGCCTGAGCTGAATAGTCTTTTCTGGAAAATACCTGATTTCGTCCGTCGTGCCGAAGATCCAAAAAATCATGCGCTGGACGAGGGCGGATTCAGCCGAATATTTCTTAGGCGCAAGAATTTTCCCAAACCACTCTTTGAACTTGTCGGCCTTTTCAATCGCTGGCGCCGCGTCGCCGAGTTCGAAGAGGCCTTCAGCACGCCTAATGGTATTAGGCCGTGGACTGATGGTACACAGGACTATCCAGCGTACTGGGTGTGGCGTAATGGGCGCCTGCAGAACGCCAAGGATGGTGATAGGCAGTTTCCATACCTGCACTTTTTGGTGTGGAAAAAAGATTGGCAGCAGAGTTCGCAGCCAATGAGCTATGAGCAAGCGCAGGTCCTGGCAAGTAGAAGAAATTGGCGAATCGATCGCGACGGATTTCATATTGGAGATGACCAATGAATCGTCGCAACAGCGTATGGGCGATGAAAGCGCATGAGCTGGACACCTATCGCTGGCGCATGTTGCGCGAAGAGCACTGCTGGCTGGCAAGCGTGCTGCGCTTCGGTCGCGACGCAATCAGCGATATCTCATTTGGTTTGCGTTCCCGCTTTCGCTTGTCGCGGCAGGTCAATGCCGAACCCTGTGATTTTCTCTTACTGCAATCCGCGCCGAAGGTAATTGCTTTCCAACGAAAGCGGCGCTTTATGGAAGCGCTTCGCGGCCGAGGCCATTCGCTGATCGAAACGGCATTGCCGGAGCCTAAGAGCATCCTCGCGCAATGCCTGCTAGTACGCCCTCCGGAGCCGGTGCCGTTACGCTACTTTGGTTATGCCGCTTATGCTCAGTGGCTCGTTCTGCGGCATCGTCCGCGCATTCTGCTCAACGACCGCAACGGGAGCTTGTACGCCCCGTTTCTGCGTCTGGCATTGAATGCTGAGGGTGGCCTTCTGGTTCATCTGGCCCATGCAACCACCGTGGAAGGCTCCAAGCGCCTGGGGATGAACGACTACGACTTTTATTTCCTGTTTGGCCAAAGTTCTCTGGAGGCATTGCGAGGAAGAAATCTACGATTCGGAGTGTCCAGTGCGGTGATGGCGGGCTCGCATATGATCGACGATACGTTCGACCTGTCGCCGTCGGATGCGGGGCACAAGGCCGTTCTCGTGCTCGGGGTGGGGCCTGATAAGGAGAAGGAATCAGGATACACACGCACTTATGAGCTGATCCGCGCCTGGGCTGAGCGTAACCCGGATCATCAAGTGCTGATCAAAGCACATCCGCGGAGTCAGGTTCCGTTCTGGAAAGATGCCTCTGATTCCCTGCCCAATCTCCAGGTTTTGCCGAAGGAGTGCGACTTGGCTCAGGCCTTGGCGCGCGCCTCAGTGGTGATCAATATCATGTCCAACGCCGTTATCGAGGCTGCCCTTGCTCGCAGGCCGGTCGTCTACGTGAACTGTAGTGGACAAAGAGATATATTCGAGCAGGAACGTTTCTTTGGTCCTTGTGTTCAGGATGCGAGCGAGCTGGAACGGCGTGTACGGGATCTTGAAGCTGATTATTGTGCACGTGTACTGATTGCCGAGAGCTTTGCGAAATATCATCTCGCCGCAGGTAGCCATGGCCTGCAACGAAATATCGAACTGCTGGAGCAACTACTGACCTCTGGGCGCTGCGAGGCTGTGCTACTGCCGTCCGCCGGGCTAGAGGCTCGGCAGTGAAAGGAAGAGGATAATCCAATGATTGATCGATGCACGGTGCTGCTCGATTGCACACTCCGCGACGGCGGTTATTACAACAATTGGGACTTCGATGAAGCGCTGGTGCAGGATTACCTGCTTGCGATGGCTGCGATTTCCGTCGATTACGTCGAACTGGGATTCCGAGGATTTTCTGCGCCAGGTTTTCGTGGTGCATTCGCTTACACCACCGACAGCTTCCTGCGCAGCCTGGATATTCCCCGTGGATTGAAGATCGGCGTAATGGTCAACGCCAGCGAGCTTTTAGGTTACGCCGAAGGTCTGCTGCCAGCACTGAACCGTCTGTTCGTTTCGGCAGACCGGTCGCCAGTGCGCTTGGTGCGGCTGGCTTGCCATGTCCATGAGTTTGAAGCGGCGCTACCGGCTTGTGACTGGTTGCATCAGCAAGGTTATGTTGTCGGCATCAACCTGATGCAGATCGCCGATCGGGATCCCGCAGAGATCGAACAGCTCGCCCGACTCGCCCAAGCGTATTCGCTGGATGTGCTGTATTTCGCCGATAGTATGGGAAGCCTATCTCCTGACCAAACGTCCGGCGTGATAGAAGCGTTACGTCGTGGCTGGCAAGGACCGTTGGGTATCCACACCCACGACAATTGTGGCATGGCGCTGGCAAACACTCTGCGCGCGATCGGCGATGGCGTGAGTTGGGTAGATAGCACAGTTACCGGCATGGGCCGTGGGCCGGGTAATGTACGCACGGAGTACGTAGTCATCGAGCTGATGGAGAAGCGAAGCGGGCCAGTCAACGTCGCGCCGCTGTTCAATTTGATCTCTCGGCATCTACAACCGTTACAGCAGCGGCATGGTTGGGGTACGAACCCTTACTATTTTCTGGCAGGCGTGTACGGCATTCATCCAACCTACATTCAGGAAATGTTGGCTGATTCGCGGTATGCGGAAGAAGACCTCCTGGTGGTGATTGACTTCCTCAAGAATCAGGGAGGTAAGAAATTCAATCCAGGAACGCTTGAGTCAGCTCGACACTTTTATTCCGGCGAGCCCCAGGGCAGTTGGGCCCCCAAGGATCTCATCGCGGGTCGCGAGGTTCTTTTGCTGGGCAGTGGGCCGGGTGTGGATCGACATCGGCAGGGCCTGGAAGATTACATCCGCCGAGCGAAACCTTTCGTCATCGCACTGAATACTCAGAGCGATATCGCGAGCGAGCTCATTGACGTTCGAGCCGCTTGCCACCCATTCAGGCTGATGGCCGATTGTCGCGAGCACGTAAAGCTGCCTCAGCCTTTGATTACGCCTGCACATATGCTGCCGGCCGAGGTGCGCGCTGCGCTCGATGGCAAGGTCATGCTCGACTATGGAATTGCGGTGCAGGCTGCGACGTTCGAGTTTGCCGAGCAACATTGCATCTTGCCGACGTCCTTGGTGGCAGCCTATGCACTGGCCGTAGCCGCCAGTGGTGAAGCGATAAGGATATTGCTCGCCGGATTTGACGGGTACTCGGCCGACGACCCGCGAACGCTCGAAGTTAATCAATTACTCGAGGCTTTCCAGCAAGTCACCGGTGCGCCGGAATTGCTTGCGGTGACGCCAAGTCGCTATCAGATCCCTCGCGGTTCCATTTACGCTTTATGAGTTCCAAGATGCTTTCAAGCCCTCCTGAATATGCGGTGATCATTCCGGCTCGCTACGAGTCCGGCCGTTTTCCGGGCAAGCCTTTGGTGAGCCTCTTGGGCGTACCCATGGTTGTGCGTACTTATCGGCAGTGCATCCGTGCCTCTCCGCCGGAGCGGGTATATGTAGCCACTGATGACCAGCGCATCGAAGCCGTGTGTCGTGAGCACGGTATCAATGTGCTGATGACTTCAAGCGACTGCCTTACTGGAACCGACCGTGTTGCAGAATGCGCTGCGCAGCTCAATGCGGAAGTATTCATCAATGTGCAAGGGGATGAGCCAGTCTTCAACCCGGATGACCTTAGGGTATTCATTGAGGAGCTAGCTGCCTATCCCGATGAGATCTTGAATGGCTTCTGCGCAATTGATTGCGAGGCCATGTATCGCAGCAGCAGTACTCCGAAAGTCGTTATGCGTCCAGATGGACGGCTGTTGTACATGTCGCGCTCCCCAATACCCGGTAATAAGTCGCATGCGTTTGAACGCGCTTGGAGGCAGGTGTGCGTTTACGCGTTTCCTCGCCGTGCTCTGCAGGATTTTGCTGCTCGGGCGACAAAAACTCCGCTGGAGGAAATGGAGGACATAGAGATACTCCGGTTCATCGAGTTAGGCTGGGAGGTACGCATGGTCGAGTTGTCTGCGCAGTCTGTCGCAGTGGATAACCCGGAAGATGTCGCCCGTGCCGAAAAAGTTATTCGTGAGCAGGGGCTATAGTGCGCGCATTAACGGAGTATCGGTCACTCATATTTGATTGCGATGGAGTTTTGCTTGATTCAAATCGCGTAAAAACCGACGCATTTTACCAAGCCGCACTTCCATTCGGAGAGGGCGCAGCAAATGCTCTGGTTAATTACCATGTCGCCAACGGCGGCGTTTCTCGCTATCGAAAATTCGAATATTTTCTGGGCGAGATAGTTAAGCATGAGAATATGGAGCCCCTGAATGAACTACTTTCTCGATACGCGGAGCGAGTCCGCGAAGGGCTGCTCACCTGTCGCGTCGCGGAAGGTCTTGACGAGCTCAGATCGGCGCTACCGAACAGTAACTGGATGATTGTGTCCGGCGGCGATCAAGGCGAGCTGCGCGAAGTGTTTGAATCGCGGGGCCTATCCCACTACTTCAATGGCGGTATATTTGGCAGCCCAACTGACAAACAGGAGATACTTTCACGGGAGCTTAAGTGCAGTAATCTGGTCCTTCCGGCGGTTTTTTTTGGGGATAGCCGCTACGACTACGAAAGCGCGATGAAATTTGGGTTGGATTTTGTTTTCATCAGTCAGTGGACGGAGTTTTCCGGTTGGCAGGATTATTTCGCAGATCAGTCCACGGCTGTGGCTCATTATGAGAGCATCAGCTCTCTGCTGGATTGAATATTGGATCGTTCTTTCGGCAAGCCATTTGCCGCCGGGGATGAGTTGTTCTTGGATAGGTCGCCGCTTGGGTTTTAATAATGTTTTATATGGTAAGTCGTTTTTTAAAGAAGCGGTTATGTCTGATCGCTTTGCTGCCAGTTGCAGTTGTACTGTTGGGCCGATACTGGTGGCCTGGCGAGACTTCGGCTTGGGCAAGTAGCACTCGGTTTGCGCTGCTTACTTTTCTGGTCTGCCTTGTTTTTGTCGGGAGGTCTGTTTTTGCAAGGCTTGACAAGAAGCTTGGCGTTGTTCTGCTTTTGTTTGGCGGCTGGGTAGTTCTGAGCGTTGCGCTGTTCGATGGACAGTCGGAGGTTCTGCGGCGCGGCTTGGTCTTGGCGGTGTTCATCTGCGCTGTCGCTGTGCTCAAAATGGATGGCGAAGCCGCGTTGCTCAACCTGCTGCGCGCGGCGGCCTTGGTCGGCACCGCTGCCGCTCTGGTAACGATTTACTTTGAGTTGGAGCGGCGCGGGCTCGATTTCCGCTACAGAGCGTTTCGCCTACACAGCTCAGGGGTTCCTGGTTTCGCCGAGTTCTTCAATCCGATCATTTCCGGTATGCATATGGCTTTCGCCGGTTTGACGGCGTGTTGGTGCGTGCTATTTGCCCGAACGCCTGCGGCGCGTATTTTTTGGTTTTGTTGTCTGAGCGTAATTGCCATCTATGTATTCCTCACCTATTCGCGGAGCGCATGGCTTGCTTTAGGGCTGGGGGGGCTTGTGTTGCTGATTCTTCGCGGGCGCGCAATCTCCTGGGGCATTTTCGTAGGTGCGATGATTCTTGCGCTGGTCGTGATAACAATAAAGTTCCCGCAAGTGTTTTCAGTCGAGGTTGAGCGCGGCACCACCAATAGAGACCTCATTTGGGCGATGGTCATCGATAGCATGCCCGGCTATTGGCTCGCGGGCCATGGCGCTGGGGTTGAGATGAGCCAGATGTCGATCCCAGGCCAAACGGTAGTAAATACACACAGCCTCTACCTGGAAGTGCTTTTTCAATACGGTGTGGTTGGCTTGCTGCTTTTCCTTGTTGCCCTGCTGATGGCGACAAGGGCAATGTGGACTGACCGCTCTAATCTTTCAGTATTGGGCGTCTCTCTCCTCTCGGGCAGTATTGGCGTGATGTTCTTTGAGTTACATTCTTTCATCCACTCGCCGAATCTAATCTGGTTGTGGATCTGGTTCCCGTTAGCGATTGCGTTGGGGAGTCAAATCAAAAGGAACGCGCAGTGATGAATGTTCGAAGTCTGAAACTGGAAGGTGGCCAGGGCCTTCGCTTTAATGATTTTGCTCCCCTGCGTGGCCGATGCAATGGTGCGCTGTTCATCATCGCGTCGGGGCCATCGGTAAATGAGTTTCCGATGGCTCGTTATCGGAATGTGCCAATGATCGCGGTGAATGGATCAATTGCTCGCTTCGTTGACGAGGGGGTCGAACCGCTCTTTTACATGTGTGACGACCGGGGGGTTGCTGCGCGTAAAGGGCTCGCTGTTGCCGAAGGTATAAAACGCTCTGCCAATGCCGCCCTGAGTCGATCAGCGTTCAATGAAGTGGCCAAACAAAATCCTCACTTATTGAGCAGCGCGAACCTGTTCCTGTTGGAGCGGGTGAATCGTAGTTTGGGACGCGCTGCTATGTCGGATCGTCGGTTCGCCTGGCAAGTCAGGAATGACCCCGATTATGCGGTGGAGTGGTCGCTGTTTCGGCAGAAACCTAACCGAATCGGATTCAGTCGGAACATGGCGAACGGCTATTTCAATGGAAGAACCATTGCCTATGCAGCCTTGCAACTGGCCTATCATTTGGGCTTCGACAATGTTTTTCTCGTTGGCGTAGACATGACTCCCGAAGCTGGGCAGTTCTATGACCCGAAAGGCGAGGTAGTCCCCAGCCGACTTGGCGATGATTATGCTGACTATATCTTGCCTAGCTTCGATCTTATGGCCAGAAAAGTCGTTGACTCGCGTTTTGCTGTATATAACCTGTCTCAAAATAGCCGCCTACCCGCAAAAATCATCCAGAAGATAACGTACGAGAAGTTGGATCACTTGCTGACTGATATTTAGTTGCGTTGTCGATTTTCTGGTTTGCGGAGCTTTTTTTTCGGCTAGGGCTGCCTGCATCCAGTAGCGTCCTTGGGGAGGGCCGTATGCAACTTTTTGATTCTTTGATGCGGCGAATCGGCCTCGGTAGGGGGTTCCCCGAAATAAAACAGATTGCTGAAAAGCACGCATTGCGCGATGACCATATCGCCTACGAGCGAGCGCTGAGTCGTTACGACTCGGGTATTATTTTTGACGGAGCTTGCGATTTACGGAGTTTCACCGGGACTGGTAAGGGACGATACACGCTAAATTGCTACCGAAAGCTGCGTTGCGACGGCCGATTGCTATTCGAGAAAACCTACTCGGTAGAGTCCTTGGATTGGACTAAGTGTCAGTATTTCTATGCGCATATTCACCCTCGGCTCAACCAAACAGCCATTCGAGTGCCTGCATTGCTCTGGTCGATGACTGGAAAGCGATTGGCAGTGGCTAGATTCGATTATGTCGATTTTTCTCCAGTCACCTCGCAGTCTTATATGGGCGAAGCTGTTTCGATCTCTAAGCAGCTCTCCAGCCTCGGTCCGGCTCTGCCTTGTGTCCCTGCGGATCTGCTTGATTTGTCGAAACATTTTGGCTTTGAGCGATGCTTCCAAAAAACTGTAGGCGTAATAGAGCGAGCAGGCGAAAATGCCGAATTGCTGCGGTCAATGCGCAGCCGTTGCGAGGCGCTGCCAAGATTCATTGGGCATGGAGATTTGAGCAGACCAAACATGGGGCAAGACACCTTGCTTCTGGACTGGGATAATTTTGGTTTCTATCCGCCGGGGTTTGATCTGGCACTTGCTGCTGTGCTGGCGGGCGATCTTTTGGGAGGCAGCGAACTACGAAAACTTGCGTCTAAAGTGTATGAGCCTGTCAATGAACACTGCTCGTTTCAGGACTTCTGCTTTTCGCTGATCTTCTTTTACGGTGTGTTCCTTTCCGCCCGAAAAGCCGAACATAAGCTTTCTTGTCTAAGGTTGTTAGAGCGGAACCTAGAAGGTTCGGTCTGTCGCGCTGTAGCTTTCAATTAACCTGTCTATGGGAAATCCTGAAATCTTTCTGCGTTGCAGGTAACGTCGAAGATGGTCGAGGTTTCTTTTCGCTTCCCAGCCGCTTAGGCGCCGCCGCTTCTTGACGAGGTCGAGGAAATCAATCAGGCCAAAGCCTCCCTCCGGCAGAAGAAGTACATTTCCCAAGTGCAAGGAACGGAAATAAATTCCTTGTTGGTGCAACCTGAAAATGAATTCGGCGAACTCTGGAATCAGATTATCTATCTCAGTTGGATTTTCTCTAAGCAGTGTCTCTAGCGACGTGCCAGGAAGAGGTTGATAGGTGCACGCACTAAGCCCTTTATCCCGGTCAAGCCATAAAGTTTCGACGACTTCGGGCGCTGGGATACCCAGCTTCGCCAATGTTTCTGCGTTTCGTGCGAAACGTTTTGCTGGTGGGTTGATCCTGGCAAGCCAGTGATGGCGTCTTGTATGAAATATTTTGAAGATCAGGCCGTCCTGTAACAGCGCCACCTTCGGTCCTCTGCTGTCTTTTTCCAGCACAGTTCCGTGCTCCAGCCAATCCTGCAGTTCCCGTGCTGTTACAATCCGCATCTTGTTCCTCTAGCCAGTCGTATGGGGCTTGCCGAATGGCCAATTCTACTCAGCAATCCAGTCTCACTGTGTATCTGCGATTGCTGCGCTACGTGCTTCCCTACTGGGGGCTGTTCGCGGTCAGCCTTGCCGGCTTTCTGATTTTCGCTTCGACCCAGCCGATGCTGGGCTACATGCTCAAGTTTTTCGTCGATGGGCTGAACAACCCCGAGGCCAGTTTCTTTGGCCAGGTCCCCTACTTGCAGGAGCACAGTTGGCTCGCCGAGCTCAAGCTATTGCAGGCCGTCCCGCTGCTGATCATCTTCATCGCGCTCATGCAGGGCATCGGGTCGTTCCTCGGCAATTTTTTTCTTGCAAAGGTTTCGCTCGGACTGGTGCATGACCTGCGGCTGGCGCTGTTCAACAACATGCTGTCACTCCCCAATCGCTATTTTGACAGTCACAACTCCGGGCATCTGATCTCGCGGATCACATACAACGTGACCATGGTCACCGGCGCGGCGACCGATGCGATCAAGGTCGTGGTGCGCGAGGGCATGACCGTGATTTTCCTGTTCGCCACGCTGCTGTGGATGAACTGGAAGCTCACGCTGGTGATGCTGGCGATACTGCCAGTGATCGGTTTCATGGTGTCTAGCGCCAGCAAGAAATTCCGCAAGCAAAGCAAGAAGATCCAGCTCGCGATGGGCGACGTAACCCATGTGGCGTCGGAAACCATTCAGGGCTACCGCGTGGTACGTAGCTTCGGTGGCGAGCCCTACGAGCGGGAGCGCTTCCTGGCGGCGAGCTCGGAGAATACCGCCAAGCAGCTGCGCATGGTCAAGACTAACGCCGTTTACACGCCGAGCCTGCAGCTGGTCATCTACAGTGCCATGGCGGTGCTTATGTTCCTGGTGTTGTTGTTGCGCGGCGATGCGTCTGCTGGCGATCTGGTCGCCTACATCACGCTGGCTGGGTTGCTGCCCAAACCGATACGTCAGCTCTCGGAAGTCAGCTCGACCATCCAGAAGGGCGTGGCCGGTGCGGAAAGTATCTTCGAGCAGCTCGACGAGGAGCCAGAAGTCGATCGGGGCACGCTTGAGCGCAAAGCCGTCAGCGGGCATCTCGAAGTGCGTAACCTCGATTTCGTTTATCCAGGTACCGACAAGCGCGTGCTACACGACATTAGCTTTACCATCGAGCCGGGGCAGATGGTCGCGTTGGTTGGGCGCTCAGGCAGCGGCAAATCCACGCTGGCGAATCTGATCCCCCGCTTCTATCACCATGAGGCAGGCCAAATACTGCTCGACGGTGCGGATGTCGAGTCCTACACGTTGCGCAACCTGCGTCGGCACATCGCGCTGGTAACTCAGCAGGTGACGCTGTTCAACGATACGGTGGCCAATAACATCGCTTACGGCGATCTGGCTGGCGCACCGCTGGACGACATACGCCGTGCGGCCCGCGATGCGTACGCCGATGAGTTCATCGAGCAGATGCCGGAGGGCTATCAGACCATGGTCGGCGAAAACGGCGTGCTGCTGTCCGGCGGACAGCGTCAACGCCTGGCGATCGCTCGTGCATTGTTGAAAAACTCACCAGTGCTGATTCTGGACGAAGCCACATCGGCGCTGGATACCGAGTCCGAGCGGCATATCCAGGGCGCGCTGGATCATGTCATGCATGGCCGAACCACGCTGGTCATCGCGCACCGCTTGAGTACGATCGAGAAGGCCGACCAGATTCTGGTGATGGAGCAGGGCCGCATCGTCGAGCGAGGTACCCACGCCGAGCTGCTGGCCACGAACGGCGCCTACGCCAGGCTCCACGCAACTCAGTTTAAGGATGAAGTGCCTGAAGAGCAGGAATCCTGATGTTGCAGTTCCTGCAGAGCTGGCGCGAGCGTGGCTGGCGCACCATTGACGCGTCGACGTATGCCGAGGTCTGGCATCGCTACGGCGGCAGCGTGGCCACCCATCCAACAGTGGTCGAGCGGCTGGCCGGCCTCGCCGATATTCCGGTGCGCTACCTGGGCTGCGAACAGGCAGGCGAGCTGATTGCGGCAGTCCCCTGTTGGGGGCGGCACCTGGCGCTTTCCAAGGATGTGCTGAAGAAGACCGGCAAGCGCGGCCTGTTCGATCTGGGCAACGCCGAGATCATTCTACCGGTCGCCGGACAGGCCCGCGTGCCGGTCTGTCAGCGCATGCGCTACGTGTCCGAGCTGAATGCTGCTGCGATCAGCACGTTGCGCGAGCAGCCGGAGGGCTTGGCGCTGGCGCGTGAGCCTGAGGAGTATTCGAAGAAATTCCGCTACAACCAGCGCCGCGAACTGCGCCTGTTGGAGGAGGCCGGCGGCGGATTATGTCCGATGCAGGATTTCTCGCCGGGTGAGCAGGCCGCAATGTATGCCGACCTGTTCCAGCGCCGTTGGAATTTCGAAGCGCCTGGTAAGGGGCATCTGCAAGAGGTCTTCACGCTGCTGCGTGAGTTCATGGCCGGCTCGGTGGTCCTACTCGACGAGCAGCCCATCGCCGTCCAGGTGCTTTACCGGGTCGAAGCGCCGAAGTGGGTGTCGATCGAGTACATCAACGGCGGTGTCGATCCGCAGCAGCGCGTCTTCAGCCCCGGCAGCGTCCTCAGCTTCGTCAATACTCAGGCAGCCTGGGCCGATGCCCGGGCGCTTGGCAAGCCGCTGCGCTACTCCTTCGGCCGTGCGGACCGTGAGTACAAGGACCGCTGGTGCAACCGCGTTCCGGTCTACCAGGTGTGAGCCATGAGTGCACGCAAGCAGCATCTGCTTAAACGTCACCGTAAGCATAAGCGCATCGCGCTGCTCGTCGCGCTCGTTGTTCTGTTGCTGATTGGCGCGCTAGTTAGCTGGTGGCTGATACCGCTGCTGGTGGTTCTCGGCTGGATCGCCCATGAGGCATGGTTCGCCGATCATCTGTTCTACCGGCCGCAGGACGACTACCGCTACGCCTTTCCCGAAGATGCTAAGCGCTATCCGGTGCGCATCGAGAACGGCCGTCTGGTGCTGGCGGACGACTTCGGGGCTGCAGATACGCTGACTCTCGAGATCAATATGAAGGCCAGCTGGCTAGGGCGCTTGCGCGACCCACAGGTATGGATCGGTGAGGACCGTCAGGATTTCGAGCGCGGCGCTGCGGGTAGGCGTTACCTCAACCTTTCCGGTCAGCACGAGCTGCTCGTCCAAGGCAGACTGAACGTTCGAGGGCGTTTCTGCCGGCTATCGAACGATGCGACGCTCTACGCGATGCGCAATCCGGACTACGCCGAGCGCCGGATCTTGATCATTGCACCCCATGCTGACGATGCCGAACTGGCAGCCTTCGGCTTGTACAGCCGAGCAAGCGACGTCGCCATCGTGACGCTGACTCAGGGCGAGATCGAGGCAAAGAACTTTCAACGACTGGGTTTGGATCAGGCTGCTGCGGCCCGATTGAAAGGCCGCCTGCGCAGCTGGGATAGCCTTGCGATACCCCTCTGGGGCGGCGTGCCGCAATCGCGTTGCGTGCAGCTCGGCTATTACTGCCTGCAACTGCCGGCCATGGCGGAGGAGCCGGAACGCGCGTTTGGCTCACGAGAGTCGGGCGAGCAGGACATCCGCAGCGTACGTCAGCACAACCCTCTGACGCTGCCGGCAGATGTGGATGGCGTGCCGAGCTGGGACAACCTGCAGGCCGACCTGCGCGCGCTGTTGACGCATTTTCGCCCCGAAGTTGTGGTCACGCCGCATCCTGAACTCGATCCGCATTCCGATCACGTTGCTGCCACGCGCGCAATCTGTCAGGCGATGGACGAGGGTGACTGGCTACCAGAAACGCTCCTGCTCTATGCCAACCATCTGCACGATAACGACCGTTGGCCGATGGGTCCGGCTGACGGCGGCGTGGCGTTGCCTCCCGCCATCGAGCCGCTTCCGGCCGATCATCTTTGGAGCCCGACGCTGGCCGCAGATATGCGGCTGAACAAGGCTATGGCCATGGCCATGCAGCACGATCTGCAAGCGCCGCTGCCGCTGAAAAAGCGCCTGCGCCGTTTTATCCAGGCCCTCCTTGCCGGCCGGCGTTGGCCGCGCACTGGCAATGATGAGTTCTTCCGCAAGGCGGTGCGCCGACACGAGCTATTCTGGGTGCGTAAGCTATAACGCCTCGCTGGTGGCCTGGGCCGGCGGTTTGCGCACGCGTGGTATGATCACCGCCGCTTTTTTCTTCTTCACCGGAGCCCCAATGAAACTATCCATGCCCCGATTCGACCAAGCCTCCGTTCTGGTGGTGGGTGATGTCATGCTCGATCGTTATTGGCATGGCGGCACTTCGCGGATATCTCCGGAAGCGCCGGTGCCGGTCGTTCGGGTCGATCAGGTGGAGGATCGGCCGGGTGGCGCGGCGAACGTCGCGTTGAACATCGCCGCGCTGGGTGCTCCTGCAGCACTGGTCGGCGTGACGGGGGTGGACGAGGCGCAGCAAAGCCTGGCGGACAGTTTGGCTGCGGCTGGCGTCAAGGCGCATTTCCAGTCCATCGAGCACCAGCCGACGATCATCAAGTTGCGCGTGATGAGCCGTCACCAGCAGCTGTTGCGGATGGATTTCGAGGAGCCCTTCGATACCGATCCGGCTGCTTTATTGACGCAAGTCGATGGCTTGCTGGATGGCGTGAAAGTCCTGGTTCTCTCGGATTACGGCAAAGGGGCATTACGCAATCACCAGGCGCTGATTCAGGCCGCGCGCCGGCGTGGCATTCCGGTGTTGGCCGATCCTAAGGGCAAGAATTTCGAGATCTACCGTGGCGCCTCTGTGATAACACCGAATCTCGGTGAGTTCGAGGCCATCGTCGGGCATTGCGCTGATGAGGCCGAGCTGGTGACCAAGGGCGCCGAGTTGATGCATGACCTGGAGCTGGGGGCGTTGCTGGTGACGCGTGGCGAGCACGGCATGACTCTGTTGCGCCCGCAGCATTCACCGCTTCACCTGCCGGCCCGCGCGCGGGAAGTATTCGACGTCACCGGTGCTGGCGATACCGTGATATCCACATTAGCCGCGGCAATCGCAGCCGGTGAGGAATTGCCGCAATCCGTGGCGCTGGCCAATCTCGCCGCTGGTATCGTTGTCGGCAAGCTGGGTACCGCATGCATCAGCGCTCCCGAATTGCGTCGTGCCGTACAGCGTGAGGAAGGCTCCGAAAGGGGCGTGATGACGCTTGAGCAATTGCTCACCGCTATCGAGGATGCCCGCGCCGAAGGCGAGAAGATCGTCTTCACTAACGGTTGTTTCGACATTCTGCATGCCGGTCATGTGACCTATTTGGAGCAGGCCCGGGCTCAGGGTGATCGGTTGATCGTCGCGGTCAACGACGATGGCTCGGTGAGCCGTTTGAAAGGGCCCGGGCGTCCGATCAATTCGGTCGACCGCCGTATGGCGGTACTGGCCGGTCTCGGCGCGGTGGATTGGGTCGTTTGCTTTCCAGAGGACACGCCGGAAAACCTGCTGGGGCAGGTGAAGCCGGACATCCTGGTCAAGGGTGGTGATTACGGCGTCGATCAGGTTGTGGGCGCGGATCTGGTCACTGCCTACGGTGGTGTCGTAAAGGTCCTGGGGCTGGTGGAAAACAGCTCGACCACCGCAATCGTCGAGAAGATACGCAGCCGCTGAAGGGTACCAGCGAGCGCTGGGCTCGCCAGCCGGCGTTGGCTGTTATCGACACGCTGCGGCGGTGGTCGTATCGATCCAATCGCGCCAGCGGATACGTTCGTCCCGCACGACCCATTCATGTTGCGGTGCAAAACTTTCCGATAACCACAACCCACGCGTGCTCGCCGGCACCGGCTGGCCCTTGCGCAGGGTCAGCAATGCCGCAGTCGGTCGCCCCTGGTGCAGCGGAATCAGATACAGGTCGGGGCGGCTGCGATCGAGCTGTGCAACCAGTTTGCCGTCCTCGAGGCGCTCATCGACGTGGAACAAGCTCAATTCCCGGGTTTCCTTTGGCAGCTCCAGACGCATGTCATAGACCAGTTGCAGCGATGCGGTTGGCAGGTGCACATATGCTCTCGGCCGCTCCATCAGAGTCATCTGGCCGCATTGGACCGGTCGGGCCGAGCCGGACAGCGACGCCAAGCTGAAATGCACCGCTTCGCGATAGCGCAAGCTGCCCTGATAGGGCGCAGGTAGCCAGATGTCGCCGAAGCGGCCGGCGAGCCAGCCTTCCGGGGTTTCCAGCAGGCATTCTTCGGCGACCTCCTGAATGGCGGTCAGCAGTGGCAGGCTGAGTTCATGTGCGGGTACATAGCCAGAGATCAGCTTCAGAACGACGTCACCGCGGTCCAGGCGCTGCTGACGCACCAATACCCAGTACTCCTGACCCTGCCAGCAGAGCGTCAGACGTACCGATACGCCGAGATTGGCCAATTGGAGGCAGAACCTCGCCGGGTCGTCGATATGGACGGATCGCCGCCGTTCGAGCATTTCGCTGAAGTTCAGCGGTCGGCCGAGGCTCTGATAACGGAGATGCTCCGGGCTGGCCTCTACGAGTAGCGGCAGCGTCTTGAATGCGGTTGGATTCTTGCGGATCAGCACGCGCGGCATTCGGCTCCTCCTTGCGTCGGGGCGGCCGTATGGCCGTCGTTATTATTGTTGGGACAAAACGGCTGCAGCGGTTCGCACGTTATCTGACAAGTGTTGCGGGGTGATGGTGCCAATTATGGCGGCGCCGATCCCCGGATGCGCAAACAGCAGCTCGAAGCTCGCGCGCACCGGATCCTCGCCTGATTTCAGGCAGACGTGGCCGCTGGCCAGTGCTTTTTTCACCAGGATGCCCTTGGCGTGGCTTGCAGCGTAGTCGAGTACCGGACGTTCGGCCTGCTCGTTGAGGTTGTAGGTCACCATGGCGCAGTCGCCCTGCTCGAGTGCCAGCAGGCCGCCTTCGACAGTCTTGCCAGAAAGACCATAGCCGAGAATTTTGCCCTCGCGCTTGAGTTCGGCAAGCGTCTCGTAAACGCCGCTGTCTCGCAGAATCTCGACGTCTCGCCCATCGGAATGCACCAGCACCAGGTCAATCCGGTCGGTCCGCAGCCGTTTGAGGCTGCGTTCGACGGATAAACGGGCATGGGCGGGTGAGAAATCAAAATGCGATTGGCCATCGACGAATTCTTCACCCACCTTGCTGACGATGATCCACTGATCGCGCTGGCCTTGGAGTAGAGCGCCCAGACGTTGCTCGCTAATGCCATAAGCCGGCGCAGTGTCGATCAGGTTGATGCCCAGGTCGCGGGCCAGTCCGACCAAGTGGCGCGCCTGCGCATCGTCCGGGATGCTGAATCCACTAGGGTATTTAACCCCTTGGTCGCGGCCCAGTTTGACGGTGCCGAGACCCAATGGCGAGACCGTCAGACCGGTGCTGCCCAGCGGGCGATGCAGATCGTGCAGCGTCGTTGTCATGACAGCAGCCCCTCCCAAAAGGGGCGCGTGACCGACGGTTGAGGGAAGTCGGGTAAAGGAAGATGCTGCTGAGGGCGGATGCCGTCGCGAGTCAGTGCAGTTTGGACGCGGTCGGCGAAGTCCGGCGATAGCGCCAGTTTGGTCGGCCAGCCGACCAACAGTCGTCCCTGCTCGGCGAGGAAGGCGTTGTCTGGTCGTGCTTGTGCGGACTGAGCGGGCTCGGCGCGATCGATGCGCAGCGTGGCCCATTGCGCTGACGAGAGATCGATCCAGGGCACCAGTTCGGCCAGCTCTTTCTTCGCCGCAGCGATCTGAGCCGCTTCGTTGCGCGCCACGCCGCCCGCTTCGGCCAGGTCGCCACCCAGGTACCAGACCCATTCGCCGTCGGCGGCCGGATGACTGGTCACGGTGATCCGCGGCTTGGCGCCGGCCCCGAGACAATGGGCATAGAGCGGCTTGAGCGTGGCCGCTTTGACGATGACCATATGGAGCGGGCGTTTTTGCATCGACGGTTGGACGATATCCAGCGCGTTCAACAGCTCGGCATTGCCGGCGCCTGCGGTCAGGACGATGCGCTGCGCGCTGATCGCGCGACCGTCGATGACCAACCCGGTCAGTTCACCGTTTTCTCTGAGCGGTTCGATCCGGTCGGCTTTCAGCACGCCGGGGCCGGCCAGCTCCGCCAAGCGTTGAATGAGGCTGGGTACGTCCAGCACCAGTTCGCTGAGCCGATAGACTTTACCTTTGAAGCGTGGATCCTGCAGCGCCGGGGGCAGTTCGTCGCCCTTCACCTGGCCGACGCGCGAGCGCACCGCCTTGCTAGCGAAAAAGCTGGTGAGGTTGCCGGTCAGGGTTCCGGGAGACCATAGGTAGTGCGCATCGGAGAGCAGCCGAACACCGGAGAGGTCCAGCTCACCGTCGCCGGCCAACGCCTCGCGCCAGCGGCGTGGCATGTCGGCGATGGCTTCCGACGCGCCGGTTAGCGCGCCGCTCAACGCATACTTGGTACCGCCGTGAATGATCCCCTGCGATTTGACGCTTTGCCCACCGCCGAGGACGCCTTTTTCAACCAGCAGGGTCGAATACCCTTGCTGGCGCAGGCGCGCATTCAGCCATAGGCCGGCGACGCCACCGCCTACGATTAGGACGTCGGTGCTCAGGGAATCGGACATGGACGGGCCTCGTTGTGAAATCAGGCGGGCAGTATAACTGCTTGGCCGTCGGCATCATTCCATACGGCTAGTGGCCTGTGGTGCTGGAAAACATCTGAATCACCACGACGCCCGCAATGATCAGTCCCATGCCGAGCATGGCTGGGATGTCGAGTTTCTGCCCATAGATCAGTGCAGCCGCGATGCTGACCAGGACGATACCGAGACCGGCCCAGACGGCGTAGGCAATTCCCACCGGAATGGTCTTGACCACCAGGCTGAGCATCCAGAACGAGATGCTGTAGCCGACGACTACCAGAAACAGCGGCAGCGGTCGGCTGAAACCTGCCAGCGCTTTCATGGACGTGGTGGCGATCACCTCAGCGGTAATAGCAATGGCGAGGTAGATATAGCCAGTCATAAAAAATCTCCGGTTGGTGCAGTTCGTATGAGCGCCGCGGTTAATTCGGCTTCGGCCGTGTGGGCAAGTTCTCCGCACGGTAGCGGATTTTCACAACGCGCTGCGCAGTGGCCGTTGCGCCGGCGCCTTTGCTAAGCTCCGCGCCCATGAATCGTGCCCTCTATGCGTTGCTGTTCCATCTCGCCTTGCCGCTCATACTGGTTCGCCTGCTGTGGCGCGCCCGGCGGGCGCCGGCCTATTCCAAGCGTATTGGCGAGCGCTTCGCTCTACGGCTGCCGGAGCTTCAGCCAGGTGGCATTTGGGTTCACGCCGTCTCGGTGGGCGAGAGCATCGCTGCGGCGCCGATGATTCGTGCGCTCATGGCGCGCCACCCGGACTTGCCGATCACTGTGACCTGCATGACGCCGACCGGCTCCGAGCGCATCAAGGCGCTGTTTGGCGATACCGTCCAACATTGCTATCTGCCCTACGACCTGCCGTGGGCAGCGTCGCGCTTCCTCGATCGGCTGCAGCCGAAGCTGGCCGTGGTGATGGAAACCGAGCTGTGGCCCAACCACATCCATCAATGTGCCCGACGCGGCATTCCGGTAGCGCTGGCCAACGCAAGGCTCTCCGAGCGATCGGCGCGTGGTTATGCGCGGTTTGGCCGGTTGACTGCGCCGATGCTGGCCGAGCTGAGCCTGATTGCGACACAAACCGAGGCGGAGGCCCAGCGCTTCAAGCAACTTGGTGCTCGGGACGCCAGCGTGCAGGTGACCGGCTCGATCAAGTTCGATCTGACCATCGATCCCGCTCTGCCTGAGCGTGCGGCGCAACTTCGCCAACAATGGGGCGCAGCGACCAGGCCGGTCTGGATCGGCGCGAGTACTCACACGGGTGAAGACGAGATACTGCTGGCGGCGCACCGTCTGCTGGTCGAAGAGCAGCCGAGTGCCTTGCTGATCTTGGTACCACGCCACCCCGAGCGCTTCGGCTCGGTATACGAACTGTGCCGAAAACAGGGTTTCCCCACCGTACGACGGTCACGCGATGAACCTCCACAGACGCAGACGCAAGTGATGCTCGGCGACACCATGGGCGAGCTGCTGTTTTTGTACGCGCTGGCCGACGTCGCCTATGTCGGCGGCAGCCTGGTGCCTACAGGCGGACATAACCTGCTGGAGCCGGCCGCATTGGGCAAACCTGTCCTGACCGGGCCGCATCTGTTCAATTTTCTCGATATTGCCGCGCAGCTTCGTGATGCCGGTGCGCTTGGCGAGGTCACCAGCGCCCCCGAACTGGCCGCCGCGATCAAGCTATTCTGGGGCGACCCGGAGCAGGCCGAGCGCGCTCGCGCTGCCGGGCTGGCGGTACTGCGGAATAATCAGGGCGCGCTGGATCGTTTGCTGGCTGGCCTGAAGGCGTTGCTCGGCTAGAGCCCGATAAGACGTCGCAGGTGGAGAAGCCAATTTATCTGCCGCCGCGCCTGCGTGAGCGTTGCCTCAGGCAGCCATTGCAGCGCTGGCACTTCTCTAAGGTAGCTCGCTCCGCCTCGTTATAGAGGCGGTTTTGCGCTGCGTGCTGTCTAGTCGATGCGCACCGGTCGCCCGATACTCTCGGAAAGATCGGGCGGCAGGAAGTCCGTGTCCGGATCGTAATCGGCTTTCAGATAGCGCTGCAGATCCTCCAGGTCGCCCGGGTTGAGCGTGCCGGCGGCCTGCTTCAAGCGCAGGTTGTCGAGAATGTAGTCGTAGCGCGCATTGTTATAGTCGCGCACTGCGGCGAACAGGCGGCGCTGAGTGTCGAGTACATCGACGATATTACGTGTCCCGACTTGATAGCCGATATCGGTAGCTTCCAGTGCACTCTGGTTGGAAATGATCGACTGCCGACGTGCCTGCACCTGTTCGACATCGGTGTTTACTGCTCGATGCAAATTGCGGGTGGACTCGACTACCTGGCGGCGCAGGCTTTCACGCTGTTGCTCGGTCTGGGTCAGCTGGTAGAAGGCTTCGCGGCCAAGTGAGGTCGTCAGGCCACCGCTGTACAGGGGGATGTTCAATTGCAGGCCGATGCTGCGTTGCTCGACATCACCGGTGTAGCGGGGGATGCCCGTGACGGCTTCGCTACCCGTATTGGTGAAGCCCAAGCTGTCATTGTCTCCCTTGCTATAGCGCGCTACGGCGTCCAGTGTCGGCGCATGGCCCGAGCGACGCTGGCGCAAGGTTTCCTCGGCAGCATTGACTGCCTGGTTGCTGGCCAGCAGGTCGAGGTTCTGCTGGGTCGCGGTATTCACCCAGGCGCTGGCGTCGTTGGGCACCGGAGGCAATACTGGCAGGCTGTGCTCGATGCCTTCCAGCGCCAGGTATTCGCGGTTGGTCAGGGTGAACAGCGCCTGGAACGAATCGTCGACCTGACGTTGGGCAAGCAGGCGGTTGGCTCTTGCGGTATCGAAGCCTGCCTGGGCTTCAAGCACATCGGTGCGGTCAGAAAGGCCCACTTCGAAGCGCTCGTTGGCCTGATCGAGCTGGCGCTGGAAGGCCGACTGCTCCGCCTTGGCCGCGGCGAGGTTGTCTTGAGCGCGCAATACCGCGAAATACGCTTGAGCGGTCAGGCGGATCAGATCCTGCTCGGCGATCGAGTATTCCAGCGCTGCCTGCTCGCTGATGGCCTCAGCCGCCTGCAGCTGGAACCAGCGGTCGGCGCGAAAGATCGGCTGGCTCAGGGTAGCCTGGTAGACGGTGCCGCTGCGCTTCAGCGAGCGTGAACCCATGCTGGTGTCGACGTCAGTTCGGGTGTTGCTCATCTCTGCGGCGCCGCTGAGGTTCGGAAGCAGGCCGGCACGTGCCTGTGGCACGACTTCCTGAATCGCTTTGTACTGAGCGCGCGCCGCGGCGAGATCGGCATTGTTCTCGACGGCCTGCTGGTAAACGCTGATCAGGTCGGTACGGGCGGAAAGCGGAGGTGCTGTCTCGGCCCATGTCAGCCCCGACGAGGCGGCGGTCGCGGCGAGTGCCAACGTGAGTCTGCGCAGCATATGCGTCTTTCCCTGAAGCGAAATGATGGGCAAGGCTATGCCCCGTCATGCGGGCGGTCAAGGCGCTTGAGCAAGGTGTACAAGACCTTGATGGCGCTGATCAGGCAACACGGATGCCGGGACCTATAGTGACCCGGCGGTCGCTCGGCATGGCTTTCCGCTGAACTCTTGATTAGACTCGGTCCCGTTCTTGTCGGGGTGCCTTGAGTGAAAGGCTGAGATCGGATAATCCGGATCCCGTTGAACCTGATCAGGTTAAGGCCTGCGTAGGGAACAAGATGTGCTCGCCTCCTTCTCCAGCGAGTCTCTCGGCGCCAATCCCGGCGCACCCCGATGCCCTTTCCCCGCCGTGTTTTTCAGGTTCGCTCCGACAACTATCGAGGAGCTAGCCTGATGCGTGCAGAACAACAAAACCTCAGTGAATCCGCCCAGGTCGACCAAGGGTCGATCCAGCCTTTCCCGCGTTCGCAGAAAATCTACGTGCAGGGCTCGCGCCCGGATATCCGCGTCCCCATGCGCGAGATCAGTCTCGATGTGACGCCTACTGATTTCGGTGGCGAGATCAACGCGCCGGTGCTGGTCTATGACACCTCCGGCCCCTACACCGATCCGACTGTGAGCATCGACGTGCGCAAGGGGCTGGGTGACGTGCGTTCAGCCTGGATCGACGATCGCGGCGACACCGAACAGCTCGATGGCCTGACTTCACAGTTCGGCCAACAGCGCTTGGCGGATGCCGAGCTCACGAAGATGCGCTTCGCCCATGTGCGCAACCCGCGCCGTGCCAAACCCGGCAAGAACGTCAGCCAGATGCACTACGCGCGTCAGGGCATCATCACGCCCGAAATGGAATATGTCGCCATTCGCGAAAACCTGAAGCTGCAGGAAGCGCGCGCGGCGGGCCTGCTCACCGAGCAGCACGCCGGGCAAAACTTCGGCGCCAGCATTCCCAAGGAAATCACGCCGGAATTCGTGCGTGACGAAGTCGCCCGCGGCCGGGCGATCATTCCCGCCAACATCAACCATACCGAGCTGGAGCCGATGATCATCGGCCGCAACTTCCTGGTGAAGATCAATGGCAACATCGGTAACTCGGCGCTGGGTTCTTCGATCGAAGAGGAAGTCGCCAAGCTGACCTGGGGCATCCGCTGGGGCTCGGACACGGTGATGGACCTGTCGACCGGCAAGCACATCCACGAAACCCGCGAGTGGATCATCCGCAACTCGCCGGTGCCGATCGGTACCGTGCCGATATACCAGGCGCTGGAGAAGGTCAACGGCGTCGCCGAAGACCTGACCTGGGAGCTGTTCCGCGACACGCTGATCGAGCAGGCCGAGCAGGGCGTTGACTACTTCACCATCCACGCCGGCGTGCTGCTGCGCTATGTGCCGCTGACGGCCAAGCGGGTTACTGGCATCGTCTCGCGTGGCGGCTCGATCATGGCCAAGTGGTGCCTGGCGCACCACAAAGAGAACTTCCTCTACACCCATTTCGAAGACATCTGCGAAATCATGAAGGCCTACGATGTCAGCTTCTCGCTGGGTGATGGCCTGCGCCCGGGCTCCATTGCCGATGCCAACGATGCCGCGCAGTTCGGCGAGCTGGAAACCCTCGGCGAGCTGACCAAGATCGCCTGGAAGCACGACGTGCAATGCATGATCGAGGGCCCCGGCCACGTGCCGATGCAGCTGATCAAGGAAAACATGGACAAGCAGCTCGAATGCTGCGACGAGGCGCCGTTCTATACCCTCGGCCCGCTGACCACCGATATCGCGCCGGGCTACGACCACATCACCAGCGGCATCGGTGCGGCGATGATCGGCTGGTTCGGTTGCGCCATGCTCTGCTACGTCACGCCCAAGGAACACCTGGGCTTGCCGAACAAGGATGACGTAAAGACCGGGATCATCACCTACAAGATCGCCGCTCACGCCGCCGACCTTGCCAAAGGCCATCCGGGTGCGCAGATTCGCGACAACGCCTTGAGCAAGGCGCGCTTCGAGTTCCGCTGGGAAGACCAGTTCAACCTCGGCCTCGACCCCGATACCGCGCGCAGCTACCACGATGAAACCCTGCCAAAGGACTCGGCCAAGGTCGCGCATTTCTGCTCCATGTGCGGGCCGAAGTTCTGCTCGATGAAGATCACCCAAGAAGTGCGCGAGTACGCCAAGGAGAACGGCTTGACCGACGAGCAGAAGGCCATCGAGGCCGGCTTCGCCGAGCAGTCCTCACGCTTCAAGGATGAGGGGTCGGTGATCTACAAGCAGGTATAGCGGGCGGAGTACGACGCCTTAGTAGGATGGATGCCGCTTTTTACATCACCGTGGCTTCGCTTGGTGGATCGATGAAGCGTGATCCACCCTACGTCCAGAAGGGGTGCGCGGCGTGCCGCTGAAACCGGTGCCGCCATCCAGCCGGCTAGTACTGGATGACCCGTAGGGTGGAAAACGGCAACGCCTTTTCCGCGCATCGAGTCCAGCCGGGCTGCTGCAATGGATCGTCGCCAGTCGGGAGCTGCAAGTAAATAGCCGCTTAATTCCGTTCGTGAGGCGAAACACTCGCGCTCATGGTTGTATGCCGGGCATCCGGCTTCTCCGAGAAAACAATGTGAACATTCCGAATCGTTATTCCCCCCATCAGGTCGTTGCCGCTGAACACCGTGTCTTCGGCGGGCGTGATCTGTTTTCCTTGTGGTTCTCCCTCGGTATCGGTCTGATGGTGCTGCAGCTCGGCGCTTTGCTGGCGCCAGGGCTGGGCATGAGCGGCGCCTTGCTGGCCATTGTCAGCGGCACGGCAGTCGGCGTGCTGTTGCTTGGCGCCGTCGCGGTGATCGGCAGCGACACTGGCTTGTCGTCGATGGCCAATCTGAAGTGCACGCTGGGTGACCGCGGTGCGGTATTGCCCGCGTTGCTCAATCTGGTACAGCTGGTCGGCTGGGGCGCGTTCGAAATCATCGTCATGCGCGACGCGGCGAGTCTGCTCGCCGCCCGTGCGTTCGGCGAGCAGAGCTGGCTGATCAGCCCCGCATTCTGGACGCTGTTCTTCGGCGGGCTGGCCACGCTGCTGGCGATCACCGGTCCGCTGACCTTCGTGCGACGGATCCTGCGCAAGTGGGGGATCTGGCTGTTGCTCGGTGCGTGCGTCTGGCTGACCTGGAACCTGTTCGACAAAGCCAATCTTGGTGCGCTCTGGGGCAGGCAAGGTGATGGCTCGCTGCCCTTCGCTCTGGGCTTCGACATTGCTATCGCCATGCCGCTGTCGTGGCTGCCGCTAATCGCTGATTACTCGCGCTTCGGCAAGGCGGCACGTCGCGTCTTTGGCGGCACAGTGCTAGGCTTCTTTGTTGGCAACGTCTGGCTGATGAGTCTGGGCGTGGCCTATACCCTGGCGTTTGCCGATAGCGGTGACGTCAACGCGCTGCTGCTGGCGCTGGCCGGGGCCGGGCTGGGTATCCCGCTGTTGCTGATTCTGCTCGACGAATCAGAAAACGCCTTCGCCGATATCCATTCGGCGGCGGTGTCGGTCGGCATATTGCTGCCCTTCAAGGTCGAGCGGTTGGCGCTGGCCATCGGTGTGTTCTGCACCTTTATCGCCTGGCTCGCGCCGCTGGCCGAATATCAGAACTTCCTGCTGTTGATCGGCTCGGTGTTCGCGCCATTGTTCGGCGTGGTGCTGGTGGACCATTTCCTGCTCCGGCGCCGCGGCCTGTTGCCGGCGCCCAGCGCGGCCTTTCGCTGGCAGACACTGTTGGCCTGGGGTTGTGGCGTGGTCACCTACCATGTATTGGCCAGCGCCTGGCCTGAGATCGGCGCCAGCCTGCCGGCACTGTTCTTGTCTGGCGGGCTGTTATGGTTGCTGAGCCGCTTCGGTCTGGTTACGGCAGGTACGCCGGTTTCAGAATAGCGGCGAGTTCCTGGTAAGGAATTTCCAGTTCAGGATGGCCGCTCGAATACGGTGCGATGCTGTAGACGTCATATTTGAGCAGCACTTTGTCGCGTAGCAGCGCGACATTGGCGGTCCGCTGGAACGGCCACTGGCGGGAAAACGCGGCGTCATGCTGGTTCGCTACCAACCAGCGCTGATGCGCTTGTGCGGCGGCACGCCAGAAGGCGCCTTCCTTGCCGGGAAGAAGGACGTCGGTAAGCTCAAGTTCGCGGTCCTGCTCACGGTCATAGTTGATGAAGCCGCGCCCCGGCATGCCGTGGGCGCCACCGGTGTACAGATAACTCGACAGCTCAATGACCAACAAGGCGTCATGCTGGTCGCGCAACTTGGCCTGCAAATAGCTGCTCCAGCCGCGCTCGGCGTCGGCCAAAAAATCCCGCTGATAACCCTCCAGAGTGGCTGGCACCTTCGCATCCGGGCTGTTCACAGTCATCTTGCGTAGCCGCTGGTCGATCAGCGCGTTCAGGGCAGGCTCATCGGCGAATAGCTGGGTATCGATATTCACCAGCGGGCAGCCATCGTCGTGTTCAGCGCAGCCGGCGGGGCGTTGCTCGCTGACAATCTGTCGAACCTCGACGGGCCGCTCTCCGCCAAAGTGCTGGCAGGCGCTGAGTAACAGGCTAAGGGCGATCAGTGCAAAGGTTTGGCGAACAGGCATCAAGGCTTTTTGGCTCCTGCAGGTTTGAGGTGCGGTTTCGAGTGCCAACGAGTTGGGAAGTTCGTAAACGGGGCGACAAGCAATTTTTCCCCATGCGAGTGGTCTGCAAAGGGCTGCGCCTGAGGAAACGGCGCGCTAGGATGACACCTGAGAGACCGCTCACGCCGTGACGGTTGCAGCCTTTCCGTCGCCGCAGGCGCGGACAAACCGATATGTGAGTGATTCATGACTGACACTTTCAACCCCGGCCCGAATGATATCGAGATCGTTGAGCGAGAGCAGTGCTTCAGCGGCTTCTATCGCCTGGATCGCCTACAGTTGCGTCATCGTCTGTTCAGCGGTGGTATGGGCCGCCAGCTGGAGCGTGAGCTGTTCGTCCGTCACGACGCGGTCTGCGTGTTGCCTTACGACCCGCGCCGGGATGAAGTCGTGTTGATCGAGCAATTCCGAGTCGGTGCGATAGGAAAAGTCGCGAATCCGTGGCTGATCGAACTGGTTGCCGGTCTGATCGACAAGGACGAGCAACCCGAAGAAGTTGCGCGTCGCGAAGCGGTTGAGGAGGCCGGGCTGGAGGTCGCCGAGTTGTGGCCGGTGACGACTTACTTCCCGTCGCCGGGCGGCAGCACCGAGCGTGTGCATCTTTATGTCGGACACTGCGACAGCTCCAACGCCGGCGGCGTGTTCGGCCTGGATGAAGAGGGTGAGGACATCCGCGTGCACGTCTGGTCGGTACAGCGGGCGTTGCAAGCGGTGCGCGACGGCGGCATCGATAACGCCGCGAGTATCATCGCGTTGCAGTGGCTGGCCTTGAATCGCGACGAAATCAGGGGGGCATGGACATGAGGCGAACGCGCGAACGATACCGCGTCGACCTGCTGGAGCTGCAGGCGGCCTGCGAGGCGAATTACCTGCGGCTGATGCGCCTGCTGCCCGATATGCGCAACCAGCCGGAAACGCGTCGAATTGCCATGAGTCAGGGTGATCGGCTGCTCGGCGTGCTCGTGCTAAAGGTAGTGGAAAGCTGCCCCTATACCACCACCGTGCAGATCAGCCAGCAGGATTGCCTGCCCTGGTTGCCGGTTCCGCAGATGGACGTGCGGGTCTATCACGATGCGCGCATGGCTGAAGTCATCAGTGCCGAGAATGCCCGGCGTTTCCGCGGCATTTATAGTTACCCCAACGCGCAGATGCATCAGCCTGACGAAAAGAATCAGCTCAATCTGTTCCTGGGTGAATGGCTGGGGCATTGCCTGGCGTGTGGTCATGAGCTCGAGCCGGTGCTGTAAACGGCGATCCGCATTGAGGCGCTCGCTGCATTAAAAGCATGACCGTCTTTCGTGCGCAGCCAGCACCGGGTTCGTCTGCAGTGCGTTCTGTGATACATGCCCGCATCGCGTGGTTTACCCCTGTGACCGCCAGCCACCATAATTCGTCTGCCATTTCGCCAAAGGAGACGGGGCTTGGCTGCTTCGACCCTCACTGCTGAAAAAGACTCGGTACTGCTCGTGCAGTTGACCGATAGTCATCTGTTCGCCGAGGCGGGTGGCAAGCTGCTGGGCCTGGATACGGGCGAAAGTTTGCAGCGCGTTGTCGATCTGGTTCTCGAAGAGCAGCCCCGCATCGACCTGATGCTGGCAACGGGAGACCTTTCGCAGGACGGCTCGCTGGCCTCTTACCAACGCTTTCGTCAGCTTTCCGAGCGTATTGACGCACCGGTGCGCTGGTGCCCTGGCAATCACGACGAACTGGCCGCCATGCGAGAGGCCACCCGTGACAGCGAAATCATGCTGCCGGTTCTGGACATCGGTGCATGGCGGGTCATCCTGCTCGATACGCTGGTGCCTGGTTCCGTATTCGGGATGCTTCGCGACGATCAGTTGGAGTTGCTCGAGCGGACCCTGCAAGAGGCTCCTGAGCGTCATCACCTGGTCTGTCTGCATCATCACCCGGTCACCATTGGCAGTCGCTGGATGGACAGCATCGGCCTGCACAACCGCGACGCACTATTCGCAGTGCTTGATCGTTTCCCTTGTGTTCAGGCGGTGCTCTGGGGGCACATTCATCAGGAGTTCGACGCCTTGCGCGGTGGTGTCCGACTCCTCGCCACGCCATCGACGGGCGTGCAATTCGCTCCGGGCAGCGAGGATTTCCTGGTGGATACGCGTGCGCCGGGGTACCGCTGGTTGCGCCTCTACGTCGACGGGGCGCTCGAAACAGGGATCTCGCGAGTGATCGGCACGACTTTCGAAGTCGACTACAGCCTCAAAGGTTATTGAAAGTCAGCTGCTTCGGCTAACGCGCGCAACTGGATTGCAGGGTCGCGCGACTCGGTTCATGCGGCTTGCAGCCAGCGCGGCTCGCCTAGTAGCCTTTCCGTCTTTTGCCAGCTCAGCGAACCAGCATGACACTTACCCGACCCGCCATCCTTTACATGCACGGCCTCAACAGCTCCCCACGGTCCCAAAAGGCCAGCCAGTTGACCGCCGCGTTGGCGCGCATCGGCATGAGCGCATGGCTGCAAGTGCCCGCGTTACATCACCATCCGCGGCATGCTATCGCCCAGCTCGAGGCGGCCATCGCCGAGTTGGGACGCCCCGTGCTGGTCGGCAGCTCGCTCGGCGGATACTATGCCACGCACCTCGCCGAGCGCCACGGGCTCAAGGCCCTGCTGGTCAATCCGGCCGTGACGCCGCACCGTCGCTTCGATGGTTATCTCGGACCGCAGACCAATCTCTACACTGGCGAGGTCTGGGAGCTTACCGAAGATCACGTCGTGGCCTTGGCCGAGCTGGAAGTGCCGCCACCGCAGGACGCCGAGCGCTATCAGGTCTGGTTGCAGACGGGCGACGAAACCCTCGACTACCGTCAGGCGGCCGAGTTCTACAGGGGTTGCGCGGTACGCATCCAGGCCGGTGGCGATCACGGCTTCCAGGGTTTCGCCGACCGGCTTCCAGCTCTGCTGGCGTTTGCCGGCTTTGATCCGTCGATTTTCGTAGACGTCGATTTTTCCGATTTATAAGGACATCACGAGACGCACATGTCTTACACCGCAGAAGCCATTGAAGTCCTCTCCGGCCTGGATCCGGTGCGCAAGCGTCCGGGCATGTACACCGACACCTCGCGGCCCAATCACCTGGCCCAAGAGGTCATAGACAACAGTGTCGACGAGGCGCTGGCCGGTCATGCCAGCGCCGTCCAGGTGATCCTGCACCAAGACAACTCCCTTCAGGTGATCGACGACGGCCGGGGCATGCCGGTGGATATCCACCCTGAAGAAGGCGTCTCGGGCGTTGAGCTGATCCTCACCAAGCTGCACGCCGGCGGCAAGTTCTCCAACAAGAACTATCAATTTTCCGGCGGCCTGCATGGGGTTGGCATCTCCGTAGTGAATGCCTTGTCGACCCGGGTCGAGGTGACGGTCAAACGGGACGGCAACGAATACCGCATGGCCTTCGCCGACGGCTTCAAGGCCAGTGAGCTGGACATCATCGGCTCGGTCGGCAAGCGCAACACCGGCACCAGCGTGCATTTCTGGGCCGACCCGAAGTATTTCGATTCGCCGAAGTTTTCCATCAGCCGACTCAAGCATGTGCTCAAGGCAAAGGCCGTGCTGTGCCCAGGGCTCAACGTCAGCTTCGAGGACAAGAGCACCGGTGAAAAGGTCGAGTGGCACTACGAGGACGGCCTGCGCTCCTACCTGGTGGATGCCGTCAACGAGTTCGTCCGCCTGCCTGACGAACCCTTCTGCGGCAGCCTCGCCGGCAACAAGGAAGCGGTCGACTGGGCCTTGCTGTGGCTGCCCGAGGGTGGCGACAGCGTGCAGGAAAGCTACGTCAACTTGATCCCTACCGCGCAGGGTGGCACCCACGTCAACGGCCTGCGTCAGGGCTTGCTGGATGCCATGCGCGAATTCTGCGAGTTCCGCAATCTGCTACCGCGCGGCGTCAAGCTGGCGCCTGAGGACGTATGGGAGCGGATCGCCTTTGTACTCTCGACCAAAATGCAGGAGCCGCAGTTTTCCGGCCAGACCAAAGAGCGCCTGTCGTCCCGGGAGGCGGCGGCGTTCGTCTCCGGTGTGGTCAAGGATGCCTTCAGCCTGTGGCTCAACGCGCATCCCGAACTGGGTATGCAACTTGCCGAATTGGCGATCAGTAACGCCGGACGCCGGCTCAAGGCAAGCAAGAAGGTCGAACGCAAGCGCATCACCCAGGGCCCGGCGCTGCCCGGCAAACTGGCCGATTGTGCAGGGCAGGATCCGGCGCGCTCGGAGTTGTTTCTGGTCGAGGGTGATTCGGCCGGCGGGTCGGCCAAGCAGGCCCGGGACAAGGAATTCCAGGCGATCATGCCGTTGCGGGGCAAGATCTTGAATACATGGGAAGTCGATGGCGGCGAGGTACTGGCGAGCCAGGAAGTTCACGACATCGCGGTCGCCATCGGCGTGGATCCCGGTGCGGCGGATATGTCTCAGCTGCGATATGGAAAGATCTGCATCCTCGCTGACGCCGATTCGGACGGCCTGCACATCGCCACGCTACTTTGTGCGTTGTTTGTTCGTCACTTCCGGCCACTGGTCGATGCCGGTCATGTCTATGTGGCGATGCCGCCGCTGTACCGCATCGATCTGGGCAAGGACATCTTCTATGCTCTGGACGAAGCCGAGCGCGACGGAATCCTGGATCGGCTGTTGGCCGAGAAGCGCCGAGGCAAGCCTCAGGTCACTCGATTCAAGGGCCTCGGCGAAATGAATCCGCCGCAGTTGCGCGAAACCACCATGGATCCCAACACTCGCCGGCTGGTGCAGTTGACGCTCGATGATTTCGACGGCACCCGTGAAATGATGGACATGCTGCTCGCTAAGAAACGCGCCGGTGATCGCAAAAGCTGGCTCGAATCCAAGGGCAACCTGGCCGAGGTGCTGATTTGAACCGCCGCTGGATCGCGCTGTTGGTTGCGCTGGCGGTACCGGCTTGGGCCGCTGGCGACGTTCCTGAGTTGGCGCTGGTCAGTGAGCACCCTGTCGAGGGAATCGCCCATGGCAACCTCTCTGGATTGGCTTGGTGCGGAGACGGGCTTTGGGCCATTTCTGACCGGGAAGACGATCGGCTATACCGCCTCGATGCGAGTGAAACCGTCTGGCGAGCCGAAGCCGAGCAGTTCGACTTACCGCCCGTGCCGAACACCGGTTTGTCGTGGGGCGTGCGCATGCGGGCCGCCATTACCGGCATGGTGCGCGGCGGTGAAATGGACTTCGAGGGGCTGAGTTGCGACAGCCTGGGCAACCGCTATCTGGTCAGCGAAGCGCACGCGGCAGTGCTGCGAGTCAGCCCGGCGGGTACGGCGGAATGGCTGAACCTGCCTGATGGCCTGGTCCGCCAGGCGCGCGCGAGCGGGATGTTGCTTCAGTTCAACGCTATGTTCGAGGGCGTCACTGTCGATCCGGAGGCTAATCGGCTGTGGCTTGCGGCCGAACACAATCGCCGCGGTCTGATGGTTATGCATCGTAAGCAGAGCGTCTGGCAATGCACCGGCGGTTGCGTATTGCTGGCTGAAGGAGGGCGCGAGTCACCGCCATCGGCGATGAACGAAAACGACCAGCCGCGGCGCTTTTCCGGCCTGGCTTTCCATCGGGACAAGCTGTTCACCCTGGAGCCCGTTCGGCATCAGATCTGTCGGCGCAAGCCGGCGACCGGCGATAGCGAAGCATGCTGGACCTATGCCGGCACGGCACTGGCGGACTCGCGTCGCTATGACACGCCCTTCGGTAATGCCGAAGCGCTTTGGGTAGACACGGAGGGTGCCTGGATCGGCGTCGATAACAACGGGCTCACGCGTACCGACGGTGAAAAACGGCCGATCGTCTGGCGCTTCGCCGCGCCGAAGGGCGGCTGGGGTGTCAAACAGTGACCCAGCCTGCCGGCCGCCGTGCCGGCCGCGTCATGCTGGTGCTGGCGTGGGGGGCGGGTTTACTGCTGGCCACGCGGTTTTTCGCCGACTGGGAGCAGAGTCGCTTCAATCCCAACCGTGAGCCCATTTCGGTGGTGCAGGACGACCAGATCGAGGTGCGCCTGGAAAGTAATTTCCAGGGCCACTTCGTTGCTGATGGGCTGATCAATGGCCGGTCGGTAACCTTTCTATTGGACACCGGTGCAACCGATGTGGCGATACCCGCTGAGCTGGCGGAGCGCATTGTTTTGCCCCGTGGCGCCCCTGTGGCGCTGCAGACCGCCAACGGTCGGACGACCGGCTATCGTACAGTGCTCGATAGCCTCGTCCTTGGAGACATCGTGCTGCGAAACGTGCCCGCCCTCATCGCGCCAGGCTTTGTCGGCGAAGAGGTGCTGCTCGGCATGAGTGCCTTGAAACAACTCGAATTCACCCAGCGCGCCGGCACTCTGGTGCTGCGCCAACACGCCACGGATCGACCATGAGCGAAACTATCGACCTGAGCCTGGACGGCGTGGAGCGTCGCTCCCTTGCCGACTTCACTGAGCAGGCTTACCTCAATTATTCGATGTACGTGATCATGGATCGCGCGCTACCGCATATCGGCGACGGGCTCAAGCCGGTGCAGCGGCGGATCATTTATGCGATGAGTGAGCTGGGCCTGAACGCTGACTCAAAGCACAAGAAATCGGCGCGCACCGTTGGTGACGTGCTCGGCAAATTCCACCCCCATGGCGACTCGGCCTGCTATGAAGCCATGGTGCTGATGGCTCAGCCGTTCAGCTATCGCTACACGCTGGTCGACGGTCAGGGTAACTGGGGGGCGCCAGACGACCCTAAATCATTCGCCGCCATGCGGTATACCGAAGCCCGCCTGTCGCGCTATTCGGAGGTGCTGCTGTCGGAACTGGGGCAAGGCACAGTGGAGTGGGTGCCGAACTTCGATGGCACGCTCGACGAACCCGCGACGCTGCCGGCGCGTCTGCCCAATCTGTTGCTCAACGGCACCACCGGTATTGCCGTGGGCATGGCCACCGACGTGCCGCCGCACAATCTGCGCGAAGTCGCCGCTGCCTGTGTGCGCCTGCTCGACGAGCCCGGCACGTCGATTGAGCAGCTCTGCGAACATGTGCAGGGCCCGGACTATCCGACCGAGGCGGAGATCGTCACGCCACGTGCTGATCTCCTGAAGATCTACGAGACCGGCCGGGGCTCGGTGCGGATGCGGGCCGTGTATCGCGTCGAGGATGGCGATATCGTCGTCACTTCGCTGCCGCACCAAGTGTCCGGCTCCAAGGTGTTGGAGCAGATCGCCTCGCAGATGCAGGCCAAGAAGCTGCCCATGGTGGCCGATCTTCGCGACGAATCGGACCACGAAAACCCTTGTCGGATCGTCATCATTCCGCGCTCCAATCGGGTCGATGCGCACGAGCTGATGCAGCACTTGTTCGCGACCACCGAGCTGGAGTCCAGCTACCGGGTCAATACCAACGTCATCGGCCTCGACGGTCGGCCGCAGGTAAAAAACCTCAAGGTGCTGCTCAGCGAATGGCTCACCTATCGTATCGGCACCGTGCGCCGGCGCTTGCAGTTCCGCCTGGACAAAGTGGAAAGACGCCTGCACCTGTTGGAAGGCTTGTTGGTTGCCTTTCTCAATTTAGACGAAGTGATCCAGATCATTCGCACCGAGGACCAGCCCAAGCCGGTTTTGATGGCGCGTTTCGAGCTGTCTGAGCTGCAGGCCGACTATATCCTCGACACCCGTCTGCGCCAGCTGGCGCGGCTGGAGGAAATGAAAATCCGCGGCGAGCAGGACGAGCTGGCCAAGGAGCGGGAAAAGCTGCTGGCGCTGCTGGGCAGCGAAGCCAAGCTGAAGAAGCTGGTGCGTAAGGAGCTGATTGCCGACGCCGAGACCTATGGCGACGACCGTCGCTCGCCCATCGTGGCGCGGGCCGAGGCGCGGGCACTCTCGGAAAACGAATTGCTGCCTTCCGAGCCGGTCACCGTGGTGATCTCCGAGAAGGGCTGGGCGCGCTGCGCCAAGGGCCACGATATCGACGCCACCGGGCTCTCCTACAAGGCCGGTGATGGCTTCCGGGCTGCCGCAGGGGGTCGCTCCAATCAGTACGCCGTGTTCATTGATTCCAGCGGTCGCAGCTATTCGCTGGCGGCGCACTCGCTGCCTTCGGCCCGCGGTCAGGGTGAGCCCTTGACCGGACGATTGGCTCCGCCGCCCGGCGCCAGTTTCGAATGCGTGCTGCTGCCTGATGACGAGGCGCTCTATGTGATCGCTTCCGATGCGGGCTACGGTTTTGTGGTCAAGGGCGAAGACCTGCAGGCCAAGAACAAGGCCGGCAAGGCGCTGCTGTCGTTGCCGGCAGGTGCGCGTGTGGTGGCCCCGCGGCCGTTGAGCAATCGCGATCAGGACTGGCTGGCAGCCGTCACGACCGAAGGCCGCCTGCTGGTGTTCCCGATCCGGGATCTGCCGCAGTTGGGCAAGGGCAAGGGCAACAAGATCATCGGAATCCCAGGCGATCGCGTCGCCAGCCGTGAAGAATACCTGACCGATCTCGCCGTGCTACCTGAAGGTGCGACGCTGGTCTTGCAAGCCGGTAAGCGCACCCTGTCGCTCCGAGCCGATGATCTGGAACACTACAAGGGTGAGCGCGGGCGGCGCGGAAACAAGCTACCGCGCGGCTTCCAGCGCGTTGACGCACTGTTGGTGGAGGCGCTGAGCTGAGAGGGAAGTCCATTAGAGGCTGGCTTCCAGCGGCCGTTTCACGGAAGATAGCGGCCTTCCAATTTTCATCCGATCGCGGTGTAGTTGCTGCAGTCCTCTGTCGCGTCGGGAATCAAGACAATCGGTACGACGGCAAAGGTGATAGGCGTAACGGAGCGGGCAGACGTCCGCTGGCTTACCGCGTCGCCTGGTCCGGTACCAAGGTAGAGACGAACGTGCAGCGCCTCACAACTGTTTTGCTACTAGCCTGTACCAGCCTCGTTGGCTGCGTGACCCAACCCGTGCCGATGTACCGGCTCGACAACGGTACTGCGGAAATGCCCGCGCAATCCGCTAACGGCGCATCGATACTGCTGGGCCCCGTGACACTGGCAGATTATTTACAGCATGACGCACTGCTGCAGCGCCTGCCGGATGGAAGCCTGGCCGCCGATGGCCAGCAGGCTCGCTGGGCGGGCGATCTGCAAGGTGATATCAATCAGCTGCTGTTGCGCCAGCTGGCTTGGCGCTTGAAGACCCAGAGCCTCGAGCTGAGCCCCGGCGGCAAAGGCTTCAACCCTGACGTGCAAATCGAACTCGAAATCACCCGATTGGACTCTGGCCCGCAACATCCCGCGGTGCTGGAAGCTCAATGGCGCCTGTTGGACAAGCAGGGCAAGCGCCAGGGCAGCCGCCTGATTCGGCTGCAGGAAGAGCATCAGGGCAGTACGACCGATCAGGTGCGTGCGCAGAGCCTGTTGTTGCAGCGACTGAGCGAGATGATGGCATCCGCTATCGAACCGATGGCCATCGCCAAAACGCGTACCAAGCAGAACGTCAGCAAGGCTCCGAGCAAGTCGGAGGCGTTACCTCCGGCGATCCCCGCGGTCGAGCCGATCAGGACCGATCTGGAAGTGTTTCGCTTCTGAGGGTTACGAGCGTTGGCGTAAGCTGATTGCAGCACGAGGCCCGGCTGGGGGAGCGCCATAAGCGCTTACCCGCCGGGCCTCGTGCTGTGTGCGGTTCAAGTTGCCAGTTGGTTGACTGTCTGCGCCAAGGCGTGTGCCGCACGCTTTCGGCTTTCCTGGACCTGAGTGTGCGTGCGTGCGCATGAGCGCGTCGGACGGCACGGTAATCGCGGCGGGCTGCTTACCGCCTTGTGCCGCTTGGCAGGCGCCTCGTTGAAGATGTTGGAGTGGCCTCAGTTGCGTCCGCGAAGCTCGTGCATGCGTGCGAGCTGGCGCTCGAGCAAGGACGGGTAGGGTTCGAGCAGGCGTTCGACGCAGCAGGCACCTTCCGGGCTGGCAATGGAGCGGATGCGCGCACGCTGGCGGATCAGGCTGTCCTCGCCAATTCCGCGCTCGACCAATAGCAAATTGCGGCTGTGCTGGGACATGGCCAGCGCTGCTTGCGCCGGCTCGCTGAGCAGCAGGTCGCCCTGGCTGAGGTCGTACAGGCCTTCGCCCTGGGTCAGCCCCAGTTGTAGCTGCAGGGTGATGCCGCTGTCAGCCACTTCGATCTGCAAGGCGTGCCCCAGTGCTCGCATCAGCTCGCCGCAGCACAGGGCGTGGGTCAGGTAGTTCTGCTCGTCGTCCTGGCTGTGAAACAGCATCAGGCTGCTACCATCACTGAGCGTATGCAGCTCGGCCTGATAGAGGGTGGCGGCTTGCTGTAGGCAGTCGCTGTAGCGTTGCAGCAGCTCGGTAAGCCGCGCGCGCGGTAGGCGCCGCAACTGCTCCTGAGCGCCGAGCTGAATCGCCAGCACGGCGCTTTTACCGGACAGTGGGGGCGTCTCCGGTGCGACCCTTACCGGTGCGGGTTTCTGCTGCGGCTTGGCTTCCTCGAAGGGTGGATCCTCATCGTACGGATCCAGGTCGCCTGCCTCGATTGGCGTGTCCGGTGCGTCAACCTTCAGCGGCATAGGCTCGTCATCGTCTTCAGCGTCTAGGCGATCGCCAAGATCGGTCTCGGAGCGCTCATAGTCCGTGGTTGGCGCCGCCGCGGGAACTTCGAAGTGCGCCGAGTAGATATCCTGCATGCTCTCGTCCAGCTCGATCTCCGGCTCGGGCTCTTCGGGTACAAGACGAGCCTGCAGTTGTCGCGCCAAATCACCGATCTCATCGTGTCGGCCCGCACCGGGCGCCGGATCGTCCGGGTCGCGCAGCCACAGTCGCAACTGCATCAAGGGGAGCGAGAGCTGCCGGCCCAAGCGCATGCTGAGCGTCAGCGTAAGTGCTAGCAGGATCAGGCTGAGCAGCCCCATGCTTTGCAGGCTGATGGTCATGGGTTGCTGGAATTGCCGCATGTCGAGGCTGATGCGCAGATGCCCGGCAATCACCTCCTGAAAGCTGATGGGCGTGGAGTAGAGCCCTTCCTCGTCGCCTAGCAGGTTTCGTTGCGGGCGCGTGCCCGATTCGGCCAGCACGCGGTTGTCTACGCTGTAAATCGCAGCATGAGCCACCAGCGGGTTCTTCACCAGATTGCTCAGCAAGACATTTAGGCTGAGTATGTCGTTGGCCACCAGCAGATCGGTGGCCGAGGCGGCCGTCTGGGTAAGCAGGCTCTGTCCCAGGGCATCGGCTTGCTGTTCCATCGCATGCTTGAACTGCATGCCCATGACCCAGGCGTAGATAACCAATGCCAGCGCGACCAGCAGCAGGGTGTGACTGGCTACGCGCAATACCAGCGGAACGCGCCGCTGGCGCAGGGCGCGATAGATGAGCAAGAAGAAGTTGTCGGGCTTGACGGATACGGGCCGGTTCACAGAGCGCGGCTCTACTCTTAAGGAAGGTGCCGCGCAGTATACGGAAAGCGCACTGGGGGCTGAAGGTCTCCGGGTCAAAGCTGACGAATTGCAGCAAAGATGGCGCCTTGGACGCCGGGTTGATTGCGTCTGGCGGGTACCGTGACGTTCAGCGGCCGGTTGGCTGTTGTAGAATGCCCGCCTTCTTTGCCTTAGGAGCTGCGCCTTGCGCGAAATCGTCCTGATTAACATCACCGGGGAAGATCGCCCCGGGCTGACCGCGGCCATTACCGGCGTGCTCGCCCAAGGTGGCGTGAATATTCTGGATATCGGTCAGGCGGTGATTCATGACACCTTGTCGTTCGGCATCCTGGTGGAAATTCCCGACACCGAACGTGCTTCTTCGGTGCTAAAGGACGTGCTGTTCATGGGTTACAAGCACGACCAGCAAGTGCGCTTCACGCCGGTCGCTGAGGCAGACTATCAGCAATGGGTCGCGGGCCAGGGCAAGCCCCGGCACATCGTCACGCTGTTGACCCGCAAGGTCACTGCCGAGCAGCTGCAGCGTGTCAGTTCGATCACCGCTAAATATGGCCTCAACATCGATCACATCGACCGTCTCTCTGGCCGCCAGCCGCTGGACATGCCTGAAGATCTGGGCAAGGGCTGCATCGAGTTCTCGGTGCGGGGTGAGCCGGACGACACCGCGGCGTTGCGCGCCGAGTTTCTCAGTGTGGCGCAAGAACTCAATGTCGATATCGCCTTCCAGCGTGACTCGGTGTTCCGCCGCAATCGCCGACTCGCGGTGTTCGACATGGACTCGACGCTGATCGAGGCTGAAGTCATCGACGAACTGGCCAAGGTGGCCGGCGTGGGCGGTCAGGTTTCGGAAATCACCGAACGAGCGATGCGCGGTGAGTTGGATTTTCGCGCCAGCTTCAAGGAGCGTTTGGCGCTACTCGAAGGCCTTGAGGAGCGCGCATTGGCTGAAGTCGGTGCGAGCCTGCGGCTTACCGAGGGCGCCGAGCTGCTGTTCGCCGAATTGAAGCGGCTGGGCTACAAGACGGCAATCCTTTCGGGCGGCTTCACTTACTTTGCGCGTCAGTTGCAGGCCAGGCTTGGCATCGATTACGTCTATGCCAACGAGCTCGAAATCGTCGACGGCAAGCTCACCGGCATTGCCCAAGAGCCTATCGTCGACGCCCAGCGCAAAGCCGATCTGCTTCGCGAACTGGCCGCACGGGAAGGTTTGCGCCTGGAGCAGACGATTGCCGTCGGCGACGGCGCCAATGATTTGCCGATGCTCGGGCTGGCCGGGCTGGGTGTGGCCTTCCGGGCCAAACCACTGGTCAAGCAGTCGGCTAAACAGGCGATCTCGACCTTGGGGCTGGACGGAATTCTCTATCTGCTCGGTTTCAGGGATCGGGAAGGGATGGAATAAAAGCGAGCCTGAAGCCTGAAACCGGGATGCTATGTTGGGGCGTGTAGCGCTTTCTGCAGCGAGAGGAACGAGGTAGGCTTGATCAGCGCGTGTCAGCCCGCACACTCATCGCCTCCAGCTCCAGCTCCAGCTCCAGCTCCAGCTCCAGCTCCAGCTTATTCCTCGTCCGAGGCGAAGTTGTAATCCATCGACTGACTCGGCCCTTGCAAATACTGACCTTGAATATAGCCAACACCGGCTTGCCACAGCGTGGCCAGGACCGTGGCGCTATCGACGAAGGGCACAATGGTCTGCTTGGCCTGTTCATGCAGGTCCGCCAGTAGCTGCTTAAGTGCTTCCTGGTTCTCCTGGCGACTCAGGTCCTGGGTATAGGAACCGTCGATTTTCACAAAATCGACGTTGAGGTGCTTGAGCGTATTGAATGGGTTCAGCACGCAGCCGAACTGGCTAAGGGCGATGCGGCAGCCCAGCCCGATCAGTCCCTGGGTCAGTGCTTTCGCCTGTCGCAGATACGCGACGGCGTCATTCTCGTCGAGCTGGAAGATCAGCGAATCAGGTGGCAGTTTGGATGCTTTGAGCGCAGCTCCGAGCCAGGTGAGTAGTGACGGATCCTGCAGGCTGGCGTCCGACAAATGAATCATCAGCCGTGTGTTATGGCCCTTGTTGCGGTGCTCGGCGAGCAGTTTGATGGAGTTGAGCAGTACCCATCGGTCAATCTTAGTGGCCAGCCCCGCTTCTTTCGCCGCATCGAGGAATTCGCCGGGTGGGACCTCGACCCCTTGCGGATCGAGCAGGCGTAGCAGGACTTCGTAGTGCTCGTGACTGTCGCCACGTAAGCTAATGATCGGTTGGAATAGCAGGCGAAAGCTGTTTTTTTCCAGCGCCTGTTGCAGCATCGCGAGGACATTGCCTCGGCTGGCGGCCTTGGCTAGCTCGCCGGCCGGGTCGTAGATTCGAAGCGCGTTGCCATCGGCAAGCTCTTCGGCGCAGCGGTGCGCGCGGTCGATCACGTCTCGCGCTTTCGCGGTCCGCTCGTCCAGCGCTGCGACACCGATGCTCAGACTGGTCTGAACGGTGCGGCTGCCAACATCGAACAAATGCGCTTCGACTTTGCGCAGCAGTTCGGTCAAGGGTTGCTCGAGCTGAGCAGGTACGGCAGCGGGCATCAGCACCGCAAACGCATCGTCACCGAAACGTGCCAGCTCGGCTGCTTCGTGAAACTGCTCGCGTAGCAGCGTGGCCAGCTCGGCCAACAATCGGTCCGAATCGCCGAGGCCGATGTCGGCCTGCAGGCTGGCAAAGCGATCGATCCGGATGTAAGCGAGACTTGAGCTCTGTCCGGCGTTGACGGCGCGCTCGACTGCGCCGTCCAACAATTCGAGGAAATGGTTACGGTTGTAAAGCCCTGTCACCAGGTCCTGGCTGCTGATTTCGCGCAGCTTTTCCAGTTCGGCGTTACCCGTCTCTGCGCGAATGACCACCTGGATACAGGGCTCACCGTCATAGCTGGCCGGGGAAAAGTGCATGCGGGCCTTGAAATTGCCGCCATCGGCGCGAATGCCGCCGCATACCAGTTCGGCGCTGCCCTGAATGCTTTGATAATTCTTCAGAAAGCTCTTGAACTCCCCCTGGTCGCAGGAAGCGATCAGATCGATCATCGGCATGCATTCGAGTTCTTCCACGTCGTCGTAGCCGAATAGCTCGAGATAGGCGCGATTGGCGTAGATGTGCATGCCGTCGTGGACGTATGCGATGGCATCCACGGAGCTCTCTAGCAATAGCTGGCAGCGCTTCTCAGCCTCGCGCAGCGCCAGCTCTGCGGAGCGACGTGTGCGGCGCTCGTCAAGATTCGCCAGCTCTCGATTGGCGACCAGAATCAGCCATTCGTCCTCACCCTGCGGTAGCGCGCCTTGAGCACCGAGAGCGAGTGCTTCGGTGATCGCATCGACATCATTGCCGTCGATCAATTGGATCACCGGAATGTCTTTGGCTTGCTTGCGGATGGCGCCGATGACTTCGCTGGGATCGAGATTGGTGCTGGTCGGTGCGCTGATCAGCAAATCCCAGGTTTGCTGGAGCACATCGGCAAGGTCCTCGCTGGAGGTAAGGCGATGCACGCGCGTCGCCTGGCCTGCATTGCGAAACAGGCTGACCAGTCGCTCAGCTTCATTCTGCGAATCCTCAAGGATCAGCAGGCGGATTGTTTTCTTTTGCGGGGCCATGGCTGCAGCTTTGGAACGCGCCGGAGAGGGGCGTGAAGGCTAAAAAACGGTGAGCCGCAATCTACAGCGTGTTCCAGAGCGAGTCAAAATCTTCACCGCCGGGGGACGCCTGGCCTCCCCGTGCTGTGATCGACGTCTCCTGGGGAGCGGTTGCGATACCCACCAACTGATATTCGAACTGGTTGTAACTGCCAGAGCCGGTTTGACGACGGCAAAGCAGCGCCCGGAGTTCATTACCATTCTGGTTGATCTGCACTTTCTGCCCTTCCTGAAAGGGAAGTCGCGGAACGATCAGTGTCGCCGGACGAGAAATTACGCTGATCTCCGGCAACAGCAGGGCTCGCAGATATTCGCTGCCTTGTTCGGTTTTGCGTAGCAGGCGCAGGCCGCAAGGATGTGCAGAGGGGGCGATGAGTTCCACCCCCATCTGTGGGCCGCTGCCGCGAACCTGACGGATCCACCGCACCACCGCGACGCTCCAGGTCTCACTGGTGGGATCTTGCAAGCCTAGCAACTCGCCCGTCTGAAGCTGTGCTGGCACTTCGCTCGGCCAGGACAGGCAAAAACCACCGGGGCTGTGATCGACCCGCTGTACCTCGAATGTTGGAAAGGAGAGGTCGCTCGATGGGCTCGATGGGCTCGATGGGCTTGCGGGCTCGTGCTCATCCGCTTTCTCCTCCATGACGGGGCGGACGAACTCGATATAGTCGTTCGGCAGGATTGGGTCATCCTTGACCACGGCGGCATCGTACGCAACGGACCAGACATCGGGTGCAGCATTGTTCAGTTTGAACACGGCGGGAGCGGCGTCTGGCCGTTTCAGGAGCTCGCCAAACTGGCGCTGGCCTGCCAGGTAGTAATGCAGCGCACTCATGCCGATGCATATTTTCATGGTGCCCTGTGCGGGGGTGCGCTGGAAGCTGCGCTCGGAAATGTCGCCCCAGGCGGCGCTCACATGCTGCAGCAGATCGAGGCTCAACCCCTCGGGTATCGCGAGCGCCTTCTCTTCGGCGGTTTCCGCTGGGGACTGTAGGTGCTTCTGGATAGCCTGGACCAGCCCATGCGGATCGATGCCGAGCAGGTCTGGCCGTTCCGCCGCGGTAAACATCGATCGATAGCGCGGCGGGCCATCGATGCGAGAAGACACGCCGAACAGGCTGGACGGGTTTTGTGCGGTCTGCAGGCGAACCAGCGCGCTCCAGGGTTCGAGTAGCTGCGCCAATTGGGCGATGTTCTGTTGGCGCATCTGATTGCAGCGGGCGCTGCCGATCATCAATGCAACGATATAGCTCTGTTCGGCGCTCAGACCCTTGACTCGGTAGCTCAGGTCGTCACGCACCAGGGTGCGGTGAATGCCGTGTGTCACGGCAATGGCGTATAACCGATGAAGTTCGAGCCACAGACCATCGGGTGTCGGCCTGTACAGTTGGGTCGAGCGAACCAGCATGGCGCAAAGGCTACGGATTGCCCGCTGCAACGAGATGGTAAGTAGCTGCAGGCGTTCGCGTCCGGTCTGCGGAGCCAGCTCTACGGCAATCAGCTTGTAGCCGATAGCGAGGTGATTGTGCAGTGCCTGGCATAAGCTGGCGACCTTGCGCGGGCGCTCGCCGAGCACGATTGGCTGATTGATGAAGTAGCGTTCCAGCTCACGGCAGACGAAGTGGATTTCCGGTCGCAGCAATTCGAGCAGTTGCAGACGGATCTGGGCCGTGGTGCGTAGCTGGTTGAGTTCCAGCATGGCCTGATAGAGCTGCCGTGCAGTTTCGCCGAGATTGGCCTTGGGCAGGCCGGAAAGCCAATGCTTGATGCCGCGCACACTGGGTTCGCAGAAGGATAGCTCCTGTCGATCCGGCGTCGGTACACGCAACAGCAAGGGTTGGCTCTGGTTTTCCACACAATGATCTCCGTGACAGTCCCTGACGCATCGTCTTTGACTCGGCGGTGCGTCCAGGCGTTCGCCAGCGGTGATGTCAAAATGGAATCGTTTCGAATGACATCATAACGAACGAGGAGGGGTTGGCTAGTACCAGCCGACCGTTGGTTCAGGGCCTACGCCAGATCCGTATCGGAAGCCGGCGTGACAGCCGGCGGCACCGGCTTGGCCACTCCCAGTCCATCACCCATGCATACCGGCGTCAAGGCTGATAGCTGTTCGGCCCAGCTGACCTGATCCGGCCCGAACAACAAAATCACCGTGGAGCCGAGCTTGAATCGCCCCATCTCGGCGCCTTTCTCCAGGTGGATGAGGGATCGGCTCGCCTCGTCGTAACGGACGGTTTTGAGCGTGCGCTTGGGCGGCGTGACCAGTCCAGCCCACACCGTCTCGATGCTGGCGACGATCATTGCACCGACCAGCACCATGGCCATTGGCCCACGCTCAGTATCGAACAGGCAGACCACTCGCTCGTTGCGGGCGAACAACTCCGGTACGCCTTCGGCGGTCACGGTGTTCACCGAGAAGATGCGACCCGGCACATAGACCATCTCGCGCAGGGTGCCGGCCAGCGGCATATGCACCCGGTGATAGTCCTTGGGGGACAGGTACACGGTAGCGAAATCGCCACCCATGAAGGGCGCCGCTCGTTGGTGATCGCCGCCGAGCAGCTCCATCACGCTGTAGCTATGGCCCTTGGCTTGAAAGATCCGGCCTTGCTCGATCCGGCCGAGCTGGCTGATTGCGCCATCGCACGGGTTGAGGATCGCACCGGGTGTCGGATCCAATGGCCGAGCGCCGTCTTTCAGTGCACGGGTGAAAAAGGCGTTGAAATGCTCGTAGGCTGTCGGGTCTTCGACCTGCGCTTCGCGCATGTCAACCTGAAAGTGCCGAACAAACCATTTGATGAAGGTGTTTTTCACCCAGGGCAGGCGGCACTCGGCGAGGCAGCCGGCGAGCCGGGAGATCAGGTGATGCGGGAGCAGGTACTGGACGAATACGAACAAGCGATCTTTCATGGGTGACCTTTTCATTGCTGGATCGGGGTGTCGGGCAGGTTGCCCCATTCGCCCCATGAGCCGGGATATCCTTTGATTCGGGGGTAGCCCAGGGCCTTGGCCAGCAGGTAGGTGAAGCCGGAGCGATGATGCGTCTGGCAGTGGGTGATGATTTCCTTGTCGGCCGTGATGCCGAGCGCCTCCAGCCGTTCGGCGATGTCTTCGCGGATGCGCAGCGCGCGCGTCGGGTCCATCGCCGCGGTCCATTCGAAATTGATCGCGCCCGGGATGTGGCCGGCGCGTGCCGCAAGTGCCTTCTCGCCGCGGTACTCCTCGGGCGAGCGGGCATCCCATATGACCAGGTCGGGTGCGCCGAGCCGGCTTTCGATGTATTCGCGGGTGGCGCTAGGCGTCTCATCGAGTGTCAGGGTGACCGACCCGCCTGCGTCGACAGGCTTGTCTTGCGACAGCGGCCGCTGCTCGGCTAGCCAGGCCTGCAGGCCGCCGTTCAGGTAGTGATAGCGATAATGCCCGATGACATCCAGCAACCAGATGAAACGCCCGGCCCAGCCGCCCCCTTCGTCGTCATAGACGACATAGACCGCATCGGGGTGATGCCCCAGTGCACCGAAAAGGGCTTCCAACTGGGGTTTTCCCGGCAGATGCCCCGGTGCGGGCGGCTGGCCGAGCTGAGTCTGCTTGGGATCGACGAATCGTGCGCCGGGCAGATGGCCTTCGGCGTAGCGGGTCACGTTGGTCAGGTCGACCAGGATCAGCTCGGGTGCGTTCAAGCGTTCGGCCAGATCGGCCGGTTCGATTACCAGGGGTAGGGCTGAAAACGCGGACACGGCGAGCCTCGGTCGGACGGAAAGGGCCAAGTCTAGCGAAAAAATCAGCGGCCGCGTTTGCTGAACGTCGCCAGGGAGCGCTCTATGCATTGGATGGTCTTGGTAAAGCCCTGCAGGCCCATTTCGCTGAACGCGGTGTTGTCCTGGTCCGCCACCAGCAGCATGGTCACCCGACCCTCGTAACCGACAGAGCGCAGCAGGACGTGCTCGCTAGGGAACAGCGCCTTCAGCGTGCCCGGCAGCAGCGCGGAGAACTGCGCCACGTTGTCCGGCTTGAGCCGTAGCAGTGCGGGCTTTTCGATCAGCCTGCGCAGCACCTGGCTCTGGTCCGGGTCGAGCGTCAGCCGGGCAGCCTCGCGCGGTAGGCCGCTGGTTTGCTGGCTGACCAGCCGCTGTTGCTTGCGATCGACGAGCATCAACAGCACCCGTTGCATGCCGGCGCAGGTCAGCGCTTTGCAGGCGGTAGCGGTGAGCTGGACCACATTGTCGTACGGACTGGGTTCGCTGAGCAGTTCACGGCAATGTGCGCGCCACTGCGCCAATGCAACGATATCCGGCAGTTTCGCGACTCTCTCTTGCTGGAACCTGCTTTCCCATGGCCAGAGCAGGCCCTGTGCTGGATGCCAGAGATCGGTCTTTCCGATCGCTTGCGCACTGGCCGCGGCTTGCTGATGCGTCATTTGCTGCAGCTCGGCCAGCGGGACCTGAAGATAAAGGCCGGCGAGCCGCTGCCAGCGCAGGCTGTGAGTACCGCTCCAGCTGTGGTGCGCCGAGAGTGCCAGCCCGTTGGCGAGCAAAATGGTATTGCTCGGCAGGGTGAGCCAACGGCGCAACGGCGGATCGGCGTCGAGCATCTGTTGCTGATGCAGGGGGTGCTCGTTGTCATGGGCGATATGCAACGCTTTGATCAGCATGCGACGATGCTCGCTGAGCAGTCGGTAACCCTGGGCAATCCAGCCAGGCAGGCCCCAGTGTTCAGCGGTCGCCACGCAGAGCTCCAGCAACGACACGCCAAGCAGTGACTGTTCGACCTGACGGGCAGGCTCACGCTTGACCAGTACCCTTTGCTCCCAGGCCTCGAGCAATTCCGGGTGGGCTGCGACCAGCGCCCAGACGGGCGCGAGGAACAGCAGACTGCTCCAGTGAATTTCCTGCCAGAGCCTCGCGAGGCGTGAGGCGAAAAGACCGTTGGCTTGCTGGCTGGCATGGCTGCTGATCAGCATGATTTGTCGCAGCGGAGCGGGGATATCGCCAGGGCGGGTTGCTGGAGTCAGTGCGAACAGGGCTTCGGCGCGTTTCAGACCGATGCGGCTGAGCGCAACTTCCAGGCTTTCTGCCGGCTTGTTAGTTGCCGCCGCGTTGCGGTTGGCTTCGCGAATCACGATGAGCGCCAGGACCGGACTCTCTTGGATCAGATCGGCGATCTGGCGCATGGACATGCTGCTGTCACGCAGCGCCCGCTGGACGCGCGCATACGGATCGGCGGCTGCGGGCAACACGACGGCGTCCAGGGCCTTGATCCAGGCGGCAAGTGTGCAGGGGAGTGGGGTCGTAGTCATGGCGCCGTCAAACTAGCATTTCATCGGGATGGCCTTTAGTCTGGCGCAAAAGTTCCGATAACCAGAACAATTCTTTTCATCTGCCCCTTCGCCTGGCCCCAAGATCCTGCGATACCGCATGGCTTGTTCAGGTGTCCTGAGATCAGGTTTTCAGACGTACCTACCTATGGCAAAAATTATCGGCATCATTGTGGTTATCGCCAGCGTGCTCGGCGGTTTCATACTGTCAGGCGGCAAGCTCGGCGCGCTTATTCATCCGTTCGAGGTAATGATCATCGGCGGCGCCGCGCTTGGGGGGTTTTTGCAAGCCAACCCCGGCAGCACCACCAAAGTGGTGTTCAAAAAATCGCTGCAGATGTTCAGCACGCGATTTACCCATAAGTACTACCTGGAAGTGTTGGGGATGCTCTATGAGATTCTCAACAAGAGCCGTCGCGAAGGGATGATGGCCATCGAGGCCGATCTCGAAGACCCCACGGCCAGCCCGATCTTCAGCAAATACCCGGCAATCCTCAAGGACGAACGAATGACTGCGTTCGTTTGCGATTATCTGCGCATCATGTCGTCCGGCAACATGGCCCCGCACGAACTGGAAGGGTTGTTCGATATGGAGCTCAATGGCCTTAAAGAGGAGCTCGAACATCCGTCCCACGCGGTGGCAAAGATCGCCGATGGCTTGCCCGCAATGGGGATTGTCGCCGCGGTGCTTGGTATCGTGATCACCATGTCGGTTCTGGCATCGGCTACCAACGCCGAGATCGGTGAAAAAGTCGGCACGGCGCTGGTGGGTACCTTTCTTGGCATCCTTGCCTCCTATGGCTTCTTCGGCCCGCTGTCGGCGGCGCTTGAGCATGATGCCAAGGAAGAGCTGAATCTTTATGAGGGCATCAAAGCAACGCTGGTTGCCTCTGCGTCGGGCATGCCGCCTACGCTGGCCGTGGAGTTCGGCCGCAAGGTGCTCCTGCCGGCCCACCGCCCGAGCTTTGCCGAGCTTGAACAAGCCATGCGTGGCAGCTAAACGCGATCATGGACAATACCCAACCAATCATCGTCAAGCGGGTCAAGAAATCCGCGGCTGGTCACCATGGTGGCGCCTGGAAGATTGCATTTGCCGACTTTGCGACCGCCATGATGGCGTTCTTTCTGGTGATGTGGCTGATGTCTTCGGCAACGCCGGAGCAGAAGCGCGCCATTTCCGGTTATTTCCAGGATCCGATCGGCTTCACTGAAAGTGCCAGCCCGCATGTGATTGACCTGGGCGGGACACCGACGCCTGCGCCGGACCGTACGCTCAACGACGTGATCGATCCCGCCGTACAGCAGACAGAAGCGGTAGCACTCGATGCCGAGCAGACGGAAAGTTTTGCCGAGCAGCTGGATCGTGAGCGTCTCGATCTGCTGCTGCAGGAGTTGCAGAACAAGGTCGACGAGAATCCGGATCTGACTCGTTTCAAAGACCAAATTCTCTTCGAAATCACCCAGGATGGCTTGCGGATTCAGATTATGGACGCCGCCAACCGCCCAATGTTTGCGCTCGGCAGTGCACGGCTTCAACCCTATTTCGAAGACATTCTGCTGGCGATGGCCGACACCATTCGCGCGGTCCCGAACAAGATCAGCATCAGCGGCCATACTGATGCCAAACCTTATTCAGGGCGAGGCGATTTCGGTAACTGGGAGCTGTCCGCCGGGCGTGCCAATGCGGCGCGGCGTACCCTGGTAGCCGGCGGATATCCCGAAGACCAGCTTGCGCGTGTGGTGGGCTATGCCTCATCGGCGCTGTTTGATCGGGAAAATCCCTTGAATCCGGTCAATCGACGCATCGATATTCTGGTGTTGACCAAGAAAGCCCAGCGCGACATCGAGGGCGAACAGTCGGATGCGACAGATGCAACGACTGCCTCCGAGCAGGCTCCGGTGAATAGCGCTCCGGCGCCGGCAACAGGTGAGCCTGAGCCGCTTCCGCCTTCACAAGTTCGCAAGCGGTTGAATATTTTTGAAGATGGCGTGCTGCAGTTCGACGAGCCCGGTTCCGACTGAGCTGGGCGTCGCGCTATCGATTGAGGGTCGCCTGGCAGAGTCTAGTAGTCGGCTTCCGGCAAGCTGCTGATGATATGCCGGTAGCTGGCCATGCGTTGCGGTTGGATCTGCCCCTGCTCCAATGCCTTCAACAGCGCGCAGCCTGGCTCGCGGTCGTGCTTGCAATCGCGGAAGCGGCAAAGCCCCAATAACTCCTGAAACTCGATGAAGCCGGCTTCTACATCGGCGCGGCTGACATGGCCCAGACCGAATTCGCGAATGCCTGGTGAGTCGATCAGCTCGCCGCCGCCGGGAAAGTGAAAGAGGCGGGCGGTGGTGGTGGTATGGGTGCCCTTGCCGGTCATTTCAGACAGTGCTCCGACGCGGGTATCGACACCTGGCAACAGGCTGTTGACCAGCGACGATTTGCCTACCCCGGACTGGCCGACGAATACGCTGACATGACCGTCGAGCCGCGCTTGCAGTGCGTCCATCCCCGCGCCGTCATGGGCGGACACTTCCATCAGCGGGTAGCCCAGGGTCCGATACACCGACAGCAGCGCGTTGAGTGCGCCTTCGTTCTGTGGATCGATCAGATCGGCCTTGTTCAACAGCAGCAAGGGCGTGATGCCCGCATGCTCGGCGGCGATCAAATAGCGATCGATGAGGTTGGCGTGGGGTTCCGGCAACGGCGCAAAGACAATGACGATCAAATCGACGTTGGCGGCCACGGGTTTGAGTTGGCCGCGTGTGTCGGGTCGGCAAAGCTCGGATTGGCGCGGTAGCTGGGCAACGATCACCCCGATGCCCTGATTTCCGGGACGCCAGACCACTCGATCACCCGTCACCAGCGCAGGCAGGTTGGCTCGCAGGTGACAACGGAAAACCTGGCCACTGTGTTCGCCTTCCTGCGCCTCGACCTCAACCTGAACGCCAAAATGGGCGATCACCAGGCCGGTCTGTTCCGGGCCGAGATCGCCGCCTTCCAGCTCTTCGATGGCTCGAGATTCCCGGCGTGCCGCGCGTGAGGCACGCTCTTCCTGGATCTTATCGATACGCCAGCTTTGTCGACGGTTGAGGTGGCGTTTGGCCATTTTTATGCGGAGCCCGGATTGGGGAAAGTAGGCGAGTCTAGCATGCCGCCAGGTGCGGCTACGGGCCTGTATGGGGCGTTGCCGGGCGGTTAGACTTTGCGACTGGTCCTTTTGCGAAGATCATCCATGCCACCCATTGTCTTTGCGCGATTTCCCGCCCTGCTGGCGTTGTTCAGCCACTTATCGTCACTGCTTGTCAGCTGGCTGCTGTTGCTGGCATCGGCACGGTTGGCGGATTGGTCTATCAGCCTGTTGACCGCCGCGTGGCTACAGGGCTCACTCGCTGCGCTGTTCGGCCATATATTCGGACTGTCGCGCTGGTGGTTGCCGATCAATCTCGGCTTCGTGCCGGGGCTGGTACTGCTGCAGGGCCATACAATGCCGCCCTGGCTGCTACTGGCTGGCTTCATCGCGCTGCTGCTGTTGAACTGGAATGCGTTGACCGAGCGGGTGCCGCTGTACCTGACTGGTACGGCAGCGGAGCGGCGGCTGATCGAGCGGCTGGCACAGTTGCCCAATGATTTTCGTTTTATCGATCTTGGAAGCGGTCTCGGCGGTACCCTGCTGCGGCTGGCGCGCGCCTACCCGTCGGGGCACTTCATGGGGGTCGAGACGGCGCCGCTGACCTTTGCGCTGTGCTGGTTGCGCTGCCTGCCGCAGCGCAACTGCCGGGTGCGCTTTCGCAGCTTCTGGCGTGCCTCATTGGGCGACCACGATGTGGTCTATTGCTTCCTTTCTCCCGCACCCATGCCGGCGTTGTGGCAGAAGGCGCGAAGCGAGATGCGCCCGGGCGGGCTGCTGATCAGCAACAGCTTCGAAGTACCGGGCGTCGAGCCGCAGGAAATCCTGCCGGTCGACGACTGGCGGCGCTCGCGGCTGCTGATCTGGCGGCCCGGTGGCTGAAGCGCGACCTGACGGCCATCCTGCGAGCGGCTAAACTGCGCGCCACAGCCAAGGAGCTCACCATGCAGAACCCACAGAACCTCATCTGGATCGATCTGGAAATGACCGGCCTGGATCCGGACAACGATGTCATCATCGAGATGGCAACCATTGTTACCGACAGTCAGCTGAACGTCCTGGCTGAAGGGCCGGTCATCGCCATCCATCAGAGCGACGAGATTCTCGCGGGCATGGATGAGTGGAATACCCGCCAGCATGGCGGTTCCGGTTTGACGCAGCGCGTGCGTGAAAGCCAGGTTTCAACCGAGGAGGCCGAAGCCCGGACGCTGGCGTTTCTCGAACAGTGGGTGCCCAAGGGCAAGTCGCCGATCTGCGGCAACAGCATCTGTCAGGATCGGCGCTTCCTGTACCGTCGCATGCCTCGTCTGGAAGCTTATTTCCATTACCGCAACCTGGACGTTTCGACCCTCAAGGAGCTGGCCGCGCGCTGGGCGCCAGAGGTCTTGGCAGGCTTCAAGAAGGGCGGTACGCACCTGGCGCTGGATGATATTCGCGAATCGATCGCCGAGCTGCGCCACTACCGCGAACACTTCATCAAGATCTGAGCTTCAGGCTTCAGGCTTCAAAAGCGGCAGACTCCCTGCCGCCTTTTGCCTGCCATCTATTTTCCCAGACGCCTCAATTCGTCCGACTCGACTATTCGCGTACCGTCGCCTTCCTCCAGCGCCAGCCGCCAGAGTGCGCGGGCGAGGGTGCAGGCGGCGATGCCGCGGTACTTGCCCGGCAATAGATAAGAGAGCGGAGCCGTCAGCCGTTCCACCGGGCGCACCTCCATGCGCGGCCCCAGCAACTGCGATGGGCGGACGATGGTCAGTTGCGGCCAGTCCTGCGCGCGCAGCGCCGCCTCCATCTCGCCCTTGACCCGGCAGTAGAAAATCGAGCTGTCCGTGTTGGCGCCCAATGAGCTGATGACCAGCAAATGCCGCGCGCCCAGCTCGCGGGCGCGTCTGGCGAACGCCACGACCAAATCATGATCGATGGCGCGGAAGGCGTCCTGGCTTCCGGCCTCCTTGATGGTGCTGCCCAGGCAGCAGAACGCGGTGTCGATTTCACCTGCCAGCTGTGGCAACAGCGCTTGCAACTGACCGACCGGGTTTTCGAGCCGTGAGTGCTTGGCCAAAGGTTTGCGGCTGGGTGCCAGCACGCTCTCCACTGTGGGTTCGTTGAGCAGGCGGTCAAGCAGATGCTCGCCGGTCAGCCCGGTGGCGCCGGCAAGCAAAATGCGCTGTGGCGTCAGATACATGGTTTGGCTTCCTGTAACGATCAGTCGGTTGGCGTCAGCTGTTGTTGGTTCAGCGTCCGCCAGTGTTCGACAACCTGTTCCGGTGCCCATATTTGAGGCTCCGAAGCCTGATAGTGGTCGGCTTGTTCGCGTTCGGCAACCCTCGCCTGTGCCAGCGTGAAAGCCTCCACAATATCTTTGGTTTCTTGCAGGGCTTCGGCGAACAGAGCCCGGCCGAAATAGGTGAAGTCGCTTTCCTCGGAGCAGCCGAACGACACCCGGTCGGCGCGAGCGGCGGTAATCACCAGGGTGTGCGGGCTTTTCAGCGGTTCGATGAAACCACCTGAATAGCAGGCCGAGATCACGACCACCTTGTTTCGCTCGGCGAGTGGTACCAGCAGCGTCGCCAGGTCCGCCGCGGGCAGGTCCTCGAGCGCGACTCGGGGTTGTGCCAGTACCAGCTGATGGTCGGCGGAACCGTGACTGGTCAGGTAGATGAAGATCAGATCTTCCTCGCCGCTGCGCTCGGCCAGCTGCTGGATGGAGCGTGACAGATTCTCGCGAGTGGCCAGCGGTCGATCGGAGAGATGATCACGGTGGTTGACCAGGGTGATCTGGCCGTGGGCGGCGAAGCGTCCGGCCAACAATTGGTCGACATAGTCCACTTCGCGCAGGAACACGCTCTGTTGGCCATCGCCGGCCATGGTCAGGCTGTAGAGTTCAGCCGCGGGGGTCGATGCCGGTACCGCGTCGAGGGCCGCTTTGAGCAGTTGCCCTTGGCGCAACAGGCCGATTTCCAGCGGATCGGGCAGTTGCTTGCCGGCAACGTCATGACTCAGGCGACCGGCGCGCCAGGTGCCGCTCTGTGTCGTGCCGTCAGCGCGGGCGAGCGTGGCCGGCCCATCAAGCCGGCCCGCACGAAATTGCCCTGTGTAGCGGCTACCGTCCGGCTGTTGGAGGACGCCCTCGCCGTGGTATTGCCAGCGCTTGAATCCGCCGTTGTAACGCGTGCCGTCGATGCCGACGTATTCGCCTTCGCCGCTCAGTTCGCCGTATTTGAAGGTGCCTTTCCAAACATCGCCGCTGACCTCTTCGTAACGGCCCTGGCCGTGGAACTGGTCATCTTGGAACTGTCCTAGATAATGTTCACCGTCGCGTCCGCGAAAGACGCCGTCACCGTTCAGGCGGCCGTTGATGAAAGTGCCGCTGAACTCGCCGCTTGCGTCGCGGCGGATGCCTTCGCCATAAGGCTGGCCTTCGACGAATTCGCCGTCGTACGTCGCCCCATCCGCGCTCTGCAGTTTGCCGGTGCCGTGGTAGAGGTCGTTCTGGAATTCACCTTCGTAGCTCAACCCCGGCTCGGTATAGCGCCCTTGGCCGTTGAGGCTGCCGCGCAGAAAGTGTCCCTCGTATACGCCGCCCGTGGCGTAGCTGAAACGGCCCTGGCCGTCGAACAGCCCCTGCTTGAATTCGCCTTCATAGCGGTCACCATTTGCGCCTTGCCAGATGCCCTGGCCGTACCACTGACCGTCTCGGAACGCGCCGCGATAGTGGCTGCCATTGGGGTAGTCGATTCGTCCTTCGCCCTGCAGCAGCCCATCGACGACCTCGCCGCGGTAGCGCCCGCCGTCCGGTAGCACGGCATCGGCGGGCAGCAAGGGCTCGCCGTCACCGCAGGCGGTCAGGAGAAAGGCGAGCAGAAACGGGGCGAGGTGGCGCATGCGGCGATCCAGAAAGGCGATGCCGGGAGTATGCCGCAAACCAGGCGGGGTGCGGCAATGGCGCACCCCGTCGAATCAGACAATGCAGAGCGCCAGGGTTTCGGCGATGTAGGCGGGTTTTTCTACACCTTCGATCTCCATCACCGCGCGGCCTTTGAGCAGCCACTGCCCCGGGTTCTTCTCGTAGGCGTCGAGCAATGTCGCCGCCACGCGCACCCGTGAGCCGACTCTGACCGGCTGAATGAAGCGCAGGCTGTCGAGTCCATAATTGACGCCCATCTTGGTGCCTTCGGGTCTGACCATGAGGCTCTCCATCAGCATCGGCAGCAACGACAGCGATAGATAGCCGTGCGCAATGGTCCCGCCAAAAGGGGTCTGCGCGGCCTTCTCTGGATCGATATGGATGAACTGGTGGTCGCCGGTGCAATCGGCAAACTGGTCGACTCGCTGCTGATCGATGGTGAACCATTCGGAGCGGCCGAGCTCCTTGCCAATGTAGTCCTTGAGTTCTGCTACGGGTACCTGCGGCATATGTCCTCCGGGCGTTTGTTGTTTTATTCGGTACAGCGCGGACGGCTAGATCAGCATGCGCCTAGTGGCGAATCAAGCACGCATGCTGTTGCGAATGGCGGGTCATAGGCAGGGCCGGCATACGCAGCAGGTTTCGTTGTGGGGAGATGCCTATAATTGCGCTTCTTTTGCTTCGGAGACGTTCATGCTGCTACGCGGGCTAACCTGGCTGGTGCTGTTCCAACTGCTCGGCACCGCGCTCAACGTGATGGTTTTGCCGATACTGCCTGGGCCAATCATCGGGCTTCTGCTGCTGTTTCTGGCGCTATTGGCACGCGGCCAGGCCAGCGAATCGCTGCAGTTGGCGGCCCGGAGCTTGTTGCGTTATCTGCCGCTGCTGCTGGTCCCGCCAGCCGTGGGCGTGATCGCCTATACCGAGGCGATTCTGGATGATTTCTGGGCCATCGTCGGGGTGTTGGTGCTTTCGCTGCTGGTGTCGCTGTTATTTACCGGCTGGCTGATGCAGGCGTTGATTCGTCGCCAGCAACGCAAGGCGGGCCGAGCATGATGACAGTGCAATGGCAGGCGGCCTGGGACGCCGTAATCCATCATCCACTGTTTGGCGTGGCGATCACCCTGGCGGCCTTTCAATTGGCTTATGCCGCCTACGAAAAGACCCGCTGGGTGTTTCTGCAACCGGTACTGGTATCGATGCTCATGGTCATCGGCATCCTGCTGGCCTGCGGCCTCAGCTACGACGAATATCGCGGCAGCGCGCAGATGCTCACCGTGCTGCTCGGGCCGGCCACCGTGGCACTGGCAGTGCCGTTGTATCTCAATTTGCGGCGCATCCGTGAGCTGTTCGGGCCGATCATGCTTACCCTGCTGTTGGCCGGTACCGGCGCCACGGCGCTGGGCATGGCCCTGGCCTGGGCCTTCGGGGCTGATCAGATGATTCTCATGACCCTGGCGCCGAAGTCCGTGACCTCGCCCATCGCCATGCTGGTGGCCGAGCAGATCGGCGGGGTGGTGGCGCTGGCGGCGGTGTTCGTGATGATCACCGGCATCATCGGCGCGATCGTCGGTCCGGAACTGTTGCGCCGGTTTGGCGTTCAGCATCCTGCGGCACGAGGCATGGCGCTGGGCCTGACCGCCCACGCGGTGGGCACTGCACAAGCGATGCAGGAAGGCGACGAGTGTGGTGCCTTCGCGGCGTTGTCGATGAGTCTGATGGGCGTGATGACGGCGGTGCTGCTACCGCTGGCTGTGTTGCTGTTGTCATAAGGAGTCCGCATGAAGTTGCCGTTGTTTCCGCTCGATACCGTGTTGTTTCCCGGTTGCACCCTTGATCTGCAGATATTCGAGGCGCGTTATCTGGACATGGTCAGCAACTGCTTGAAAGGCGAACATGGCTTCGGTGTAGTCCGCCTCATCGAGGGCAGCGAGGTGGGCCTGGCCGCGACCGAATACGCCTTGACCGGTTGCGAGGCGCTGATACGGGACTGGCAGCAGCGGCCCAACGGTTTGCTGGGCATCCGGGTCGAGGGCGGCCGTCGCTTCGATGTGCTATCGGCGCAGGTGCAGCGTGATCAGTTGACCGTGGCCGAGATCAGTTGGCGCGACGAAGGTGACGATTTGCCCCTGGGTGACGAACACGCTGATCTGGCGATTCTGCTGGAGGCTCTCGGGCAACATCCCTTGGTCGAATCCCTGGGTATGGGCGGCACCGTGCAGGGGCAGCGTTCCCTGGCGCACCAGCTGGCCTATCTGTTGCCGTTCCAGCCGGAACAGAAGGTCGAACTGCTGCAGTTGGACGATGCACCGCTGCAACTGCAGCGCATTCAGCATTGGCTGGAGCAATTACAGGGCGACGCAGTCGATAGCGACGACGAGTAGGGTCGCGGTTGCCGGTAGGCTACTGATAGCGATACAGCAATAAGGCGCCTGGCAATGCCCAGATCGAAAACGCGCCGATCAGGCCCAGGGTTGCGGGTAGAATCAGCCACCACACCTTGGGCGAAAGTGCGTTCATCGGTGCGCGCCATTGCACGATGGTCAGGCTTGCGGCGCAAATAGTGGCGGCCAGAACCGCGCCAGCGATCACGTCGGTCGGCCAGTGCACCCCCAGATAGACTCGTGACAACGCGATGGCGGTTGCCGGCAGTCCCGCCAGCAGCACCCAGGCGAGGCGCAGGCGCGGTGGCTGGCCGCGCCCTGCAAGGACCCCGAGAGTGAGAAAGAACGCGAATGCCGCCGAGCTATGACCGCTGGGGAAACTGAAGCTGTGCAGGGGTTCGAGCAGGATTTCCGGGCGGACCCGCCCGAACGTCGCCTTCAGCGCGCCGTTGGCCATTGCCGTGCCCAGCAGCGTGAGGATGGCGAACGCCGCCGCACGCCATTGCTTCACCACGATTAGCAACAGGCTCAACAATACCGCAGCCCAGAGCTGGGTATGGAAATCGCCGGCGCGTGTGACTACGACTACGAAACGATCGAATATCGGGCTGCGCTCGCCTTGGACAACTTTCATCAGGCCTTCGTCGAACTCCACCAGATAAGGCCAGCCGAAGAACAGGCCGATCAGAATGACGGCGCTGAGACCGGCGGCCAACGGCGTGACCCAGCGCATCTGATGCAGGCTGCAATGCACCACACTGCCGAGGAGCAGCAGCAACGCTGCCAAAACAATGCCTGCTTCGCCCCAGAAGCCGTCCGGCAAAGGCAGTCGCACGGCGGCACCGGCCGTCCAGCCCGGCAGCAGATAGGCCATCGACCAGCCCGCAGCGGCAATCAGGCTGACCAGGAAAAAGCGCCCGAAAGGCATGTCGAGCATCCCTGCCGTGAGTGGCAGCATGGGGCGCAGCGGGCCGATGAAGCGGCCTACAAGGAGGCTGGCGATACCGTAGCGCTCGAAGTACAGCTCGGCGCGGGTCAGCCATTCGGGATGGTCGCGCAGGCCGCGCATGCTGCGAATGTTCTGGTGATAACGCCGGCCCAGGCCGTAAGACAGCAGATCGCCCAACAGGCCCCCGGCGTAGCCCAGCAGCAACGTCTCGCCAAGACTCAGCACCCCGCTGCCGGCGAGCACAGCGATGGCGAACACCATCACGGTGCCAGGCATCAGCAGGCCGACCACGGCCAAGCATTCCAGGCAAGCCACCAGGAACAGGCTCAGACCCAGCCATTGCGGATTCTCAGCGAGCCAGCTATTCAGAGCGATGAGCCATTCGGGCATGGGTTTTTCCTTGAATCGAGACGGTTTCGACCCGGCAGCTGGCGCGCCGGTTTCAACCTTAACCATGATAATGCTGGACGTGGTGGCGAATGGTTCCCGACCGATGGCTTGATCCCGCGTTGCCTGGCTGCGCATTGTTACCGCTGCGGGCAGTGGTTGTTCCACGTGCATCCGGTGCGTTACGGCCATTCGCCCGGCACCGCTGTGCGGGAGGGTTCTTGGCGGCTATAATCAGCGGCTTTCCCTCCATCAGGCCAGCCAGACCATGACCGAGTCCGTACTCGACTACATGACCCGCCTCGGTCGCGCCGCGCGCGAGGCGTCGCGTGTGCTTGCACGTGCCACCACCGCGCAGAAGAACCGGGCGCTGCACGCCGCCGCCGCCGCGCTCGATGCCGCGCGCGAAGAGTTGGTGGCAGCCAACCAGCAAGACCTCGCGGCAGGGCGCGCGAATGGCCTGGACGAGGCCATGCTCGATCGACTGGCGCTGACCCCGGCGCGCATCGACGACATGATCGAAGGGCTGCGTCAGGTGGCGACCCTGCCCGATCCCATCGGCGAGATTCGCGACATGCGCTATCTGCCTTCAGGTATTCAGGTCGGCAAGATGCGCGTGCCGCTGGGCGTGGTCGGCATCATCTACGAGTCGCGGCCGAACGTGACCATCGATGCTGCCAGCCTCTGCCTGAAGTCTGGCAATGCGACCATTCTGCGCGGCGGTTCGGAAGCGATTTATTCGAACCAGGCGATTGCCCGATGCATCCAGCTGGGGCTGGCCGAGGCCGAGTTGCCGGCAGCAGCGGTACAGGTCGTTGAGACCACCGACCGTGCCGCCGTTGGCGCGCTGATCACCATGCCTGAATATGTTGATGTCATCGTGCCGCGCGGCGGCAAGGGCCTGATCGAGCGCATTAGCCGCGACGCCAAGGTGCCGGTGATCAAGCACCTGGACGGCATTTGCCACGTGTTCATCGATCAGGCAGCCGATGTCGACAAGGCCATTCGCATCGCCGACAACGCCAAGACCCAACGCTACGCGCCTTGCAACACCATGGAGACGTTGCTGGTGCATGGTGCCATCGCGGCGCGAGTGCTGCCGCCACTGGCCGCCATCTATCGCGACAAGGGTGTCGAGCTGCGCGGCTGTCCACGGAGCTGCGAGCTGCTCGGTGTCGACGTGGCGGCTGCCAGTGAAGAGGATTGGGCCACCGAATACAACGCACCGATTCTGTCGATCAGGGTGGTCGACTCTCTTAACCAGGCGATCGAGCACATCAACCGCTATGGTTCGCAGCACACCGACGCGATCGTCACGGAAAACTTCACGGATGCTCGCCGCTTCATCACCGAAGTCGACTCGGCATCAGTGATGGTTAACGCCTCCACCCGTTTCGCCGACGGGTTCGAGTACGGGCTAGGTGCAGAAATCGGCATTTCTACCGATAAGCTTCACGCGCGCGGCCCGGTTGGCCTGGAAGGGCTGACCAGCGAAAAGTATGTGGTGTTTGGCGACGGCCACGTGCGTACTTGATGAGCGCTACTGGCGCGCCACGGCGCATCGGCGTTCTCGGCGGTACCTTCGATCCGGTGCACATAGGGCACTTGCGCGGGGCGCTGGAAGTGGCCGAAACGCTGGGGCTGGACGAGGTTCGTCTGGTTCCGAATTTTCGCCCCCCACACCGTGAAACACCTAACAGCTCTGCACAGGACCGTCTGGCCATGGTCCGGTTGGCAGTGCAGGACCTGCCCCAGCTCGCGGTCGATGCGCGCGAGCTGGAGCGCGACAAGCCGTCGTACACCCTCGACACGTTGGAGTCGCTGCGTGGAGAGCTGGAGCGCGACGATCAGATTTTCCTTATCGTCGGTTGGGACGCCTTTTGCGGGCTTCCCAGCTGGCATCGCTGGGAAGAGCTGCTCGAGCACTGCCACATCCTTGTCATGCAACGGCCGGATGCCGACAGTGAGGCGCCGGAAGCGCTGCGTGACCTGCTCGCGGCACGCAGCGTGAACGATCCGCTGGCGCTTTCCGGCCGCGGTGGACAAATCGCTTTCGTCTGGCAAGCACCGCTCGAGGTGTCGGCAACGCGAATTCGTCAATTTCTGGCCAGTGGCCGGTCGGTCCGTTTCCTGGTCCCCGACGCCGTACTGGCTTATATCAACGCGCACGGACTGTACCGGGCGTCGAACTGAGGTTGTTTCAAGCTATGCAAAATGATTCGTTGGTCCAGCTCGCCGTGAGCGCCCTGGAAGATCTTAAAGGCGCCGACATCACCACCATCGATGTGCGCGGCAAGACCAGTGTCACCGATTTCATGGTGATCGCCAGCGGTACCTCCAGCCGTCACGTGAAGTCGCTGGCCGACAACGTGCTGGAGAAAGTCAAGGAGCAGGGCGTGCGTCCGCTCGGCAGTGAAGGCCTGGATGGCGGTGAGTGGGCCCTGTTGGATCTGGGTGATGTGGTGGTGCATGTGATGCAGGTACCGACTCGCCAGTTCTACGATCTCGAGCGTCTCTGGCAGGGTGCCGAGCAGAGTCGCGCGCAGCACGCAGGCGAGCAGGAATAAGCGATCCATGCGGATCAAGCTGATCGCGGTGGGCTCGAAGATGCCGCGTTGGGTCGAAGACGGTTGGCACGAATATGCCAAGCGTCTTCCATCCGAGCTGCCGCTGGAACTGCATGAAATATCGCTTAACACGCGCGGCAAGAATGCCGACGTGGCGCGGTTGATTCGTCAGGAAGGCGAGGCCATGCTGGCGAAGGTCCAGCCCGGTGAACGAATCGTCACGCTGGAAGTGACGGGACGGCCGTGGAGCACCGAGCAGCTGGCCGCCGAACTGGAGCGCTGGCGCCTCGATGCGCGCAACGTCAACCTGATGGTGGGCGGGCCGGAAGGGTTGGCGCCCGAGGTTTGTGCGCGCAGTGAGCAGCGCTGGTCGCTTTCGCCGCTGACCTTGCCACATCCGCTGGTGCGCATCCTCATCGGCGAGCAGATTTATCGCGCCTGGACGTTGCTGTCGGGTCACCCTTACCACAAGTAGTACAGCCAAACCCAAGATGTCCCAGCCGATTCCCCTCAAGGACCATGAAAAAGACGCCCGTTTGGTGCGTCAGCGCGTGCTTGTGGGCGCGGCGATGGTATTGCTGCTGATCGGCCTGTTGATTGCGCGTTTGTATTACCTTCAGGTCATCCAGTACCAGTACCATTCGACGCTCTCGGAAAACAACCGCGTCCATGTCCAACCCATTCCGCCCAACCGTGGACTGATCTTCGATCGGGCCGGCAAGATCATCGCCGACAACCGCCCGAGCTTCAGTCTGACGGTCACTCGCGAGCGCGCGGAAGATTGGCGCAAGACGCTGGATACCGTGGTCGAAGTGCTTGAACTGTCGAGCGAGGAGCGCGAGCTGTTCGAAAAGCGCGTGCTACAGGGGCGCCGGCCATTCGAGCCGGTGCCGATTATGTACGAGTTGTCTGAGGAACAGATCGCTCGCATCGCCGTGGATCAGTTCCGCCTGCCCGGCGTCGAGGTCGCGGCGCAGCTGGTTCGGCATTATCCGCAGGGTGAGCATTTTGCGCACTCGGTTGGCTACGTCGGCCGGATCAACGAGGCGGAGGTCAAGCAGCTCGATCCGGTCAATTACAGCGGCACCCACCATATCGGCAAGACCGGCATCGAGCGCTTTTATGAGGACTCTTTGCATGGGCAGGTGGGCTACGAAGAAGTCGAAACAAACGCTCGCGGGCGCGTGTTGCGGGTGCTCAAGCGCACTGATCCGATTCCTGGCAAGGACATCACGCTGACGCTCGATTTAGAACTTCAAAAAGCGGCCGAGGCCGCGCTGGCCGGGCGTCGAGGCGCTATCGTGGCGTTGCAGCCGGCAACCGGTGAAGTGCTGGCGATGGTCAGTCAACCGAGCTTCGATCCCAATCTGTTCGTCACGGGCATCAGCTTCAAGGCGTACGGCGAACTGCGCGATTCGATCGACCAGCCGTTGTTCAACCGCGTGCTGCGCGGCTTGTATCCACCGGGTTCGACGATCAAGCCGATGATGGCGATTGCCGGTCTCGACTCCGGTGTCACCACCGAAGAAGCCAAAGTGTTCGATCCCGGTTTCTTTCAGCTGCCGAACGTGAAGCACAAGTATCGTAACTGGAACCGGGGTGGAGACGGCTGGGTGAACCTGGAGACGGCGATCTATCGTTCCAACGACACCTATTTCTACGACTTGGCCCATAAGATGGGCATCGACCGGATGTACGAATACATGACCCGCTTCGGCATCGGTCAACGTGTGGCGCTGGATATGTTCGAGGAAACTGCCGGCTTGATGCCTTCACGTGAATGGAAGCGTGCGCGTTACCGCCAACCCTGGTATCCCGGCGAAACCGTCATTTTGGGGATCGGGCAAGGTTACATGCAGGCCACGCCGCTGCAACTGGCCCAGGCGACCGCGCTGATGGCGAATCACGGCAAGTGGATTCGCCCGCATCTGGCGAAGAGCATCGAGGGCGTATCGCCCGTTGATCCGAATCCGATGCCGGACATTCGGTTGCGTGACCCGCACTACTGGGATGCCGCGATCGGCGGTATGGAAAAAGTGTTGCACGGCGCGCGCGGCACAGCAAAGAAGGTCGGTGATACGGCTCACTATCGCATCGCCGGTAAAAGCGGTACCGCACAGGTGGTCGCCATCAAGCAGGGCGAGCGATACGACAGCGACAAGCTCGCCGAACGGCACCGCGACCACGCCTTGTTCATCGCGTTCGCACCGGTGCATGACCCGCAAATCGCGGTAGCGGTCATGGTCGAGAACGGTGAGTCCGGCTCCGGTGTTGCGGCCCCGGTGGCCAAGCAGGTCATGGACGCCTGGTTGCTGAACGAAGCTGGCGAGCTGAAGGCGGCGTTTGCGCCCCCGCTGACAGCCGAGGGGTCTAAACCATGAGCGGGACATTCGATCGCACGCTTTCGACCTCCGACGTGATGCGCCGGCGGGCGACACTGCTGCAGCGCATGCATATCGACGGCGTGCTGCTCCTGCTGCTGTTGCTGCTGGCGGCCGGTAGTCTGTTCGTTCTCTATTCAGCGGGCGGCAAGAACTGGGACTTGCTGATCAAGCAGGCCACCTCTTATGGCATCGGCCTGGGCGCACTGCTGGTCATCGCGCAATTGGAGCCGCGATTCATGGCGCGCTGGGTTCCGCTTGGCTATCTGCTCGTCGTCGCGTTGCTGGTGGCGGTGGACTTCGTCGGGTATACGGCGATGGGGGCGACTCGCTGGATCAGCATTCCCGGCGTGATTCGCTTTCAGCCGTCCGAGTTCATGAAGATCATCATGCCGATGACGGTGGCCTGGTATCTGTCCGCTCGGGCCTTGCCTCCTGGGTTCAAGCACACCCTGGTCAGCCTGGGACTCATCCTGACGCCCTTTGTGCTGATTCTTAAACAACCGGATTTAGGTACCTCGTTGCTGGTACTGGTTTCCGGTGCGTTCGTGCTGTTCATAGCCGGGCTGCGCTGGCGTTGGATCCTGGGGGCGATTGCTGCGCTGGTACCGATTGCCGTCGCCATGTGGTATTTCGTCCTGCATAACTACCAGAAGCAGCGCGTACATACTTTCCTCGACCCGGAAAGCGATCCACTGGGAACCGGCTGGAATATCATCCAGTCGAAGGCGGCGATTGGCTCGGGCGGCGTGTTCGGTAAAGGCTGGTTGATGGGGACCCAGTCGCATCTGGATTTTTTGCCCGAAAGCCATACGGACTTTATCATTGCGGTCCTGGCCGAAGAGTTCGGTCTGGTCGGCGTCTGTCTCTTGCTGCTGGTGTATCTGTTGCTGATCTCGCGGGGGCTGGTGATCACGGTTCAGGCGCAGACGCTGTTTGGCAAGTTGCTTGCCGGCGCGCTTACCATGACCTTCTTCGTATATGTTTTCATCAATATCGGTATGGTCAGCGGATTGTTGCCGGTCGTAGGGGTGCCGTTGCCCTTTATCAGTTTTGGCGGCACTTCATTGGTGACCCTGCTATCGGGGTTCGGGGTTTTGATGTCGATCCACACCCATCGCAAGTGGATTACGCAGGTTTGACTAGAGTGAATTTCTTGAATCCATTACGGCGAGGCTGGTTGGCACGAGTGCTCTGCGGAGCAGGTCTTTTCGGGGCGTTCGGCAATACCCCAGGGGCTTTTGCGGCGGAATACCAGGGCGAGAAGGTCGCCGAGTTCGTTCGCGAAATGACCCAGGATTACGGGTTTGCCAGTGAGCAGCTGATTGAAATGCTGGCTCAGGCGGAGCGCAAACAGGCGATCCTCGACGCCATTTCCCGACCGGCAGAGCGGGTCAAGCCCTGGAAGGAATACCGGCCGATCTTCATCACCGACTCACGGATCGCACAGGGGGTCGATTTCTGGCGCGAAAATGAGGCCACGCTTTCGCGCGTCGAAAAAGAGTACGGCGTGCCGGCCCAAATCATCGTAGCGATCATTGGCGTCGAGACCTTTTATGGTCGCAACACCGGCAACTATCGCGTCATTGATGCATTGTCCACGCTGGGCTTCGATTATCCGCCGCGCCAGCCGTTCTTCCGTCAGCAGCTTAAGGAGTTCCTGTTGTTGGCGCGTGAGGAGCAGGTCGACCCGCTGACCCTCACCGGCTCCTACGCCGGCGCGATGGGCCTGCCGCAATTCATGCCGAGCAGCTTTCGCGCCTATGCCGTGGACTTCGACGCCGACGGCCATATCGACATCTGGAAGAACCCGGTCGATGCCATCGGGAGCGCCGCCAACTACTTCAAACAGCATGGTTGGATTACCGGTGCGCCAGTGGTGGCACGGGCGACCGTCAAGGGTGAGCGATACGAACAGGGCCTGACCGAGGGCCTCGAGCCGGTCAAGACTGCTGCTGAGCTGCGTGAGCTTGGCTGGCAATGGCAGGCCGAGGCGCAGACGGCTGACGATACCGCGGTGACGGCCTTCCGTCTGGACGGCGTCGAAGGCGACGAATATTGGGTAGGCTTGCCGAATTTCTATGTCATCACGCGTTACAACCGTAGCGTGATGTACGCCTTGGCGGTGCAGCAGCTCGCCGAGCAGATGGTTCAGGCGCGAGGCATGCCATGAGGATTCGTTTGTTGGTGGCGATAGCTGTCGCTGCCCTCGTTGCCGGTTGCTCCTCTTCGCCGACGTCGCAATCACCAGCGCCTGCTCCGAGTGCGGGTATGAGCGGCCCCGATGACTATTCACGGCCTCACAAGGACGGCGCTCCTTGGTGGGACGTTGACGTTTCCAGTATTCCCGATGCGACGCCAATGCCCCATAACGGGGCGTTCAAGGCCAATCCCTACACGGTATTGGGCAAGACCTACTACCCACTCGGCGACGGCCGCAACTATCGAGCGACTGGCACGGCGTCCTGGTACGGCACCAAGTTCCACGGCCAGCCGACCGCCAATGGCGAGAAGTACGATCTGTACGGCATGAGTGCGGCACACAAGACGCTGCCGTTGCCCAGCTATGTGAGGGTGACCAATCTCGACAATGGCAAGACAGTGGTGCTGCGGGTCAATGATCGCGGTCCGTTCTACTCGGATCGAATCATCGATTTGTCCTTCGCGGCGGCGAAAAAGCTGGGCTACGCGGAAACCGGGACGGCACGGGTCAAAGTCGAAGGCATCGATCCCGAGCAGTGGTGGGCCGAGCGTGGCCGGCCGGTGCCAATGGTGCTGGCGCAACCACAGAAAGTCGCCAGTAAACCCTCCGGTGCCTCGCTTGCACAGCCGGTCGAGCAGTACGCGCCACCGCCAGCGCAGCATGCAGCTGCAACCTTGCCGGTCCAGGTCGATCGCAGCGACAAGGCGGCTGCAGCCAAATCAGGCGTGTTTCTTCAAGTCGGTGCCTTTGCCAATCCGGACGCTGCCCAACTGCTGCGTGACAAGCTCAGCAGCATGACTACCGCGCCGGTGTTCGTAAGTTCGGTGGTTCATCAGGAGCAAATTCTTCACCGCGTGCGCCTTGGACCGATTGACTCCGTGGATGAAGCCGCGCAGCTCGAACAGAATGTCCGCCTCGCCAATCTGGGAAGCCCCCGGCGAGTACGTGACGACTGAGGGGGCGTGTCACGTGGACAAGCGACACCGATCAACTTTAGCCCATCAATTTTTTGAGAGAACAATGACTATCACCACCTTCGTGCACCGCCTGTTTCTTCTCGCCGTGCTGGTCGTAGCGCCGGTAGCCTGGGCCGAGCCGATCATTCCGTCAGCGCCACAACTGGCGGCAAAATCCTACGTTCTGATGGATGCGGCCAGCGGTAAGGTGTTGGTCGAGACGGCGGGCGATGAGCGTCTGCCGCCGGCCAGCCTAACCAAGCTGATGACGGCTTACATCGCCACCCTGGAGATCAAGAAAGGTCAGATCTCCGGCAGCGACATGGTTACCATCAGCGAAAAGGCCTGGCGCACCGGCGGCTCGCGGATGTTCATTCAGGTCAACACGCAGGTTTCGGTCGACGATCTGCTGCATGGCATCATCATCCAGTCTGGCAATGACGCTAGCGTAGCGATGGCTGAGCATATCGCCGGCAGCGAAGAGGCCTTCGCGGACCTGATGAACAGCACGGCGCAGCGGTTGGGCATGAGCAACACGCACTTCATGAACGCCACCGGGCTTCCTAACCCGGAACATTATTCGTCTGCCGCCGACATGGCAAAACTGGCCCGCGCGATCATTTATGAAGACCCGGCGCACTACGACATTTACGCTCAGAAGGAATTCTTCTGGAACAACATCAAGCAGCCCAACCGTAACCTGCTGCTGTGGCGCGACAAGACTGTTGATGGCCTTAAAACCGGACATACCGAGGAGGCGGGCTACTGCCTGGTGGCTTCGGCATTGCGCGACGGCATGCGTCTGATCAGCGTCGTGTTCGGCACCAACAGTGAGCAGGCCCGAGCCGCCGAGACGCAAAAATTGCTGACCTACGGCTTCCGCTTCTTCGAAACCCGGACCTTTTATCAGCAGGGTGTCGAGCTGGCCAAGTCCCGGGTCTGGAAAGGCCAACAGGATCAGGTCAGCGCCGGCTTGGCGAACGACCTGACCCTCACCCTTCCACGCGGACAGATGGACAAGCTGCAGGCTGGCCTGACCTTCAACCCTGAGCTGACAGCGCCTATTCAGCAGGGCGATGTGGTCGGCAAGGTCGAGGTTAATCTCGATGGTCAGGTGTTGCAGAGCACTGATCTGATCGCGTTGGAGACCGTGGAGGAAGGTGGGCTGTTCCGTCGTTTCTGGGATAGCATTCAGCTGTTCTTCTTTAATCTCTTCAACTGATGCCACCTGAGCGCGCCTTGGTTATCCGCCGGGCGCGCTTGCGGATCACGAGTCCGTCGCCATGACCGAAAGCAAAAGCGAAACACAGCCGCCAAAAATAGAATTTCCCTGCGAACGCTATCCGATCAAGGTGATCGGCGACGCGGGCGAGGGGTTCTGCGAGGCGGTAGTAGAGGTGATCCGGCGGCATGCGCCGAACTTCGACGAGACCACCCTGGTGACGCGCGACAGCCGCAATGGACGTTTCCTCTCCGTGCAGGTGCTGATCACGGCAACCAGCGTCGAGCAACTGCAGGCGATCCACGTCGATTTACGTGCGACCGGGCGCGTACATATGGTGCTCTGATGAGAGCCTATCCATTGACGGCAAACTTGGTTGTCGTAGTGGGTGTGTACGGTTTTGACAAATTGGGTATTCAGTGATGAGTGCAACGATGCTCGGCGTTCGCGAGCTGGGGCTGGTTGAATATCAGACGGCCTGGCAGGCCATGCAACGCTTCACCAACGGGCGTCTGCCGGTCACTGATGATGAAATCTGGATGCTGCAGCATCCACCAGTGTTCACGCAGGGGCAGGCCGGCAAGGCCGAGCACCTGTTGCTGCCCGGTGATATTCCAGTGGTCCAGGCCGATCGTGGTGGTCAGGTGACCTACCATGGCCCAGGGCAACTGGTGTGTTATCTGATGCTGGATGTCCGGCGACTGGGCATCGGTGTCCGCGAGCTGGTCAGCCGTATCGAACTGAGCCTGATCGATCTGCTTGCGAGCTACGATGTGCAGGCCTTCGCCAAGCCTGACGCGCCTGGCGTCTACGTTAACGGCGCGAAGATCGCATCGCTCGGCCTGCGCATCCGCAACGGTCGCTCATTTCATGGCTTGGCACTGAACGTGGATATGGATCTGGAACCCTTCGGCCGTATCAACCCCTGCGGATACGCCGGCATGACCATGACCCAGCTGGCCGATCTGGTCGCTGGGCCGATAGCATTTTCCGAGGTCAGTGCCCGTCTGCGTGAACAGCTGGTCAAGCACCTCGGCTATGCGCAGCAGCAGGCTCTGACGGGCGCGATAGACTGCTAAGCCGGGCGTTTGCTTATCCATCGGGCCCACGGCGGATATGAAAAAAACGCCTGCCCTAGGCGAAGTATAGGGCAGGCATTGTTTGGCCGCTCAGTTCAGATTAAGAGTCGGAATCAGACTGCTGTCGAACGGCTGACCCGGTACCGGTACCGGCACGGCCAGGCCCAGGTTGTTCTTCTCGAAGACCCGGTCAGCTCGGTAGCTGGAGCGCACCAGCGGGCCGGCGGCGACTTCCATAAAGCCCTTTTCTAGACCGATATCGCGGAAACGGTTGAATTCCTCCGGGCTGACCCAGCGCTTGACCGGCAGGTGATTGCGGGTTGGCTGCAGGTACTGGCCGAGGGTGAGAATGTCCACGCCGATAGCGCGCAGGTCGTCCATGGTCTGCAGTATTTCCTCGTCGCTTTCGCCCAAGCCCAGCATCAGGCTGGTCTTGGTCAGCATTTCCGGGCGATGGCGCTTGGCATGTTCCAGCACGCGCAGGGTTTTCTCGTAGCCTGCGCGGGGGTCGCGTACTTCACGGGTGAGGCGCTTGACCGTCTCGACGTTCTGCGCGAAGACTTCCAGGCCGGAGTCCGCTACGCGTTCGATGGCTTGCAGATCGCCGTCGAAGTCCGGGGTCAGGGCCTCTACCACCACCTGCGGAGTGCGCTCCTTGATGGCGCGCACACAGGCGGCGTAGTGTGCGGCCCCCCCGTCGTCCAGGTCGTCTCGGTCCACCGAGGTCAGTACGATATAGCGCAGCGCCATCAGCTCCACTGATTTAGCGGTGTTTTGTGGCTCCTCTTTATCCAGCCAGCCGTTGGGATTGCCGGTATCCACCGCGCAGAAGCGGCACGCGCGGGTGCATACCGAGCCCATCAGCATGATGGTGGCAGTGCCGTTGGACCAGCATTCGCCGATGTTTGGGCAGTGGGATTCCTGGCATACGGTGCTCAGGCGGTGTTCGCCGACATTGCGCTTGACCGCTTCGAAGCGGCTGCCGCTGGGTGCCTTGACCCGCAGCCACTTGGGCTTGGGTTCGAACACTTGGGGTTCGCTTGAGGCGCGGCGTTTCTGCCCGTCCTTGATCGCGGTGATGCCCTGGGTGGTGCGGAATTTATCGCCGCTAGCAACAGTTTTGGGTTGGGAGATATCGGACATCGGCAATCTGGGCTCCGCTAGAGACTCCGTGGACGAGGCGGCTTTTGGCCGCCGCGCAGTTTATCACAGGCACTGACCGTTCAGTCCGTCTACTGCCGTGCGGCCCAGGCTGGCGGCCAGCCGCCGAGCGGGCGCGGGGGTTCAACTTGCAACTGGCTGGCGAGATGCTGCAGGGCCGGCATTACAGTGAGCGCCGCGCATCCTGCGAGGTATTGTTGTCAGCATCCTGCGGCCGTGGGGCTGGTCGATGTGTAAGCCGCATTCATGCCCAGCTCACTTACCGGCCGGTACTTCACATGCACTATCAGAAGGAAGCAATGCCTATCAGGGATGGCCCGACGAAGCTGCGTGCCCTGCCTGCGGAGATCGACGGCTTGGGGCAGAGCATGGCCGAACGGTTCGACCATGCATGCTCGTTAAGGCTCTGCCCGCAGCCGTCCCAGCAATTCTTGCGTCGGATGACCATCGGCAGGCCAACCCAACTGTTGCTGGAAACTACGAATGGCATTGCGGGTGTTGGCGCCGATGATGCCGTCTGCAGTGCCTGGGTCGAAGCCTTGATTCGACAGGCGCTCCTGCAGCTCAAGACGCTCGGAACGGCTAAGGGGTTGTTCATCCTGCGGCCAGCTTGCGCGCACCTTGCCAGCACCGGCGAAGCGCTCGGACAGCAGGCCGATCGCCAGCGCATAGGATGACGAGTTGTTGTAGCGCAAGATAGCCCGGAAATTATCCAGCACCAGGAACGCGGGGCCGCGATAACCCGCAGGAAGCAACAGGGTTGCGCTCGTCTCATCCATGCCTGCCGGCAATTCGCTCAGACCTAGGCGGCGCCACTCGTCCAATGGCTTGCGGATGTTACTGTCGGCCAGGGCATAGTCGAATCCGTCCGGTAGCCTGACTTCGAAGCCCCAGGGCTGCCCAGCCTTCCAACCGGAGGCCTGCAGATAATGGGCGGCTGAGGCCAGTGCATCGGCCGAGCTGTTCCAGATATCTCGGCGGCCATCCCCGTCGAAATCCACCGCGTGGGTGTTATAGGTGGTCGGAATGAACTGCGTCTGCCCCATGGCGCCCGCCCAGGAGCCGCGAAGTTGATCAGCGGTGACATCGCCGTGGTCAAGGATCTCCAGGGCTGCCAGCAGCTGGCTTTTTGCGAAGCCGGGTCGTCGCCCTTCGTGCGCGAGTGTGGCCAGCGAGCGGATAACGCCCTTGTCACCTACGATCTTCCCGAAGCTGCTTTCCAGCCCCCAAATCGCCACCAGGGTATTGCGGTCGACGCCGTAGTGCTTCTCTATGTCGTCCAGCGTCGCTTCGTGTTGGTTCAGCAGTTGTTTACCGCCATCGACCCGCTGTCGGGAAAGGGCGCCGTTCAGGTACTGCCAGACCGGTCGAGTGAATTCGGGCTGACTGCGATCGGCGATGATAACGCTCGGATCAGGCGTTACCCCTGCGAAGGCGCGGTCGAACACTTGGGCGGAGATCCCCGCCTGAAGGGCTTCACTGCGAAATGTGTCGCGCCATTGCGTGAAGCTTTGCGGCGATGGTGCGATTTCGGACCACTCGCTCGAGGTGCGCCCAGAGCTGGCCGGCAAAGGCTGGCCCGGCGTGACGGGCTCGGCGGCGCAAGCGACCATGATGCTCAGGGCTGATCCGGCAATCAGGGTACGCAGCAGCAATATGGGAACGAAGGTGTAAAGCATGCGCCACTCTCGGCAGGTCAACGGCACGTGACATTAACACGCTTTGATTTGCTTGGCTTTTCAAGCCGCCAGAAGGACCGAAGCCTCCCAGTTTGTCGACTGGGAGGCTTCGCGGCGGTAGCTGCCTTTGCCTTTTTTCGGTTGCTCCTGGCGGCTGCGAAACAAGGGTTGCGCCACCACTGATTTAGCCTTGTTTGGCCGTTTTCGTTGTTTGCTCATCATCTACCCTCCTGATTGCCCATGATCGAGCCGGGGGATCATAAGGGTTGTACGAAATATGTCCAGGAGCTATGGCAGCACAGCGACTGCGATAAGCGCTACAGCCCGATCCGTCGTCCGCTCAGCTGAAGACAGAGATCCGTCAGGCCGATCCAGGGATCACCTTCGGATTGGCCTTTGATCTGCTCGTCGATGCGCTGAGAGTCCATCAGCAGGCGTTGCCAGCCCGCCGCATCGTGGCGTTGCAGGGCCTTGCTGACCAACGGCTTGCGCTTGTCCCACACTGGAGGGCGGGCCTGGCTGAAGGCGCGATCGAGTGGTACGCCCTGGCTGTACTGCTGGGCAATATTGGCCAATTGGCGAACCTCGCGAGCCACGGCCCAGAGAATAACGGGCGCTTCGACACCCTCGCCACGCAGGCCTGCGAGCATTTGCAGGATGTGCTCGGGCTGGCCCAGCAGCGCTGCATCGATCAGGCCGAAAACATCATAGCGAGCGCTGTCGGCGACGGCCGCCTGCACGGTCTCGGCCGTCACCTGACCATCTACGGCGAGGAGCTTGAGCTTTTCGATCTCCTGTGCGGCCGCCAGGAGGTTGCCCTCGACACGCGCAGCAATCAGCTCCACGGCGTCCTGCTCGGCGGCAAGTCCGGCCTGCGACAGGCGCTGGCGAATCCATTGCGGCAACTGCTGTGCGTCCACGGGCCAGATCTGCAGGAACTGGACCTGCTTGCCATCGATCAGCGCCTTGGCCCACTTGGTTTTTTGCGCACTGCCGTCGAGCTTTGGCAGGCTGATCAGCAGCACGGTGTCCTCGGCGGGACGTGCGAGATACTCGATCAGTGCGGCGGCGCCCTTGTCGCCAGGCTTGCCGTTGGGGATGCGCAGCTCCAGCAGGCGTCGCTCGGCAAACAGCGAAAGGCTGGCGCCGGCTTCGATGAGTTGCCCCCAGTCGAAGCCGGTCTCCACGTTGAGCACCTGACGCTCGGTGAAATCCTGCTGGCGGCAGGCGCCGCGGATGGCATCGCAGGCTTCCTGGCAAAGCAGATGCTCATCGCCACTCACCACGTAGACGGGTGCTAGCGATCCTTGCAGATGCTTGGCGAGTTGGGCGGGGGGGAGCTTCATGCGTTTGGGAGGCGGTAGCCACCAGTGGTGGCTACCTTTTCATCACTGGATTGGAAGTTCGATTGGAGACTGCATTGGCCGCTGGCTCTGTTCGCGCATCTGCGCTTCGATGGCCTCGGCTTCTGCGCGCTTCTTGGCTTCGGCAGTCTGTTGAAGTCGGTCAAGCTCTGCCGGCGTGATGCTGCGGATACGCATGCTCAGCTGTTGCAGCAGTTCGCGGCGCATTTCCTGGCGAAGCTGGCCGGCTTCCTGATCGGAACCGATGAGGTTGCTGCTGTCGTGTACATAGACTTTCTGCACTTCGACGCTGTCCTGCATCAGAACGGTGTTCTGCGGCCCGCGGAATTCGTAATCGAGCACACTGGACAGTTCGTATTCGGCACTGCGCGCCGCAGTCGTATAGCTGGCGGTGCGCTGGCGGGTCTGCTCGCTTACCAGATCCAGGGTGTAGCGCGCGCTCGGAGAGACGCGTACGCCGTTGTCCTTGAGTAGCTCTTCGAGCTGCATCGCAGTCTCGCCATAGCTGTCGCGGGCCTCAAGGTTGAGCTCATCAAGGGCGAAACTGGTGTCGCCGGTTCCGCGCAGCTGGAAACCGCAGGCGCTCAGGAGCAGGGCCAGGCCGGCCACCGCGAGATTGCGTTTGATCATCTTGTTATCCCCTTGCCAGCCGTGGCGCACCGCGCCAGGGCGAATTCAATTAGCGACGATATTGACCAGTTTGCCCGGCACCACGATGACCTTGCGGATGGTCAGGCCTTCGGTGAAGCGCACCACGTTCTCGTTGGCGCGAGCACTGGCTTCGACGGCCTCGCGCGAGGCGCTAGCCGGCACTTCGATCTGCCCGCGCAGCTTGCCGTTGACCTGTACGACCAGCGTCAGGCTGTCCTGCACCAGCGCAGATTCATCGACCTTCGGCCACTGTGCATCGATGATCGAACCGCTGTTACCCAATTGCTGCCAGAGTTCATGGCAGATATGCGGGGTGATCGGCGCCAGCAGCAGGGCGACGGTTTCCAGACCTTCCTGCAGCAAAGCGCGATCCTGCTCGCTTTCGGCTGCGGCCTTTTCCAGCACGTTCATCAGGGTCATCACCTGGGCGATGGCCGTGTTGAATTTGTGGTGCTGACCAACATCCTGGCTGGCCTGCTTGATGGCCAGGTGGATGGCGCGGCGTACGGCTTTCTGCTCATCACTCAAGCTGGAAATGTCCAGCGGGGCGAAGCCGCCAGCGCTGACATGCGCATGCGCCAGACGCCAGACGCGGCGCAGGAAGCGGCTCGCGCCCTCGACGCCGGTGTCGGACCACTCCAGGCTCATGTCTGGTGGCGAGGCAAACATCATGAACAGGCGGCAGGTGTCGGCGCCATAGGTGTCGATCATCGCCTGCGGATCGACGCCATTGTTCTTCGACTTGGACATCTTCTCGGTGCCGCCGATTTCCACCGGCAGGCCGTCACTGGCAAGTTTGGCACCGATGACCTTGGCCTTGGCATCGCGCTCGACGATGACGTCGGCCGGGTTGAACCAGTCCTTGCCGCCGTTTTCCAGGGTGCGATAGTAGGTGTCCGCAATCACCATGCCTTGAGTCAGCAGGTTCTTGAACGGCTCGTTGGAGCTGACCAGCCCTTCGTCGCGCATCAGCTTGTGGAAGAACCGCGCGTAGAGCAGGTGCAAGATCGCGTGCTCGATGCCGCCGATGTACTGATCCACCGGCAGCCAGTGGTTGGCTGCTGCAGGATCGACCATGCCCTGGTCATAGTGCGGCGATGCATAGCGGGCGAAGTACCAGGACGACTCGACGAAGGTGTCCATGGTGTCGGTTTCGCGCTTGGCTGCGGCACCGCATTTCGGGCAGCTGCAATCGTAAAATTCTGGCATGCGCGCCAGCGGCGAGCCGGCGCCGTCCGGCACCACGTCCTCGGGCAGGACTACTGGCAACTGGTCTTCTGGGACCGGCACGTCGCCGCAGCTCTGACAATGGATGATTGGGATCGGGCAGCCCCAGTAACGCTGGCGGCTGATGCCCCAGTCGCGCAGGCGGAACTGGGTGCGGGCTTGGCCGAGGCCTCTGCGCTGCAATGCGGCTTCCATGGCATCAAAGGCGCCGTCGAAGTCCAGGCCGTCGAATTCGCCGGAGTTGATCAGCTCGCCATGTTCGCCGTAGGCATCGTTCCATGGGGTGGGCGTCTCGTCACCGGCACTGGTGCGGACCACCGGCTTGATTGGCAGGTCGTATTTGGTGGCAAAGGCGAAGTCGCGCTCATCATGGGCCGGCACTGCCATGACCGCGCCTTCGCCGTAATTCATTAATACATAGTTGGCGACCCATACCGGCAGCAACTCGCCGGTCAGTGGGTGTTGCACGCGCAGGGATGTGGCGAGGCCTTTCTTCTCTTGGGTGGCGATATCGGCTTCAGCGACGCCGCCACGCTTGCATTCGTCGATAAACGCCTGCAGCTCCGGATTACCCAGTGCCGCGAGGGTCGCCAGGGGATGTTCGGCGGCGACGGCAACATAGGTGGCACCCATCAGCGTATCGGGACGGGTGGTGAAGACCTTCATTACCCCTTCGCTGCCGATGCTGGCGACGTCGTAGGGGAAGCTGATCTCCATGCCGCGCGACTTGCCGATCCAGTTGCGCTGCATGGTCTTGACCTGCTCGGGCCAGCCGTCCAGTTCGTCCAGGCTCTCCAGCAGCTCATCCGCATAGGCGGTGATCTTGAAGTAGTACATCGGGATTTCGCGCTTCTCAATCAACGCGCCGGAACGCCAGCCGCGGCCGTCGATGACCTGCTCGTTTGCCAGCACGGTCTGGTCGACCGGATCCCAATTGACGGTGCCGTTCTTGCGGTAGATCACACCCTTTTCGTACAGGCGGGTGAACAGCCACTGCTCCCAACGGTAGTAGTCGGGCTTGCAGGTGGTAACTTCGCGCGTCCAATCGACCGCCAGGCCCAGGCTTTTCAGCTGGGTGCGCATGTAGTCGATATTTTCGTAGGTCCACTTGGCCGGCGCGACCTTGTTCTTCATCGCCGCGTTCTCAGCCGGCATGCCAAACGCGTCCCAGCCCATGGGCTGCAGCACATTCTTGCCCTGCATGCGCTGGTAGCGGGCGATCACGTCACCGATGGTGTAGTTGCGCACGTGGCCCATATGCAGCTTGCCGCTGGGGTAGGGGAACATCGACAGGCAATAGAAGGTGTCCTTGCCTGGCTGTTCGCTCACTTCAAAGGATTTCTGCGCGTCCCAATGGGACTGCGCGGCGGCTTCGATTTCGCGGGGCTGATACTGTTCGTGCATGGCTACTGGCGTTGAATAGGGGCTGGCTGTTCGCGAAGCGGCGACGGGCTGCGGAAATGCCGGGTAAGACCTGGCGAAGACGGCGGCGCAACGGGCTGAATGCGAAAGCATGGAAGCGCCGTAGCATACATGACCCCCCGTGACCGAGGGAAACCTGATTTGCCGGCGCTACACGGCCCCGTTGGTCGCGGGCATCGTTGTCGTTCGAGTCTGAGCTACGCTTGTACAGGGGGCGGGACGAACGAAGAGGTGAATCATGGGTAAAGAGCGCCAAGTAGATGAGGGCAACCTTTACGGACGGGTGTTGCAACGGCTGACGGTAGCGCTGGAAGAGGCGGAGCGAACCGCGGGTAATGATTCCGGCACGACGACCGAGCTGGAAGTCGCCGGACTGACGCCGGCGGAGTTCGATCTGATCCGCGCCTACCTGCAGCAGGATTCACAATGGCTGTCGGGCTGGCACGCAGCTGCCGAGGAACAGGCGCAGTTGGTGCGCCAGGCGACGCGCCCGGCACTGCGCAATGTGCTACGCCATCATCCTCATCCGGGCAAACGGAGTAAGCAGGCGCCGTTGTCGCTGCAGCAGGCGATGAACTGCGCGCTCTGCGGCGCCAGTGTAAGTTGGCCGGAAGGGGCGGGGCCGGTCGCCTGTTCGGCCTGTGGCTCTCAACTGCTCCGTGCGAGGCAGCGATTGCATACCTACCCAAAGCATTGACGGCGTCCTTGCTGCCGACAAGCGGACGCCCTGACAGGTAAAGTGCAGCGACCGATCTACCGGAGCTGCCCATGCCGATTCGCTATTTCTTCAAGCAACTGCTGCTGCCGCCGGGCGGCCTTTTATTGCTGTTGCTCGCCGCCTGGTGGCTTAGGCGTCGAGCGCCGCGGCTGGCCGCGCTCTGTTTCGTACTGGGATTTGGAGGGCTGTGGCTGATGAGCCTGCCGGTCACGGTGGAGTGGGCAGCGCGCATGATCGAAAGCGAAGTCGCGCTGGATCGATCGCAGTGGAGCGGCCTCGAGCAGCGAGCGCAGGCGATTGTGGTGCTTGGCGCCGGCCGAGAGCAGGCCGACCCGGGGTGGGAGGCCGATCAACCCAGCCATATCGCCCTCGAGCGGCTGCGTTACGCCTCGCGGTTGGCCAAGGCATCGGGCCTTCCGATCCTGGCCAGCGGCGGATTGCACTATGGCCAGCCGCCGAGCGAAGCCTTGCTGGCAGCCGAGGTATTGAAGCGTGATTTCTCCACCCCGACGCGCTGGCTCGAAGAGCGCAGCCGTACCACCTGGGAGAACGCACGGTACAGCGCTGAGTTGCTCAAGGCCGCCGGGGTCGAGCAGATCGTCCTGGTGACATCGGCGTCGCACATGCCAAGGTCGCGCTGGTGTTTCGAGCAGAACGGCTTGCAGGTGATTGCCGCGCCCATGGGCTTCGTCGGGGTACCCAACGGCCGGCCCTTTGGCGGCTGGCTGCCGGAAGCGAAAGCCGTCTGGCAGAACGGGTTGCTGCTCAACGAGGCGGTGGGAATGTTGGTATATCCACTGCTTTACGCTGACAAGGCCGAGTGACCAGGTACCGTCGCTCGGCGGGAATCGCGGTCAGGCATGCCGCCTGCGAATCACGCCCCAGCCGAGTAGCACCACACAGACCGCAATCAGCGGCCACGAGCGCCATTGCAGGTACGGCGTCAGCCCCTGCATGGGCGTGACTTCCCCGTAGAGGACTGTTTCTTCGAACGCCGGCACCTGCTCGGTGATGCGCCCCTGCGGGTCGATCAGCACGGTGACGCCGTTATTGGTCGCGCGAATCATCCAGCGCCCGGCTTCCAGTGCACGCATTTGTGCCATCTGCAGGTGCTGCAGCGGTCCGATGGAATGACCGAACCAGGCGTCGTTGCTGACCGTCAGCAGGATGTCGCTCTGTGCCGCAAGGCTGGCGGCGAATTCCGGATAAACCACCTCGTAGCAAATGAAGGGCGCGATTCGATAACCCTTCGCCTGTAGCAAGGGTTGCTCAGGCGTACCACGGGCAAAGTCCGACATCGGCAGATCGAAGAACTCGATTAGCCCGCGCAGCAGGTCCTGCAGGGGCACATATTCGCCGAAGGGCACCAGCTTCTGCTTAAGGTAAGTGCCCTTCGCATCGCCAACACTGGTCAAGCCGTTGTAGTAGCGCAGTTCGCCTTCGGCGTTGGGCTGGCGTACCGGCACCCCGGTGATCAAGGCTGACTGTCGGTCATTGGCGAAGCGGCTCATCATGTTCAGATAGCCTTCGGCTTGCTCCTTGAGGATCGGTACCGCGGTTTCCGGCCAGACGACAAGGTCGACCGGGCGGCTACGGAAGGTCATGTCGCGGTAGAGCAGCAGTTGCATTTCGAGCTTCTTCGGGTCCCATTTGATGCTCTGGGCGACGTTGCCCTGCATCGCGGCGACCGTGATCGGCTCGGCCTTGACGGTCGTCCAGGCATGCTGGCCGACGCCCAGCGCGCCGCCCCATAGCACCACCAGAATTGACAGCGAGCCAATCAGCGCACCCTTGTGGGAGCGCAGGCGAGGCAGTTCCACCAGGAGGGCGGCGCTCAGCACGATGGCGAAGCTGAGCAGCCAGACGCCGCCAATGGGCGCGAGCCCGGCCAACGGACCCTCGAGCTGGCTGTAGCCGGCATAAAGCCAGGGGAATCCGGTCAGGACCCAGCCGCGCAGCGCGTCCAGCGCGAGCCACAGTGCGGCGAACACCAGCGCAGCGCGAAATGGCGCGCCGCCAGTTGGCTTCAGCCAGCGCGACCACAGCCAGCCGAGCAAGGCGAAGAACAGGGCTAGGCCGGCGGTGAATCCCAGGGTCAATGCGCCCGCAAGGATCGGCGGCGCCGCGCCGAAGTCATGAATGCTGACGTAAACCCAGCTGACACCCGAGGCAAACAGGCCGAATCCGTAGCACCAGCCGCGACCGGCGGCCTGTTTCGGGGTCAGCTCACGCAGGCCGAGATAGATCAGCCCGATCGACAGCAGGGCTAGCGGCCAGATATCGAAGGGTGCAAGCGACAGGGTGGTCAGGGCGCCAGCGGCAAGCGTCAGCAGGTTGCCCGGCCAGCCGGGGCGGGTAATCCAGCGCATGGGGTTTCCTTGAAAGACCGCCGCCAGTACGGGAGGCCGGCGGCGGGAATACGGAGCGGACGAGTCTACCGAAGGTTTCGCTGCGCCGGCAGGGAGCCTAGCGGCTTTCCGGCTCAGTACGAGTCAGGCGCAGCATATGCACGCGGCGGCTGTCGGCGTTCAGTACACGGAAGCGGAACCCGTCGATCTCGGTAACCTCGTTGCGCTTGGGTAGATGGCCGAAGGTGCTCATCACCAGGCCGGCCACCGTATCGAATTCTTCGTCGGGGAATTCGCTGTCGAAGAACTCGTTGAAGCTGTCGATCGGCGTCAGTGCCTTGACCAAGAAGTCGCCGCTGGGCAACGGGCGGATATAGCTGTCTTCCTCGATGTCATGTTCGTCCTCGATATCGCCGACGATCTGCTCGAGCACGTCTTCGATCGTCACCAGCCCGGCAACGCCGCCGTATTCGTCGATGACGATCGCCATGTGGCTGTGGTTCGCGCGGAACTCGCGCAGCAGCACATTGAGGCGCTTGGATTCGGGAACGAAGGTGGCCGGACGCAGCAGGTCCTTGATATCGAAAGGCTGCTGGTCGCCCTGCAGGATCAGCGGCAGCAGATCCTTGGCCAGCAGCACCCCGATGACCTCGTCGAGACTGTCGCCGACCACCGGGTAACGCGAGTGTGCGGCGGAAATGATGGCCGGCAGGAACTCTTTCGGTGACTGGTCGGCCCTGATGCTCATCACCTGCGAGCGCGGCACCATGATGTCGCGGACTTGCAGATCCGCCACCTGAATGGCGCCTTCGACGATCGCCAGGGCTTCGTTGTCCAGCAATTTGTTCTGGTGGGCGCCGCGCAGTACTTCCAGCAGCTCCTCACGATTTTTCGGCTCATGGGCAAAAGCCTGGGTGATTTTCCCAAACCAGGACTTTTGCCCGTTGCTCGATCGGTCTTCGCTCATGTTTTTGACTCAATGGTCCTTGCAGTTGCCCGTTCGGGCTATTCGGTGGCGTAGGGGTCGGAGTGCCCCAGTTCCGCCATCAGTTGACGCTCGAGGTTTTCCATTTCTTCGGCTTCGTCGTCTTCGAGGTGATCGTAACCGAGCAGGTGCAGGCAGCCGTGAATGACCAGATGCGCCCAATGGGCCGGCAGCGCCTTGCCTTGTTCGGCCGCCTCGCGTTCGACCACCGGTACGCAGATCACCAGGTCGCCCAGCAGCGGGATATCCAGCAGCGGAACGCCGCCCGGTCCGTCCGGTACGTCCGCCGGGAAGGACAGCACATTGGTGGCGTAGTCCTTCTGCCGCCAGGTGCGGTTCAGCTCGCGGCCCTCGGGTTCGTCCACCAGGCGAATGGTCAGCTCGGAATCAGCGGTGCGCTGACGCAGTGCCAGTTCACACCAGCGCCGCAGGTCCGCTTCGTCAGGCAGCGCGCCGTTGCTAGCGCACTGCACATCCAGCTCAATCATCGCGACTTTCCGCAGCGCTGCGTTTGCCAGCCTGGGGCTGGCGGTCTTCGAAGGCCTCGTAAGCCTCGACGATGCGCTGCACCAACGGGTGACGCACCACGTCCTTGGGCTTGAAGTGCATGAAGCTGATGCCATTGACGTCTTTGAGTACCTCGATCACATGGGCCAGGCCGCTTTTGGTACCGCGCGGCAGATCGACCTGGGTGATGTCACCAGTAATCACGGCCGTGGAGCCGAAGCCGATACGGGTAAGGAACATCTTCATCTGTTCCAGCGTGGTGTTCTGGCTCTCGTCGAGGATGATGAAGCTGTTGTTCAGGGTCCGCCCGCGCATATAAGCCAACGGTGCAATCTCGATCACCTGCTTTTCGATCAGCCGCGCCACGTGCTCGAAACCGAGCATTTCATAAAGGGCGTCATAGAGCGGGCGCAGATAGGGGTCGATCTTCTGAGCCAGGTCGCCGGGCAGGAAGCCGAGCTTTTCCCCGGCCTCCACGGCCGGGCGTACCAGCAGGATGCGTCGGATTTGCTCGCGCTCCAGTGCGTCGACGGCGCAGGCGACGGCCAGATAAGTCTTGCCTGTACCGGCCGGGCCAATGCCGAAGTTGATGTCGTTGTCGAGGATCGACTGCACGTAACGCTGCTGATTGGCGCCGCGTGGGCGGATATTGCCTTTACGGGTGCGCAGCGAAATGTTCGGCGTGGTGGACGAGTTGTTCAGCTCCTCCATGGCCGATTCCTGCAGGAACAGGTGAACCATGTCTGGCGAGAGCTCGTTGCTCTTCGTCTCGCGGTACAGGCGGCGCAGCAGGTGTTCTGCCGCTTGGGTGACATCGGCTGGACCGATCAGCTCGAACTGGTTGCCACGGTTGCGGATTTCCAATTCCAAGCGTTGTTCGATCAGGCGCAAATGCTCGTCGAACTGGCCGCAAAGATTGGCGAAGCGGTTGGCTTCAAAGGGTTCAAGGGTAAAACGATGAGGTTCTATGGGGGCGTTCAAGGGCTTTTGATTGACCTGCTCTGCATAAAGATAGAGTGAGGATAGCGCCGTGCGGCAAAAAAAGCAGCGGCGTGCCGGCCCTGGCAATCCGAGGTTAGCGTGCGGCTGCCGCTCGTCCGAGCGACAGCCGTCGTGCCGTTCTGCTCAGCTTGTGACTTGCTCAAGCAAGGTGCCCCGCAATGAGTGCGGCAGGGCATCGTCAATGTGCACCTCGACAAACTGGCCGATCAACCGTGGATTATCGCAGCGGAAATTCACGATCCGGTTGTGCTCGGTGCGACCCTGAAGCATGCCAGGGTCTTTTTTAGAATAGTCGGTGACGAGAATGCGCTGCTGGGTACCGACCATTCGCCGGCTATTCTCGAAGCCCTGCTGGTTGATGCGTTGTTGCAGGATTGCCAGACGCTGCTTCTTGACCCCGTCAGGGGTCTCGTCGACCAGGTCCGCCGCCGGCGTGCCGGGCCGCGAGCTGTAGACGAAGGAGTAGGAAAAGTCGAAGCCGACATCCTCGATCAGTTTCATGGTCTGTTCGAAGTCCTTCTCGGTTTCGCCAGGGAAGCCGACGATGAAGTCCGAACTGATCAGGATGTCCGGCACTGCTGCTTTCAGCTTGCGAATGCGCGACTTGTATTCCAGCGCCGTATGGTTGCGCTTCATGGCGGCCAATACGCGATCGGAGCCCGCCTGCACCGGCAGATGCAGATATTTCACCAGTTCCGGCACCTCGGCGTGGGCCTGAATCAATGCATCGGAAAACTCTAACGGATGGCTGGTGGTGTAGCGAATCCGGTCGATGCCGTCGACGGCTGCCACCACGCGAATCAGTTCAGCGAGATCGGCGGTTCGCCCGTCATGGGTGGCGCCGCGGTAGCCATTGACGTTCTGACCGAGCAGAGTGACTTCGCGCACGCCGTTCTCGGCCAGGTGGATCACCTCGGCGAGCACGTCATCGAATGGCCGGCTGACTTCCTCGCCGCGGGTGTAGGGCACGACGCAGAAAGTGCAGTATTTGCTGCAGCCTTCCATGACCGAGACGAAGGCCGTGGGGCCGTCTACACGGGGCTCGGGCAGGCGGTCGAATTTTTCGATCTCCGGAAAGGAGATATCAACCTGTGGCTTCTTCGTGGTGCGTGCCGCGTCGATCATTTCCGGCAGACGGTGCAGGGTTTGCGGGCCGAACACCACGTCCACGTAGGGCGCACGGTCGCGGATCGCCGCGCCTTCCTGGCTCGCCACGCAGCCGCCAACACCGATCACCAGCTGCGGGTTTTCCAGCTTCAATTCACGCCAGCGACCCAGCTGCGAGAACACCTTCTCCTGCGCTTTTTCACGAATCGAACAGGTGTTGAGCAGGATCACGTCGGCTTCCGCCGGATTCGAGGTGATCTCGAGAGGTTGCTGCTCGCCCAGCAGATCCACCATGCGCGAGCTGTCGTACTCGTTCATCTGGCAGCCATGGGTTTCGATATAGAGCTTGCGGGTCATGTTACGGGCCGGCGTTGTGCAAAAAATGACCGGCGATTATACGGCCAGGACGAGGACGATAAAAGCGAAAGCCGTAAAGCCGATAAAAGCGCCGAAGAGTGGGAAGCTGGGCGAAGAAAGCGGCCTGGAATTGAAATGATCGGCAGGGCGCGCAAGCGCTGAGACTGTTCAGCCTTAAAACCGTTACTGCCTTGACGGTGCGTTTTCGCCGGCAGTTTGTAGATCCATCAGGTAGTCGCGAAAGATCTGTCCGAGTACCTGAGTAGCGATCTCCAGTTCGTCGCGGCGCATCTGCGCAGAAACGCGATCGGCTGTATCCAGCGCGTCCTCCTCGCCGTTGACTGCGGACATCTTCAATACCACATAGGCCTGAATGTTATTCGCCGGTACGCCTTCGCCGCGAAAGAACATCACGCCGAGTCGATGCTGGGCCAGCGCGTGCCCCTTCAGCGAGGCTTGCTCGAACCAGTGCAGCGCTTTGCTCGGGTCACGAGGCGTGCGGCGGCCGTCGTAATGGTACTCACCGAGTTCATAGGCGGCTTGTACATCACCTTCGCTGGCGGCCTGCTCGCATGCGCGCAGGGCTTCACGCATCGCTTCCGGGACGGTATTGAGCGCACAGCGGGAAGTTGCCGGAATCAGCAGCGAGTTGCCTCCCGCAGTGGCGAGCAGGGGCGTGAGAAGCAGCAGGCAGCCAAGGGCGAGGCTGCGGCCGGTGCGAATCATGGGTCAAGGCGCCTCGAAGAGCAGGGCGGTGGCTGAAGGACCGGCGAAAACGAGCCGACGTTCACATTATGGATAAGCAGCTGTCCGCTTACAAAGGCTTTGATGAGGCGTGTTCGGCTTTTATGCGGGTGCCCTGTTTGCCTCGCGCAAATTACCCGGCAGATTGAGTAATAACCAGGCAATGATCGGGCAGGCCAATGCGAGCCAAAATTGCTGATAGGGGCCGAGAGGATTGGGCCCGATCGACAAACCGCCCCAGGGCTGCAAGGCCAGTATCAGAGCCCCGCTGGCCACGCCAGCACTGGTCTGCAGACGCGCGGGCCAGTGCAGCAAGCCCGCATAAATTACCAGCAAAGCGCTGAGCAGGCCCAGCGTGAGCGCGTAAGGTGCGCTCCAGCCAAGCTGCCGGGCGAGTTCGAAGAAGGCGCACAGGCCGATCACTATTCGCCCCCATGTCGGCCGGCTCCAGATCCATCTGCGGCTCAGAGTCAGCGCCACCACTCCGACCAGCGGTAGCCCTAGCAGCAGGGTTGCTTGCATCAGCCAACGTTCGGCTTCGAGGGTATCGAGGCCGATCGACAGTCTTGCTGCGGCGCAGGCCCCGCTTCCGGCTGCCAGACTGAAGGCGAGCAGCGCGCAAAACAGGGCGGGCTGGTCCGGCTCGCCATAACCGCGGCGGGCCGTACCGATCCAAATCGCGCTGGCCAGTGCGGCCAACGTCAGCAGCGTGGCTTGCAACAGCTCGGGCATTGGGCTCACTTCAGTCTAGCGAAAGCGCGCTCGGCGGCATCGAGCGTCAGCTGAAGCTCCTTGTCACCGTGGGCAATGGAGGTAAAGCCCGCTTCGTACGCGCTGGGTGCGAGGTAGACGCCGCCTTCGAGCATCAGGTGGAAGAATTGCTTGAAGCGCTCGGCGTCGCTGGCCATCACGTCCTCGAAGGAGACGATATCTTCCGCGTCGCTGAAATACAGGCCGAACATGCCGCCGACCTGGGTGGTGACGAAAGGAATCCCAGCCGCCGCTGCGCGCTCTTTCAAGCCCTGCAACATGGACGTGGTGTAGTACGTGAGTTCGGCGTGAAAACCGGGGCGGCTGATCAGCTTCAGCGTGGTCAGGCCGGCAGCCATCGCCAGCGGGTTGCCGGACAGTGTGCCGGCCTGATAGACGGGGCCCAGCGGGGCGATGCGTTCCATGATTTCGCGCTTGCCGCCAAAGCAGCCGACCGGCATGCCGCCACCGATGATCTTGCCGAAGGTGGTCAGATCCGGAGTCACGCCATAGTGAGCCTGGGCGCCGCCGAGCGCGACGCGGAAGCCGGTCATCACTTCATCGAAAATCAGCACCACGCCGTGCTTGTCGCACTGCTCGCGCAGCCCCTGCAGATAACCGGGCGCTGGCGGGACACAATTCATGTTGCCGGCGACCGGCTCGACAATGATGCACGCGACTTCGCTGCCGACCTCTGCAAGCATCTGCTCGACCGCGGCCAGATCGTTGAACGGCAGGGTCAGCGTGTGTTTGGCGAACGCTGCCGGCACGCCCGCGGAACTGGGCACGCCTTGAGTCAATGCACCGGAGCCGGCTTTGACCAGCAGGCTGTCGGAATGACCGTGATAGCAACCCTCGAACTTGATGATGCTGTCGCGGCCGGTATAGCCCCGGGCCAGGCGAATGGCGCTCATGGTCGCCTCCGTCCCCGAGCTGACCATGCGCATCATTTCCATCGACGGGACCAGGCTGCTGACCCGTTCGGCCATTTCGGTTTCCATCGCAGTCGGCGCGCCATAGGACAGGCCATGCGCCAGTTGACTGCGTACCGCGTCGAGGACGTCGGGATGGCTATGGCCGAGAATCATCGGGCCCCAGGAGCCTACGTAGTCCACATAGCGCCGGTCGTCTTCGTCCGTGACATAGGCGCCTTCGGCGTGCTTGAGGAATATCGGTGTGCCGCCAACGCTCCGGAATGCGCGCACCGGGGAGTTGACGCCGCCCGGGATGTGATTCTGGGCGCTGGCAAAAAGTGTTTCGGAACGGGACATGAGGGGCCTCTCAGGAAAGCAAAAAATGCAGCTTGGACGGGTGCGGCAGGGCCTGCCATGACATCGGTCAGACGCCGACGAACAACTCACTGAACGCGCGTGCGCGACGCTCGACCTCGCTGGCCGACTCGGCCGCGAACAGCGCATGCACCACCGCGACCAGGCTGGCGCCGCGAGCGATCAGGCCTGGAGCATTTTCCAGGGTCACGCCGCCGATCACGGTGATAGGCAGGGTGAAGCGTTGACGTGCCTGTTCTAGCATCTCCGGGGTGGCGGCCGGGGCGCCGGGTTTGGTGTTGGAATCGAAGAATCGGCCAAAGGCGACATAGCTGGCACCTTCGGCAATGGCCTGTTCAGCCAGATCCAGGCGGGCATGGCAGGTCGCCCCGATGATGGCTTTACGGCCCAGCAAGGCGCGGGCCACCGAGAGCGAACCGTCTTCCTGGCCCAGGTGCAGGCCAACGCCCAGGCGTGCCGCCAGTTCTGCGTCGTCATTAATGATCAATTGTGCCGCGTGGCGCTCACAGAGTTCGCGCAGGGCCTCGGCCTCGCGCAGACGGCGCCGGTCATCGTCAGATTTGTCGCGGTATTGCAGCAGCCTTGCGCCGCCCTTCAGTGCCGCTTCGGCGTAGGGCAGCAGGCGCCCGTCGGCCAACAACTTACTGTCAGTAATGGCGTAGAGGCCGCGCAAAGGGTTGTCTTTCATGTGCAGCACTCCAGTCAGGCCAGATCCAGCGGTAGGCGACGGGGGATGTACTGTCCGCGACCAGGTGCTTCGGCGTCTCGCAGCGTGCGCCAGGTGTAATCGAGAGCGGACTTCACAGCACTGGCGAGCACTTCACCGAGCGCCAGGCGACCGGCCAGGGCGCTAGCCAGGGTGCAGCCGGAGCCGTGGTAGCTGCCCGGCAGGCGCTGACAGCTGAAATCGTGTCGACCACCGTCGCGGGAGTACAGGCGATTGTGCACTTCCGTTTCGTCGCCATGGCCTCCGGTGATCAGCAGGTGACGAATATAGGGCAATAGCCTCTCGGCGCACTGGTCGGCGCTGCCCTCGGGCAGTTCGGCGAGTATCCGCGCTTCAGGCAGGTTCGGCGTGGCGAGGGTAGCAGCCGGAAACAGGCGCTCGCGCATGGCATAGCCAACCTCGTCTTTGCCCAGTGCGCCACCACCTCCGGCACGCAACACCGGATCGCAGACCAGCGGTACGCCGGGCAGTTGCTTCATGATTTCCAGTACCGTCTCGACCATTTCTACCGAACCGAGCATGCCCAGCTTGACGGCGGCAATCGGCAGGTCGGCGATAACGGCATAGGCCTGGGCGAGCACCCAATCGCGATCGAGTACACGGAAATCGCTGACGTCGACGGTATCCTGCACGGTCAGCGCGGTGACAGTCGGGGCGGCGTGGCAACCCTGAGCGATCAGCGCCTCTATGTCGGCTTGCAGTCCGGCGCCGCCACTCGGGTCGTGGCCGGAAAGGCATAGAACGACAGGGCGGGAGCAAGGGCCGGTCATCGATGAGTTCCCCGAATGCGTGGCTGAATGAAGTTGGCCGCGGGCTTACAGCCCGATTTTCAGGCGGGCGAGCTTACCATCAATCGCCCCGCGCGGCTTGCGCAGAGGACGGTTGAGCGCATTGGTCGTGATATCGGAGAGAACCTGCCGTTGGGGTTGATTGGGGCATGCTAAAGTGCCATCAATTTTGCGGGTCGCGAATCATCAGGGCGCTGGAACCTCTGACGCGCCCCGGCAGGTCTTACATCGCCATGCGCTATTTTTTCATCCTCATGCTCGGTCTACTGCCATCCTTGGCCAGCGCGATCGAATTCGACCAGAACACCCGACGGCTGCCGCTTGGGCACGCCATGGCGGTGCTGGAAGATCCCGGTCGGGATGCCACCATCGAGGACGTTCTCGCGCTCGATGCCGCCGGGCGTTTCGTTGATCATCAGGACGACGTACTCAACGCCGGCTATTCACGCTCGGCATTCTGGTTGCGCGTCGACCTGCTGTACCGAGCCAATCAATCCAATGAACGCAACCGTTGGTGGCTCGAACTGGCGTATCCGCCGCTGGATCTACTGGAGCTTTACTTGCCAAACGCGCAGGGTGGCTACCGTCTCGCCCAGCGGAGTGGTGACGCGCTGCCGTTCAGTCAGCGGCAGATCAAGCAACGCAATCATCTGTTTGAGCTGCAGCTGGTGCCGAGCCAGCCCCAGCGCATTTATCTGAGGCTGGAAAGCCAGGGGTCGATCCAGGTGCCGCTGACGTTGTGGGAGCCGGTGGCTTATCTGGAGGAGCAGTCGGCCCACATCTATGTACTGGCCATCATCTACGGCGTGCTGTTGGTGATGCTGATCTACAACCTATTCATCTACCTCAGCGTGCGTGATCGCAGCTACCTTTACTACATCCTCTATATCGGTTCGTTTGGTCTGTATCAGGTCTCGGTCAACGGTCTGGGGGTGCAATATCTCTGGCCCGGGTCGCCATGGTGGGCCAATGCTTCCACGCCGTTGCTTATTGGCGCAGCGGGTCTTTTTGGTTGTCAGTTCGCCCGCAGCTTTCTGCATACCCGCGAGCACAGTCCCTGGATCGACCGTATCCTGCTCGCGCTGATGGTGCTCGGGGCGGTGACCATGGTGCTGTCGGTCACCTCCAGCTACGCCCTGTCTCTGCGTTTGGCCACCTTTCTGGCGCTCTGGTTCATCTTGGTGATCTTCATCGCCGGCAGCGTCGCCTGGTACCGCGGGATGCGTGTGGCGCGTTACTTCATGTTCGCCTGGACGACCTTTCTGATCGGGGCGCAGATCAACACGCTGATGGTCCTCGGCTATCTGCCACATAACTTTTTCACCATGTATGCCGGGCAGATCGGTTCGGCCATAGAGGTCGCTCTGTTGTCGCTGGCGCTGGCCGACCGCATCAACGCGATGCGCGAAGAGCGCGCCATGATGCTGCAGGAGACCGGCCGCAAACTGGAAAAGCTGAACCGCGAGCTGGCCGAAAGCAACCGCCTGAAGGACCAGTTCCTGGCCAACGTTACCCACGAATTGCGCACGCCCATGCATGGCGTATTGGGCAGTCTTGAGCTCATGCAGACGCTGGAACTGAGCGGCGAGCTCGACCAGTACCAGCGCATCGCGACCAGCTCGGCGCGCGAGATGATGCGCCTGGTCAACGATATTCTCGCGCTGACCGAGCTGCAGGCGGGCAAGCTTCAAGTGCGCAGCAAGCCGTTCAGGCTGCGGGCAATCATCGACGAGCTGTACGTTATCTATGGCGCTCGAGCTGCGGTGCGTGGATTGAGCTTCGAGCTCGAAATCGCCAGCCATTTGCCCGATATGCTGGAGGGCGATGCCGCCAAGCTGAAGCAAAGCCTTGGTTATCTGCTGGACAATGCCATCAAATTCACTCGGCAAGGACGCGTGGTTCTGGCACTGAGCGGGCATGAAGAGGCAGAGTCCCGATTCGTGCTTGAGGCGGATGTGATCGATACCGGTGCCGGCTTCGAAGCGTCGATCAATGACTCGCTGTATCAGCATTTTCGCCAGTTGGACGGCAGCATGACCCGGCAACACGGCGGTCTGGGCATCGGCCTTTCGCTATGCCGACAGCTGGTCAAGCTACAGGGTGGAGACATCTCGCACCATTCCGATCCTGGCCGCGGTAGCCGTTTCTCAGTGCGCCTGCCGCTCCGCCTGCTTTAACGCCCCGTTCGGCTCTGCCCTAGGCAGCGGCGGGCGGGCGCCCATCTCCAGCCACCGATACCCTATCGCGATGCGCAGGTTTTGGCCGAAACCACACTTTTTCAACGCAATCATGCGTGCTTCACTTTATCTCGCGGTTCGTCGCGAGAGACGAGCCGAGTCGGCCCGGCGATGTCCAGACGGCGAAGAGGTAATCCTCGAAATCACCGCAGTGTGTCTTCAGCTGGGTCGATCGCCGCTTTCGCCTGCCAAGGAGACCACCATGAGCCTGCATCAATACGCCGAAACCCACGAGGTGCTGAACCAGGTCCCGCCGCTGGACGGTACCAACCTGTACCGCCTCGACCTGCCATTGCAGGAGTGGGTGCGGCGTTACAAGGGTGGCTGGGCCGAGTCGCGGCTGGATGCCTATGGCGCCCTGGCGGGCGGTCCGTTGATGGTTGCGGGCTTTCTCGCCAATGAAAACAAACCGGTATTTAAGAGCCACGACCGCTACGGACACCGCATCGATCTGGTGGAGTTCCATCCGGCCTATCACGAACTGATGCGCACCGCGATCGTCCACGGCATACCCTCGCTGCCCTGGACCGACCCTCAGCCGGGTGCCCAGGTCGCCCGTGCGGCATTGATGTATCTGCACAACCAGGCCGAGTCAGGCACCAGCTGCCCGTTGACCATGACCTATGCCAGCGTGCCTGCCTTGCGCCTGCAGCCCGGCGTCAGCGAGCACTGGTTACCCAAAATCCTCAGCCTCGAATACGACCCGCGCAACCTGCCCATGGAGCAGAAAAGCGGCGTGACCATCGGCATGGCCATGACCGAAAAGCAGGGCGGCACCGACGTGCGAGCCAACACCACCCGCGCCCAGGCCGTCGGCGCAAGCGGTCCGGGCCAGCTGTACGAGCTGGTGGGGCACAAGTGGTTCTGTTCGGCCCCCATGTGCGATGCATTCCTGACCTTGGCGCAAACCGACAAGGGCCTGTCGTGCTTCCTATTGCCGCGCCACCGCCCCGATGGCAGCCGTAACCCGTTCTACATCCAGCGATTGAAGAACAAGCTGGGCAATTGGTCGAACGCCTCCAGCGAGGTCGAATACCGCGGGGCCCTGGCCTGGATGATCGGCGAGGAAGGGCGCGGCGTGCCGACAATCATCGAGATGGTCTCCTCGACCCGCTTCGACTGCATGATCGGCTCCAGCTCGCTGATGCGTCAGGCGCTAACCCAGGCCATGCACCACTGCGCGCATCGCCAGGTCGGCGGCCGCGTTCTGGCCGAGCAACCGCTGATGCAGAACGTGCTGGCCGATCTGGCGCTGGAAAGCGAGGCCGCGCTGGCGCTGACCCTGCGCATGGGGCGCGCGCAAGACAATCCCTTCGATGAGCAGGAAGAAAAGTTTGCCCGGCTGGTTACTGCCATCGGCAAGTATTGGATCTGCAAGCGCGCGCCGGCGATGGTCGCCGAGGCCAGTGAATGCCTGGGCGGTGCCGGCTATGTCGAAGAAACCATCATGCCGCGGCTGTACCGCGAGGCGCCGGTCAATTCGATCTGGGAGGGCTCGGGCAACGTGCAATGCCTGGACGTGCTGCGCGCCTTGTCGAAAGAACCCGGCGTGATCGACGTGCTGTTCGCCGAGCTCGGCGACGGCCATGGCGACGTGCGCCTTCGGGCGCATATTGCCCGTCTGCAGGCTGCATTCATTGATACTGACGATATCCAGTACCGCGCCCGCCAACTCACCGAGGATGTGGCCGTCGCGTTGCAAGCCAAGCTGCTGCTCGAAGCAGGCAACAGTGCCGTCTCCGATGCGTTCATCAGCAGCCGCCTGGACGGCCACGGCCGGGCCTTCGGGACCCTGCCTCGCGGGTTGGATATCAGCGCGTTGCTGGCGCGCAGTGCGCCGTTCATCGATTAGCTGGCCGTGCTGCTCAGGCGGCAGCCCGGGCTTGCTCGGCCAGAATATGCGCCAATAGCTGCCGATCGATATTGCCGCCGCTGAGCACCACCGCGATGCGCTCGCCACGGTTGCTGTCTCTCTCCTGCATGGCCGCGGCCAGCGCGGCGGCGCCGGCGCCTTCGGCGAGGTTGTGGGTGTCTTCGTGGAGGGCGACGATGGCCTGGCGGATCTCGGCGTCGTCGACTCGCACGATGCGCGCGGCGCCTTCGCGGATGATCTCCAGTGCGTCTGGCGACGGCATACGGCAGGCCATGCCGTCGGCGAAAGTGTCGGCGGTTTCGGTACAGACGATGCGGCCCTGCTCGAAACTCTGGGCGTAGGCATCGGCAGCGCTGGAGACCACGCCGATGATCTCCGTATCCAGGCCCAGCAAGTCGCGGGTGCGGATCATGCCGCAGATCCCTGAACCGAGGCCGATGGGCACATAGACGCGGCGTAAATCCGACACCGCTTCGAACAGCTCCAGCGCGTAGGTGGCGACGCCGCGGATCAGGTCCGGATGCAGCGACGGGACGAAGTGCCAGCCGTTCGCCTCGGCCAGTTCACCGGCCCGCTGGCGGGCCGTGTCGAAGTCGCGACCGTATTCGATGACCTCGGCGCCACAGGCGCGCATGGTCGCGTTCTTTTCCAGAGAATTGCCCTCTGGTACGACTACCGTCAGACGCATGCCGGCGTTGCGCGTGGCCATGGCCAGGCTGATGCCATGATTGCCGCGGGTTGAAGTGACCAGCGCCGGCACTTGCGCTTGGCGCTTGAGCAGTTCATTCACGTAGACGATACCGCCGCGCACCTTGAATGCGCCGGCCGGAGTGTGGTTCTCGTGTTTGAGCCAGACGTCGCAGCCAAGCCGCTCGGCCAGCAACGGCCAAGCGTATTGAGGGGTCGGCGGTACGCTCTGGTGGATCAGCTGCGCTGCCTGACGTAATGCATCTAGATCGAACATAGAAAGCTCCTTGACGGGTTTGACGTCGATCCTAGGCGGCCGGCATTGTATGGGTAAATATTTATATTGCATGGCAGACAATGTGGTTACCCATCCTCGAAACCAATGATCAACCGCGCTATCTGGCGCTGGTCGATGCCATTGCGTCGGCCATTGCACGGGGCGAGCTGCAACCGGGCGATCGACTGCCTCCGCAGCGCCGGCTGGCCTGGGCGCTCGGCCTCAACCCGAGTACGGCCATGCAAGCCTATCGCGAGGCGGCGCGTCGGCATCTCGTGGGGGGTGAGGTAGGGCGTGGTACCTATGTGCTGGCCAGCAGCCGCGAGGCCAGTCTGTTCCGACTGAAAACGCCGGAGGCGCATCCGGAGCTGGTCGACTTGTCGACCAATCTTCCTGTACTCGACCCTGACGATAACGATATGCAGCGCAGCATGGCGGAACTGTGCGCTACAGGTGCGCTGGCGAGCCTGCAAGGCTACCCCTCGGCGCGTAGCCTGCAGCGCGGTCAACTTGCGGTGAGTAGCTGGTTGCGTAATCGGACGCTTGAAATGCCACCGCAGCAGGTGCTGCTCTGTGCGGGGGCGCAGCAGGGTGTATTCGCCGCGCTGATCGGGCTGTGCGAGCCCGGTGAGGCGGTGCTGGTTGAAGCCCTGACGTCCCCTGGTATCAAGGCCGCCGGGCGTCAATTACGGCTGCCGTTGCACGGCGTGGCGATGGACGAGTTCGGCATCCTGCCGGACGATCTCGACCGTCAGGCCCGTGCCACCTCGGCGCGCGTGGCTGTGTTGACCCCGTGCATGCAGAACCCCACCGCCGTCAGCATGAATGCACAGCGCCGCGAAGCCATCGCCGCCGTGGCGCGACGTCGCGGCTTGCTGATCATCGAGGACGACATTTACGGCGCGCTTGGCGACGAGCCGCCCTTGGCCGCGGCACTGCCCGAACGTACCTTGCTGATCAGCAGCCTGTCGAAGACGGTGGCGCCAGGTTTGCGCCTGGGTTTCATTGCCGGCCCGGACCAGTGGCTCTCGTGTATCGACCCCGAAAGGCAGGCGACCAGTTGGGCCTTGTCGCCGCTATGCCTGCGGATCGGCAGTGACTGGCTCGAGGACGGCACCGCGGCGCGTCGGCTGGCCTGGCAACGGGAACAGATGACGCGGCGTTGGCGGCTGGCGCAGAAACTGCTTGGATCGGCCTCATCAGGCGCCTCGCCGCATCTGTGGCTGCCATTGCCGGATGATCGAGATCTGCTGGCGCTGTGCCGCGATGCGGGGGTCGAAGCCGCCACAGCGGACGTTTTCGCCGTTGGGCACGGGGCACCCAATGCGCTGCGCCTGAGCCTGACGGCCGCACCGAGCCAGGCGGTTTTGAAGGCACGACTCGAGACGCTCGCCGCAAGCTTGAGCCAGGCCCGCGGCCCATGATGTCTGCCATCAGGTGCTACCGCTGTCATCGAACAGCAGGCAAGATGTTTCCAACGACTGAACAAGGAAATCCAGCATGAACCCAGCAGGCGAGACCTTTCGCATTGCCACCAGCGCTGAAGCTGCCGTGGACTACCTTGCTGAACTCCACCAGTGCGCCACCGTGGCGCTCAACCGGGCCCTCAAGCGCTACGTCACCAGCCGTACCGAGCCGGGTGTCGAAGAACGTAGTCTGTTCCGTTATCCACAATTGCGCCTGACCTACGAATGCCACGGTGAGGTGCCGGCCTCCACTCGAGCGTATGCCAAGGTGCAGGCTCCGGGCGTCTACAGCGTCACCGTGACCCATCCGGCGGCCTTTCGCAGTTACCTGCTCGACCAGTTGCGACCGCTGATGCTGGACTTCGGCGTCAAGGTCGAAGTGGGCATCAGCGAACGCGCCATTCCCTACCCCTATGTGATCGAGCAGGGCGATGAGCTGGCCGGCACCGGCGTGACCGCGGCCGAGCTGGCGCGCGTATTTCCCAGTACCGACCTGTCCGCCGCCACCGATGACATCGCCGACGGGCTCTATGACTGGGAACATGCCGATCCCTATCCGCTGGCACTGTTCGACGGTGCCCGAGTGGATTTCTCCCTGCGCCGGCTGGTGCATTACACCGGTAGCGACTGGCGGCACGTGCAGCCCTGGATCCTGCTGACCAACTATCACCGCTACGTCGACCAGTTCATCCGTCATGGCCTCGACATGCTGCGCGACGACACCCGTTTCGTGCGCATGGTGCTTCCGGGCAACATCATCATCGAGCGCGGCATGGACGAGGGCGAGGCACAGGCGATCATCGGCGGTGTGCTCTGGCACCGCTACCAGATGCCGGCCTATCACCTGCAGGCCAAAGACGGCGACGGCGTCACCCTGGTGAACATCGGCGTCGGCCCGTCGAACGCCAAGAACATCACCGACCACCTCGCCGTGCTGCGTCCGCATTGCTGGCTGATGATCGGCCATTGCGGCGGGCTGCGGCAGTCGCAGTCCATCGGCGACTACGTATTGGCCCACGCTTACATGCGTCGTGACGGAATTCTCGATCGTGTGCTGCCCCCGCACATCCCGCTGCCGGCGCTGGCCGAAGTGCAGCAGGCGCTGCAGGAAGCCGCGGCGCAAGTGACAGGCGACAAAGGCGAGGCGCTGAAGAAGCGGCTGCGCACCGGCACCGTGCTGACCTACGACGACCGCAACTGGGAGCTGCGCTGGGCGCAGGAACGGCCGCTGATCAACCTGTCGCGCGCCGTGGCCGTGGACATGGAGAGTGGCACGATTGCCGCCCAGGGTTACCGTCTGCGGATACCTTACGGCACCTTGCTGTGCGTCTCGGACAAGCCACTGCACAGCGAGATCAAGCTGCCGGGTTCGGCGAATGCGTTCTACGAGCGGGCCGTCACCCAACATTTGAAAATCGGCATCGCCGCGCTCGACCTCCTGCGCAGCCAGCTCAACTCGCTGCATTCGCGCAAGCTGCGCAGCTTCGACGAGCCGCCGTTCCGGTAGGACAGCGGCAAGTTATAAGCGACAAGCTGCTAGAGAAAAGCCCGAGGTGAACTCGGGCTTTTGTTTTTCCGCCGTTACCTGCCGCTTGAGGCTTGCCGCTGCTTTTTCACGCTGCCAGCAGCCAGGCGCCAGCCAATGCGGACACAGCACCAGCGATGCGAACCAGCGGAGCAGCCACCTGGGGCAGGTTGCGGGCCACGGCATATCCGATGCCATGCAGCGCTGCGGTAGCTGCCACGAATCCTGCGGCATAGCCCCACGGGCTGGACAGTGCGGGTAATTCCAGACCATGCGCCACGCCGTGGCTGAGGGCAAATAGCGCAGTCAGGCTGGCCGCAACGGCCAGCGAGGGGCGCACCGCCAATGCCACCAGCAGCCCGAGCGCCAGCACCGAGCCGGCAATGCCGGTTTCCATCAGCGGCAGTTCGATGCCTGAAAAGCCGAGCAGGCCGCCGATCAGCATGGTCGCGACGAAAGTCAGCGGCAGCGCCCAGCGTGCCTTTCCGGTTTGCTGCGCGGCCCAGAGGCCGACGGCGACCATTGCCAGCAGGTGATCGAGACCGAAGATCGGGTGAGCGATACCGGACATCACGCCTGCGTGGTCATGGCCGGAATGGGCGAAGGCCAGCGTCGGGCTCAGCAGCACGGCTGCGGTGAAAAAGATGTTCTGTAGTTTCATGAGATTTCCCTTGAGTTGCCTGGCGCGTGGTAAACGAGCCAGGTAGAACGGCGTTTGCTCGGCAAAGGCGCGAGGACTCTTGCGCCAACCGTGGAGTTCTCCGTCAGGCGGCGCTGAGCATTCCCTGTTTCTCGATGAAGGCGATGATCTCGTCGAGACCTTGGCCGACCTTCTGGTTGCTGAACACGAATGGCTTGTCGCCGCGCATCTTGCGGGTGTCGCGGTCCATGACATCCAGTGAAGCGCCGACCATGGGCGCCAGGTCGACCTTATTGATCACCAGCAGGTCGGACTTGCATATGCCCGGCCCGCCCTTGCGCGGCAGCTTGTCGCCGGCCGACACGTCGATTACGTAGATGGTCAGGTCGGACAGTTCGGGACTGAAGGTGGCGGAAAGGTTATCGCCACCGGATTCGACGATGATCAGGTCGAGGCCGGGGAAGCGCCGATTGAGCTGATCGACCGCTTCCAGGTTGATCGAGGCGTCCTCGCGTATCGCTGTGTGCGGGCAGCCGCCGGTTTCTACGCCGATGATGCGCTCGGGCGCCAGGGCCTCGTTGCGCACCAGAAACTGCGCGTCTTCCTGGGTGTAGATGTCATTGGTCACCACCGCCAGGTTGTAACGCTCACGCAGGGCCAGGCAGAGCGCGAGGGTCAGCGCCGTCTTGCCGGAGCCGACCGGGCCACCGATGCCGATGCGAAGGGGTTGGGTGCTCATGGGTGTACTCCTCTAAAAGGCAGCGTGGCTGCCTCGGGGTTGATGCGAAGTTGCGTGCCGCTGCCGCTGCCGCTGCCGGTGGGGCAGGGGATGGGCTTCGTTGGGGGAGCGTGGAGGTCGCAGCCACGCTCGGCGTGACGCGGCGCGAGGCGCAGAGCACCAGGAATGGGTTACCCAGCTGTAGTCCGGGAACCATCAGGCCGTTGTCGACTCTGGCGCAGCTGTTCGGAGGATCGATGGTGGCGTACGTGACGTTGTAGGGCGCTGCGCTTTCCTCGGCGCCACCTACAGGTTGCGCCTTGCACGGCGCCTCACTTTTCTTTGTTTGCGCAAAGAAAAGTAAGCAAAAGAAAGCGCACCCCGGCATCCAGGTTTTGCTGCGCAAAACTACCCTCCCTCCGGTGTTACTCCGGGGGTCGTCGCGAAGGGACGCCCCTGTCCCTTCACGCATGGATGCCGCGAGAGGCGTATAGGGCCATGGATGGCCCTTGTACGCCGGCCCCCGGAGTGGCGATGGAGCGAGGGAACCCCGGCGCAGCCGGGGCCGGATGCAGGGGCAAGCGTTTTTGCTTACTTTTTTGGGGGCCGGCCGTCCGGCGTTTGGAAAAAGTGAGTCGCCCAGCAGAGCGAAACCAATGCATCGGCCAACTCGCTTACCCACCCGAAATTCCCAACCCAAAGCCAACAAAGCGTTGTCAGAGGGGCGACCCATATCAAGGGTCAACGAGGATGCGGCGGTCTGGGACCAACCGAACCCATCATCACGTGGGTGCGCTCCATTAGCGAGCAAGCTCGCTCCAACAGACTCGCACGACAAAGCGAAACTCGCCCTGCTCATGACCGAAACAACCTACTGTACTGCCGCTCATGAGCCATGCTCGTCAAGGCCAAGCCGAAAGCCGCACTGCCCCAGTGTTCCTGCTCGATAACGGTTGCGTCGCGCTGGGCCTGCTGCAGAGTCGGCAGCAACTCGGAGGTCAGCCGCTGCGCAGACTGCTGGCCGAGCGGCAGCGTCTTCATCAGCACCGCCAGTTGGTTTTCCAGCCAACCCCAGAGCCAGGCGCCGAGCGCGTCTGCGGGCGCAATCCCCCAGGCACGCGCAGCCAACGCCCATCCCAATGCCAGACCGGGTTCGTTGACACGCTGGAATAGTGCACGGGCTGGGGCGTCCAGCTCCGGCAGGTTGCTTAGCAGCTGCTTTAGCGAATAGCCCATTTGCCGGGCTTCCAGCCGCAGCTCGCGGGTCTCGCGGCTGGCACGATGGACGGCCGCCAGTCGCTCCAGCTCCTCCCAGTCGCCCGCCACGGCTGCTTCGCAATGCGCCAGCAACAGCGGAGCTTCGAAGCGTGAGAGGTTGAGCCGCAACTGATCGCTCAGCCAGCGGCAAGCGCTGGATTCGTCGTGCACGAGGTTCTGCTCCACGGCCAGTTCCAGGCCCTGGGAGTAGCTGTAACCGCCAATGGGCAGTTGCGGGCTGGCCAGCCGCAACAAGGCAAAGGCGGCCGGATTCACGTGCGCACGCCGAACTGATGCAGGCGCGGCGCATAGCTGAATTCGGCCTCGCCGGCATGGGAATGGTGATGGCCGCCACCGTAGGCGCCGTGCTCCGGCTGGAAGGGCGCTTCGATGGCTTCGACACGAGCGCCGAGCTGCAGCAGCATGTCCTTGAGCACGTAGTCGTCGAGCAATCGCAGCCAGCCATCGCCGACCTGCAGGGCAACATGGCGGTTGCCCAGGTGATAGGCGGCGCGAGTCAGCTCAAAGGCGCTGGCGCAGGTCACGTGCAGCAACTGCTCGGGGCGGGCGCGGACTGCAACGATGCGGCCGTCCACCGCCTGCAGACATTCGCCGTCGTGCAAGGGCGGCTGGCCGCGTTCGAGAAACAGGCCGACCTCCTCGCCCTGGGTGGTGAAGCAGCGCAGCCGCGATTTGCTGCGGGCCTCGTAGGTCAGTTCGAGTTCGGCGTCGCGGTGGGCGCAGGGGGCGGTGCGTTGATGAATGACCAGCATGGGCAGTTCCGGTTGTACCAATAGGTACAAGCAGAGCAAGGCCCTTGCCAACCTGCCGCACCGCCTATTACGCGGGTTGCAGAAGGGGGCGTGCGTGAAAATGGGGCTTCGGCTGTCTCGCCGTGGTGCGTTAGCCAGAAGGTCGCACTGATATGGTGCGAATCAGTGCAGCGTACGCACCATATAGACGGCAGGAATCTGATAGCTGGCGAGGTTGCTGGTCTGCGGTTGATCCAGTTGGGTATGTGCGGCGTAACCGAGGCGAGTCCAGAACGCTTCCGAATCCTGAACCGAGACCAGCGCCGAATATCGCAGTTGCTGGGTTCGGGCCTGCTCCAGGTTCTTGCGTACCAGTGCCGGGCCGATACCGCGGCCGCTGGCACGAGCGGATACGGCGAGATCGTGAAGGTACAGGCAGTCGGCTTCAGCGTGGGGCTGGAACGCGCCATCCAGCGGCGTCACCGCGCCGACACGCGAATGGTAGGCGAAGAGGTAGGCGCAGACGCCGAGGGCGTCTTCCGCAACCCAGGCCAACTGAGGGCAAGCGGCGAAACGGGCGCGGATCACCGCTTCGTCCTCCAGGACTTCGGCGGCATAGGATTCTTCCTGAATCGACATCACGGCAGGAATATCGCGCGCCTGCATCGCTCTCAACTTGAACATCTGAACCACTCGAACGGGCTCGGGCCGGCTGTGCGGCCCGTAACGGGCCGGCGATCATACGCGATCGGCCGAACAAGCGTGAGCCCGCCGACGGAGGGTAGGGCGGGCAGTGTCCTCGCGATACGCCCGCGCTCGGGTGGTACGGCAGCGATGCAGATAAGTGATCGTCCTGGCCGGGACGGTTTTAGCGCTCTTGCAGTAAATGGCTTGGCACCGTGCCACGGTTGCTCCCCGGTACGATTGGTCGGCCAAAGGCATATGGCGACTGACGGCAGCAAAATTTGCGGGCATAATTCTTAGGTAGCTACCTATCTTCGCGGTCGATCTCCTTGAACAACTCACATCACCCTTTACTTGGTGTCCTGCTCATCCTTTTTTCGTGCCTGATCCTGGCCTCGCACGATGGGCTGTCCAAGCACTTGACGCAGCTTTACCCGGTCTTTCTGGTGATCTGGGCGCGGTACCTGGCGCAGACGATTCTGATGTTCACACTGTTCACGCCGCGTATGGGGCGGCGGGTGTTCCATACGCTGCGGCCCTGGCTGCAGCTGTGCCGTGGCCTGAGCCTGGTCTGCGTGAGCATGTTGTTCATCAGTGGCCTGGGTTACATCCCGCTGGCTGAGGCCACGGCGGTGATCTTTCTGACGCCGCTGCTGGTGACCATCGCATCGGCGCTGCTGGGCGAACGGGTCAGCTACAGCCAGTGGATGGCGGTGGGCTGCGGTCTGCTTGGCGTGCTGATCATCGTGCGTCCGGGCGGTGCGTTGTTCACCCCAGCGATTCTGCTGCCCTTCGGCGCGGCGATCAGTTTCACGGTCTATCAGTTGATCACCCGTCGGCTCAGTACCACCGATCACCCGGTGACCAGCAACTTCCTCACCAGCCTGGTCGGCAGCCTGGTGATGAGCGTGCTGGTGATCTTCAATTGGCAGACGCCGACACTGCACGACGCGGTGATGATGGCCGCGCTCGGGGCGATGGCGATGAGCGGGCACCTGCTTCTGACCAACGCGTTCCGCTTTGCCAGCGCCGCCACCCTGGCGCCGTTCACCTACGCGCAGATCATCTTCGCCGGGATGGTGGGCTTTTTCGCCTTTGGCCATGTGCCTGACCTCGGCGCGATGGCAGGCATGGCGATCATCATTGCCAGCGGCCTGTGCATGGCCTACGTACAGGGACGCCAACCGCGTCCGCGGTTTTGAAATAACGTGGATGTGCCGTCGGGCCATCCGCGCAGCTTCCAACACTTGACTCAACAGGGGCGACTCGACCCTTGCGTGCGCTTTATCAGGAAAACACATGCAACGAATTTCTCATCATTCCCTGCGTAACGAATTCCGTCGGCTGCTGGCCTCGGATCGCTGCTATCACACCGCCTCGGTATTCGACCCAATGTCGGCGCGCATCGCCGCCGATCTTGAATTCGAAGTAGGCATTCTCGGCGGCTCGGTTGCCTCGCTGCAGGTACTGGCGGCACCGGATTTCGCACTGATCACACTCAGCGAATTCGTCGAACAGGCGACCCGTATCGGACGCGTGTCGCGCCTGCCGATTATTGCCGACGCCGACCATGGTTATGGCAACGCGCTCAACGTGATGCGCACCGTGGTCGAGCTGGAGCGCGCCGGCATTGCCGCGTTGACCATCGAAGACACGCTGTTGCCGGCCAAATTCGGGCGCAAGTCCACCGACCTGATCGGCATGTTCGAGGCGGTCGGCAAGATACGGGCAGCACTCGAGGCGCGCATCGATCCGGAGCTCGCCGTCATCGCGCGCACCAATGCCGGCGTGATCGGCCTGGAAGAGGTCATCGCCCGCGTACAGGCCTACGAGGCGGCCGGCGCGGATGCCATCTGCCTGGTCGGCATCGAGGATTTCGAGCAGCTCGAACAGGTAGCGGAAAAGCTCAAGGTGCCGCTGATGCTGGTCACGTATGGCAACCCGAAACTGCGCGACAACGCCCGGCTGGCGGAGCTCGGCGTACGTATCGTGGTCAACGGCCATGCAGCCTACTTCGCCGCGATCAAGGCGACCTACGACTGCCTGCGCGAACAGCGTCAGATCGATGCTTCGGACCTCAACGCCTCGCAGCTGTCGGTCAAGTACTCGACCGCCGAGGAATACATGGTCTGGGCCGAGGAATACATGCAGGTCAAAGAGTGACCAGTCATGCCTGACGGCAGTTGCCGTCGTCCCTTTTCCCTGTGCTTGCGGAGATCCGATGAGCCCACGCCTGTTGACCTTCATGGTGGCATTCGCCGCGTTTCTCGGCCCTTTCACGCAAACGGTCTATGCGCCGATCCTGCCGGAGCTGGGCGAGGCGCTGCAGACAACGCCATTTTTGATCAACCTGAGTATCTCGATTTTCACCTTCGTGCTGGCCTTCATGCAGATCATCTACGGCCCGCTGGTGGATCGAAGCGGGAGGCGACGTTGCCTGCTGCTCGGCCTGGCGTGTTATGTCGTCGCGTCGATCGGCTGTTTCATGTCCACCCATATCGAAACATTGTTGATGTTTCGAGCGCTGCAGGCGGTGGGCATCGCGGCAGGTGCGGTGGTGGCGGTTACGGTAATCGGCGATCGGTTCGAGGGCGCCGAGCGCGGCCGGGCGATGGGCTCCTTTCAGATGATGGTGGCGTTGGGGCCGGTGGTTGGACCGGTGGTGGGCGGTTTCGTTGGCGAGCACGTGGATTTCCATTACGTGTTCCTGTTGCTGGCCGTGGTGGGCGGTGTCGCTTTGCTGAGCAATGCCATCTGGCTGGAAGAAACCCGCCCGGCGAACAGCACGCCCCGTGCTTTCCATCCCAGCGAATACCTGGACGTAGCGCGTAATCGGCAGGGCCTGGCGATCATGTTGCTGAGCTTCGTGCAGTATTACGCTTTCTACAATTACCTGGTGTTCATGCCACGTGTGCTCGACACCGCCTACGGTCTGAGTGCGAGTGAAAAGGGGCTGGTGTTTCTACCATTGTCGATTGCCGTAGTGGTCGGCAGTTTCGCCGGGGGGCGACTGTTGGGCCGATGGCGACCTCGGCCGGCATTGATCATTACAGCGACCTTGAACGCGCTCAGCGTGCTGTTGTTCATCGCTGTGGCGCAATGGTCGCTAGCCGCTCTGGTGCTGGCTGTGAGCGCGTTCGGATTGTTTCTCGGATTGTCCCTGCCGGTACAGACCACCCTGTTGATGGATCTGTATCCGCACAACCGAGCCACCGCAGTCGGCAGTTATAACTTCTTCCGCTTCATGGGCATGGCCGCCGGGCCGGTACTCGGATCCTGGCTCTATCAGGACGGCAATGTCGCCCTGCTTTACGGATTTGCCGCGGGCGCCTTCCTTCTGGCCGTCTGGCACGCGCGGCTGCGCTTCAAGCAAGCCTGCCAGCGCGGCTAGAACAGCGAGCGCTCGGCCTTGAACATGAAATAGCTTTCGCAGTAGCTGTTTTGCCCCGAGTAGACACCGCACTCGCTGCCACGGAGGCTGGAGTCGGTGTAGGAAAGGTCCATGCGCATGCCCAGCCAGGGCTTCGACAGATTCAGCGACCAGTCATTGAAGACCTCAACGCGGCCGCCGGGGTAATACATCGGGCTGTCCATCGAGTGGCTGGCATACTTCAGGCGCAGGTCGACGGCGAGCGGGCTGACGGCGCCCAGTTCCAATAGCAGGGTGCTGTCGGTGCGACCCGGCCCGCTGCTCAGTGCGCCACCAAGCCGACTACCTGCCAAATTGAAGCCTGCATAGAACTCGTGTCGGTCCGCATCCTCCAGCTCGGGATAGCTGTAGCGGATGACGCCCAGCTCGTAGCCTGGCGCCTGGTCGAAACGATGCTGCATGTAGCCAGCATAGGTATCGAGCTCCAGCTGTTTGCCCTCGAGTATGCCCATGCTGGGCGCCCACTGGCCGACATACCAACCGCTTTCGTGCGTCAGATCCAGCCCGCCGCGAAAGGTGCTGGCCGCAGTTGGGCTGACGAGTCCTTGAGCCATGCTGCGGCTGGGGGCCGTGCCAAGGCGCAGATCGAACTGGCCTACCTCGCGCTCAACGACTTCCGGTTGGCTGGCACATCCGCTGAGGCAAACGATCAGCGCCGTCAGAACGTTTTTGTACATGCACCGCTTTCCCGGTTAATTGGCTAATGACGGCCGTCACGCGACCACATCGAAGCAAAGGCTCGTAGCAGAGCGTCTAGCTCGGTGTTCGGATCTGACTTTATATCGATCGGCTGGAAGGATAGACAATGCAATTCACAGATGAGCCCCGCTCGTCGTTTTGACGCCAGCGAATCGACGGGTGGCGACGTTGAGTTATGCCGTGCGGCCGCGTTTATCGGAAACGGCGCTATTGAACGGTGCTGGGGGGCCGGCACTCCAACCCATAGACTCTGTTGCCGAATGCGCGGGAGGTTGCGATGGCCACTGGTTGGGCAAACGAAGGTGCCGTTCAGGATCAGATCGACAGCACCATTGATGATGCGGTGCAGCGTGCGCGTAGCCGGCTTGGGCGCGGCGAAAGCCTGGCTCGGTGCGAGGAGTGCGATGCCAAGATTCCCGAGGCGCGGCGTCAGGCGGTTCCGGGGGTAAGGCTATGCATCAACTGTCAAACCGAGCTGGATAAGCAGGAAGCAAAATTCAGTGGCTACAACCGCCGTGGCAGCAAGGATAGCCAGCTGCGTTGAGCCGGGGAGCGAAAAATTTCGGTAATGCAGGCACTCGTGGCTCGGCGGCCTGTCACACCCGGATCGCCCACCGTTTCATGGATGAGGAATAACGTCATGATGATTTTCGAAGCACTACGCCTGAGTCACGATATCCAGCGCGAATTGTCCGAGCGTCTGGTGCAGACCAGTGGCGACAGCGCCGAGCGGCACGACCTGTTCGCTCAGCTCAAGTATGAACTCTGGGTGCATTCGGTTGCAGAGGAGCGGCACTTCTATATCCCCCTGATGCACGACGACAGTGGCGTCGACCTGTCCCGTCATGCAATCGCCGAGCATCACGAAATGGATGAGATGGTCGAGGCGCTGGAGGACACCGACCCCAGCAGTCCGAGCTGGCTCGCCCAGGCTCGCAAGTTGTCGGACAAGGTTCATCACCATCTGCAGGAAGAAGAACACAAGTTTTTCCAGATGGCCGGCAAACTACTCAGTGATCGGCAGAAGACCCAGCTGGCGGGCGCCTATCTCGACGCTTACGACCTGATGAAGGCAGAACACGCCTAAACGAAGGCAGCTCCTGTCGGCATGCTGAAAGTGAATGTGGTCCCCGCTTCGGCGGAAGAGGTTACGTACATCCTGCCACCATGGGACGTGGCTATTTCGTTGGCGATATACAGCCCCAGACCAAGTCCTGATTGGGTGTTCGATGCCTCTCGCCAGTAAGGTTGGAATAACCGCGTCAGGCGGTCTGCCGGTATGGGCTCGCCTTGGTTGTTCACCGACAGCAGCAGGCACCCATTCTCAATGCGCGCTTTTACATACACCGGCCCTTCCGCTGCCCCATGAACCAGCGCATTGGCGAGCAAATTGGACAGCAGTTGCGCAAGACGGTCCGCATCGCAGCGGACACGCTCGAGTGGTTCGATGTCAGCCTCGATTACCCGTTGCGGATAGGCGCTGCGCATCTCCGAAACGATATGCGTCAAGGTGTCATGCAGCGTGTCGCATTCATTGCTCTGCAACGGGATGCCATTGCCCAGCCGTCCTCGCGCGAAGTCCAGCACGTCGTCCACCAGGCGCGACGCACGGCGGGTCGCCGTGAGCATGTGCTCGGCAATCCCGGTAATCGCGGCTTCGGTTGAACGTCTCAGAAGCAGCTGCGCGCCTGACATGATCGATGAAAGCGGATTACGCAGGTCATGCCCGAGCAGGGCAATAAACTGCTCGCGCAGTTCTGCCGTCTGCTGGGCATCGAGCAGAGCTGCTTCGGTTGCTTCAAAGCGTTCCTCTGCTTCCAGTTGAACGGCCAGCAGCTTGGCGAAGGACTCCATCATCGGCAGGACCGAGATCTCCGCCAAGTTGGCCGGCAACGGGTCAAGCGCGCAGACGGTGCCGAAAAAACGTCCGTCGGTGCGGAAAACCGGGGTCGAGATATAGCTCTCGAAGCCATACATCTTGGGGGTGTGGTGATTGCAGTAGCGCTCGTCCTCACTCACATGGCCGATGATTATGGTTTCGTGGGAGGCATGTATTTCGTGGCACAACGTAGTGGTCACATCCAGTTCGCCGCCGACCTGCAGACCGAAATTGATCCGGTCGAGCACAGCGCAGGCTGTCCACGAATCGCCGGTGACGCGTGCTACCGCAGCGAACCGAAGACCCGTGGTTTCAGATATCACCTGAAGGATCGCCGGCACGGCGTTGATGCGGCTGATAGCCGAGATGTCTGCAGTTACCGATCGGTTCATGAAATGCAACGGCGGCGTGGTGGCGGCCAGGCACTTTATCATGAGTGCATAACGAAGCTGAATCGGACCGTAGACCGACCGGTCCGATTTGCATCGATAGTTACGCCTGACTCGTGACCCGAGGCGTGGCGCTGGTTGGAAGGATTTGCTTGCGCATCAGCAGGTAGTGAACCACCGCGCCGAACAAGGCGCCGAGCAGCCAGGCGAAGCCCGACAGACTTTCCAGCCCCGGGGTCCAGACCGAAGCCACTGAAAAAACCGAGCTGACGCCGAACGCGATGATCGCCTTGCGATTCCACCCAGCGTTGAAGTAGTAGGCGGAACCGGGCTCAGCCGAGAACAGCTGTTGCACATCCAGCCGTTGCCGGCGGACCAGGTAGTAGTCGGCCACGATGATGCCGTACAACGGCGCCAGCACGGCACCCAGCGTATCGACGAAGGCGGCAATGCCCACAGCGCTGATGAAGGACACCCACAGCGCGCCGATGAAGAAGGCAATAGCAGCTGTGATGAAACCACCCGTGCGTGCACTGATGCGCGAAGGCGACAGGTTAGCGATGTCATAGGCCGGCGGAATGAAGTTAGCAACCAGGTTGATGCCCACCGTGGCCGCAAAGAAAGTGATGGCGGCGATCAGGGTCAGGCCGACGTTGTCGATACGCGCGACGATGTCGGTGGGATTGGTCAGCGTCTCGCCGAATACCACTACAGTGCCGGCAGTGATCACCAGGGCGATCAGCGAGAAGATCGCCAGGCTCACCGGCAGGCCGAGAAAGTTGCCGATGCGCATTTGCCGCTCGTCCTTTACGAAACGGGCGAAATCGCCGTAGTTGATCACCACGGCTGCGAAGTAGGCGACCATGGTGCCAACGACGGCGGCGAAGGCCGCGACCTGCCCACCGGCGTAGCTGCCCGTGCCGCTGAAGATACTGCCCAGCGCGCCCGCCAGGCTTGGACCGGCCTGATAACAGATGGCGATCATCATGGCGATCATCACCAGATACACCAGCGGGCCGGCCCAATTGAGGAAACGCGTGATCCAATCCACGCCGCGTATGAACAAGGCGACCTGGAAGACGCAGACGATCACGTAGGCAATCCAGTCGATCGCGGTCAGGCCCAGCAGGGTGGTTTCCGAGCCGGGGCCCGCCAGGGTGCGAATCAGCAAGGCGACCGCGGTCGAGGCGAAGTAGGTCTGCACGCCGTACCAGAAGATCGCCACGATGCCGCGTACGACTGCGGGGAAGTTCGCGCCGCGCACGCCCATGCTGGCGCGTGCCATGACCGGGAATGGGATGCCGTACTTGACGCTGGGTTTGCCGGTCAGCTGCACCAGCCCCATGACGATAAAGCCCGCCAGCACGATGCCCGCCAGCACGGCCCAGCCATTCAGGCCGTAACTGATGAACAGCGTCGCCGCGAGGGTGTAGCCGAACAGACTTTGTATGTCGTTGGACCAGACGTTGAAGATTTCGAACCAGCCCCACTTGCGTTTTGCCGGGGCGAGCGGAGCAAGGTCAGCGTTATACAGACTGGGATCGATCTGTTTGATCTTGAAGTCGTCATGATTCATCTGGGTGCGCTCTGAGCAAGACTGTGGGCATTTTTTTGTATGCAGTTCTTGTTCCGCGTATGGCAGGGCTCGCGAACAGTTCGGGGGGCGACGACAGCTTCGCTGTACCGAACCTCAATGAAGCGTAGACGTGGAAGGGCTTTGCGTTAGAACTTTTGTATACAAATAAGGAGGCGAGGACGTGCTTTCTGTTCATTCACCTGCACTTTTCTGCAGCCCCGGAGCCGGCTTTCGCCCGATTTACGTGCAGGCGAAGAGCAGCGGTTCTCTGCGCTTACGTGCCCCTCTTGTGCGAGGGGCGCCCTGCGTAATCGCTTTTTGTAGGCGCGAGCTTGCTCGTGATCAAACAGGCCACCGCCAGAGTTTCGCCAGCCTGGTTTTACAAGAAGTGGCGTGTGGCTGTAGTTGCGGTGAATGACTCAACGCCGTAGCCGCAAACTGAACGATGAAACGAAAGCCTATGCCCTGCTGATTTATAAACAGGCGCAGCGCTCGTCGGGATACCGCTGTTGTAGGCGCGAGCCTGCTCGCGATCAGGGTGATCGAAAAGCTTCGCCAGCAAAGCTGGCTCCTGCAGAGCGAGCGGTGTGGCCATGTTGTCGGAGAATCTGTGTACTCCTGCCGCGTACGATGCCCAGCGAACGACAGCCGCCCTGATCAAAATAGGAAATACCGCTGCGCCATTGGCAGTACTTCAGCCGGCTCGCACCAAAGCAATTGGCCGTCGGCCCTCACCTGATAGTTCTGCGGGTCGACGTCGATATCCGGCGTGCAGTCGTTGTGGATCAGGTCCTTCTTCTGCACCGAACGGCAGCCTTTCACCACGCCGATCTTCTTCTTCAGCCCCAACTTTTCGGGCACGCCAGCCTCGAACGCAGCCTGGCTGATGAAGGTAAAGCTCGACGCATGCAGCGAGCCGCCGTAGCTGGCGAACATCGGCCGGTAGTGCACGGGTTGCGGCGTTGGGATCGAGGCGTTGGCGTCGCCCATCAGGCTGGCGGCGATGGCGCCGCCCTTGAGGATCAGCGTCGGCTTAACGCCGAAGAAGGCCGGACGCCACAGCACTAGATCGGCCCATTTGCCCACCTCGATGGAACCCACCTCGTGGCTGACGCCGTGGGTGATCGCCGGATTGATGGTGTACTTGGCGATGTAGCGTTTGGCGCGGAAGTTATCGTTGCCCGCGCCGTCGCCAGGCAGGGCGCCGCGCTGTTTCTTCATCTTGTCCGCGGTCTGCCAGGTGCGGGTAATCACCTCGCCGACGCGGCCCATGGCCTGGCTGTCGGAGCTGATCATCGAGAACGCGCCGAGGTCATGCAGGATGTCCTCGGCGGCGATGGTTTCGCGGCGTATGCGGCTCTCGGCGAAGGCCACGTCCTCGGCGATGCTCGGGTCGAGGTGGTGGCAGACCATGAGCATGTCCAGATGCTCATCGATGGTGTTGCGGGTGAATGGCCGGGTCGGGTTGGTCGAGCTCGGCAGCACGTTAGGGAAACCGCAGGCCTTGATGATGTCCGGCGCATGGCCGCCACCCGCGCCCTCGGTGTGATAGGTGTGGATGGTGCGGCCCTTGAAGGCGCCAAGCGTGGTTTCGACGAAGCCGGATTCGTTCAGGGTGTCGGTGTGGATCGCCACCTGCACGTCGTACTGGTCGGCCACGTTCAGACAGTTGTCGATGGCCGCTGGGGTAGTGCCCCAGTCTTCGTGCAGCTTGAGGCCAATAGCGCCCGCCTTGATCTGCTCGATCAGAGGCTCCGGCAGCGAGGCGTTGCCCTTGCCGGTGAAGCCGATGTTCATCGGGAAGGCATCGGCGGCCTTGAGCATCATCGCCATGTGCCATGGGCCGGGCGTCACCGTGGTGGCATTGGTACCGGTGGCCGGCCCCGTGCCGCCGCCGATCATGGTGGTGACGCCGCTCATCAGCGCTTCCTCGATCTGCTGGGGGCAGATGAAGTGAATGTGCGAGTCGATGCCGCCCGCGGTGAGAATCATGCCTTCTCCGGCGATGACTTCGGTCGCGGCGCCGATGGCGATGGTCACATCGGGTTGAATGTCAGGGTTGCCGGCCTTGCCGATGGCGGCGATGCGGCCGTCCTTGAGACCGACGTCGGCTTTGACGATGCCCCAGTGGTCGAGAATCAGTGCGTTGGTGATCAGCGTGTCGACCACGTCTGCGGCGCACAGCTGGCCCTGGCCCATGCCGTCGCGGATCACCTTGCCGCCGCCGAACTTCACTTCCTCGCCATAGGTGGTGAAGTCCTGTTCGACCTCGATCCACAGCTCGGTGTCAGCCAGGCGTACCTTGTCGCCGACGGTGGGGCCGAACATGTCGGCGTAGGCTTGGCGGGAAATCTTCATCCGTTTCGTCTCGCGTAGGGTGGATGACCGAAGTCATCCACCGATCCTGGTCACGGTGGAAAAGCCTTCGGCGTTTTCCACCCTACGAAGCTTGCTTGTCTCTTGCGGCTGCGCTCTAAAGCGCGCCCATTACCCGTCCGGCAAAGCCGAACACCCGGCGATCACCGGCCAGATCGACCAGCTCCACGTCGCGGCTCTGGCCCGGCTCGAAGCGCACGGCGGTGCCTGCTGGAATATTCAGCCGCATGCCGCGCGCGGCGGCGCGGTCGAAGGCGAGGGCGTCGTTGGTTTCGAAGAAGTGGTAGTGCGAGCCGACCTGAATGGGCCGGTCGCCGCTGTTGGCCACGGTCAGCTGCAATGTACGGCGGCCTACGTTGAGCTCAATGTCGCCGGGCTGGATCTGGTATTCGCCGGGAATCATGGTTTCGATGTCCTGTTCAGGGTCAGTTGCATCATGGTCAGGTCCAGCCAGCGGCCAAATTTGCAACCGACCTGACGCATCTGCGCAGCGTGGATGAAGCCCAGTTGCTGGTGCATGTGGATGGAGGCGCGGTTTTCGCTCTCGATGGCGGCGATCATGACGTGCTTGTGCAACTCGCGGGCGCGCTTGATCAGCGCCTGCATCAGGCTACGACCCACACCACCGCCACGTTGGCCTGGGCGCACGTAGACCGAGTTTTCCACGGTGTGGCGGAAGCCGTCGTGAGGGCGCCAGGGGCCAAAGGAGGCGTAGCCAGCAACCTGGCCGTCGTCGTCGATTGCCACCAGCACCGGGTAGTTCTGTCCATGGCGCTCGGCCAGCCAGGCGCGGCGGTTGTCGAGGTCGACAACCGCGTCATTCCAGATCGCCGTGCTGTTCTGCACCGCGTCGTTGTAGATCTCTAGGATGCCTTCGAGGTCGGCGTCCAGGGCGTCACGTATCTGCACGGTGAAATCCTTCAAGCGGTTCGGGGTCATCACGGCTGGGCCGCAACAGACATTGACCTCTCTTTCACGGGATTGGTTGATGCACGGTGACCAGCTTGGTGCCGTCGGGAAAGGTCGCTTCCACCTGGAGCTCCGGGATCATCTCCGGCACGCCTTCCATCACCTGTTCGCGGCTGAGCAGTGTCGTGCCGAAGTGCATCAACTCGGCCACCGTCTGGCCGTCGCGGGCGCCTTCGAGCAGCGCGGCGGAGATGTAGGCCATGGTTTCCGGATAGTTGAGTTTCACCCCGCGTGCCAGGCGCCGCTCGGCCACAAGGCCGGCGGTGAAGATCAGCAGCTTGTCCTTCTCTCTTGGTGACAAATCCATAACGGCTCCGGTTGTAGGGTGGATGTCGCTTTTTCACATCCACCGGCTCGTGGCGGCAACCACGCAGCGATAATTTCGGGGCGGCCACGCACGTAGGCCTGGCCCGCGTAGGGTGGGTAACGGCGCAGCCTTACCCTCCGTGTTCATGTGCTCCATATCCTCGGGGGTACCGCTTCGTGCCCTAGCAGTGCTGGACGCAGCAGGCGCCAAAGGTCGATTAGCCAGGCGCGCGCGTGCAGGGCTTCGCCTGCCAGACAGCGGCCTATGACAATGCCAGGCAGTTGCGTCAGATCACCGCGGACCCGACTGGGAAGTTCGCAGCAGCGCTCCATCAGCTCGGCATCGATCTCGCCGGTCACGATCAACGTGGCGAACACCGGATTGCCATCGAGGCCGATCGGCGAGTCCAGCAGGGCGTCGTCACCGATCACGCGTTGGCGTTCGTGCCAGAGCAATTCGCCGTCGCGACGAATATTCAGCTGTGCCTGGAAATGACCTGCGTCGAAACGCTCGCCGCTGGCCGGTCGACCCAACGCAATGATGTCCCAATAGAACAAGCGCGCGTTGCCTTCCAATTCGATGGTCGTGGTGAGCTCGGCCTGCGCCGCTGAATAAACGATGGTTTCCTGTGGCAGCCATTCCAGCGTGGCTTCGGGTCCGACGTGCAACTGCACATTCTGAAAAGCGGGGCTACCGGCGCGATACCATTTGGCCGCTCCAGGGCTGGTGAGTTGCGCCCAGGCACCGCGGCCCACCGTGGCGCTGATGTCCAGTCGGTCGCCACCCGCAATCCCGCCCGGCGGGTGCACGATGATGTGTTGGCAGACTTCTGGCCCTTCCGGATAGAGGTGCTTCTGCACCCTCAGCGGTCCGCTGTGCCGTCGCAGCACCGGACGCGTCGCGTCATCGAGGCGGGCGTAGCCCAGCTCGAGTTCGGCATTCCAGTGTGGCTTGAACAGAGGTGTCAGTGCGGTCATGGGCCATGCGACGTCAGGAGTCATGCTTCATTCCGAGCAATAGTCGTGCCTCCCGCGCCACAGCGGTGCGCAGCGCGGGCTCACAAGCCTGTGAAGGCATGAATGGGTCGGTCGATGAGCTGGCTGCTCGCCTTCTGCGCCCTCAAATGGTGCGCGTGAAGAAATCTGCGTTACGGGTGATCCAGCTTGGTGCAAACAGAACAGGGCTCGCTGCGGCGCGCTCGGCTGGATGCAACCCCTGAACAGTCGAGGCTAATCAGATCGACCGGGCAATCACTGAAATAGATTGTTGCGTGCATCACGCTGCTTTATGGGGCTTTATCTCTTCCGGGCTGCTGGTTTGACGGGGGTGCAAGCGAGTGCCAATGTCAGTCAGGCGAAGAATTCCGGTGTGCCGGCGGCTGGCGAATTTGACCGGCTTGTCTGCAGCAATCGGCACATCGCTCGGTGGCACATAACAACAAGATCCACGGAGACGCCGCATTGAATCTATTGTTTCAGCAAGTGCTCAACGGTCTGACCCTGGGCAGCATCTACGGGCTGGTCGCCCTTGGCCTGACGCTCGTTTACGGCATTCTGCACATCCCCAACTTCGCCCATGGCGCGCTGTACATGGTCGGTGCGTTCGCGTCGTACTTTTTCATGACCGATATCGGCCTGCATTATTGGATCGCCATGCTGGCGTCCGGGGTGGTGGTGGCCGTGCTGGCGGTGCTGTCCGAGCGGTTGGTGTTCCATCCACTGCGCAATGCGCCGCCGATCCACGACAAGATCGCGGCAATCGGCATCCTGCTGTTTCTCGAGGCGGTGGTGCAGATGCTCTGGGGGTCGGACTTCCGCCGCATGGCCTCGCCCTACGGCGGCATCCTCAATTTCGACGGGCTGATCATTCCCGAGCAGCGCCTGCTGATCATCGTCGGCGCCTTTACCCTGATGCTGGCGCTGCACCTTTTCCTGCGCAAGACGATGCTCGGCTCGACCATCATCGCCATGGCACAAAGCCGCGAGGGCGCATTCCTCGTCGGCATCGACTCCAATCGTGTGGCAATGCTGACCTTCGCCATCTCCGGCATGCTCGCCGCCTTCGCCGCGACGCTCTACGCACCGATCAACCTGGTGTACCCGGCGATGGGGCATCTGGTGATCATGAAGGCCTTCGTGATCATCGTGCTCGGCGGCATGGGTAGCATTCCGGGCGCCATTCTCGGCGCGATGATTCTCGGCTTCGCCGAAAGCTTCGGTGGCTTCTACCTGTCCTCGGACTACAAGGACATCATCGCCTTCTCGCTACTGGTGGTAATCCTGTCATTGCGCCCGACCGGGCTGTTTGCCAAGGGGGCGCACTGAATGCATCGTTTCGCTTCGTTACTGACCGGCCCCGGCTGCAAGCTGGTATTGCTGGCATTAGCCCTGGCATTCCCGCTGTTCGCCAAGAGCGAATATCAGGTTTACGTGATGGCCAGCGCCTTCATCTGGGCCATCGCGGTCTACGGCCTGAACATCATCACCGGCTACTGCGGCCAGCTGAACCTGGCCCACGGCGGCTTCTTCGCCATCGGCGCCTATACCCTGGCGATTCTCACCGCTGACCATGGATGGAATTTCTGGCCAGCATTCGTGGCGGCCGCGCTGGTTTCAGCTGCAGTCGGCGCGCTGGTCGGCATCGTCTCGCTGCGCCTGAAGGAACACTTCTTCGCCATCTTCACGCTCTGCGTGGGCTTCATCATTTACCTGCTGATCGACAAGTGGGAGGAGCTGACTCACGGCGCCATCGGCATTCGCGGCATCGCTGCACCGGATGGCTTCGGGCTGGTGGATTTCAGCCAGACAGTGCCGTTCTACTACCTGGCACTGCTGTTTCTGGTGTTGGCGATCTGGTTCGCCGGGCGCCTGGCGCGCTCGCTGCTGGGCCGTACCTTCATGGCCATCCGCAACGGTGACGCCCTGGCGCAATCGCTGGGCATCGACCTGATGCGCAATAAGCTGTTGGCGTTCGTTCTCTCGACGACCTATGCCGGTGTCGCCGGAGGACTCTACGCCTCGATGATCCGCTTCATAGGCCCGGAGGAAGCCAACCCCAATCACACCTTCGACATGATCACCTACCTGCTGGTCGGCGGTTTCGGCACCTTGTTCGGCCCGCTGGTAGGCACCGTCGGGGTCGTCTGGATCACCCAATCGCTGCAGTTCCTCGAGGACTACCGCATGATCATTTTCGGCCCGCTGATCGTGGTGCTGGTGATCTTCATGCCACGCGGTGTGATCGGCACCTTCCTTGGCTGGAAGCTGCGCAAGGACACCGCAGCGGCACGTGCCAAGGACCCGCGCGCTGCTACCAAAGTCACTCCAGGCAGCGAGGTGAACAACAATGCTTAAGGTCGAAAACCTGACCCGTATGTTCGGCGGCCTGGCGGCGGTACACGACGTCAGCGTCGAGTTCGAAGCGCGCAAGATCAACGCCATCATCGGCCCCAACGGCGCCGGCAAGAGCACCTTCTTCAACCTGATTTCCGGGGTTCACAGGCCGAGCTCTGGACGCATCCTGATCGACGGCCACGATGTATCGCGGATGCGCTGCGATCGCGTGGCCCGGCTCGGCGTCGGTCGCACCTTTCAGACCACGCACCTGTTCGAGCAGGCCACCGTTCTAGATAACCTGATTGTCGGCCATCGGCTGCGCACCCGCTCGGGGCTGTGGGACGTGCTGATCAATTCCAAACGCTTGCAACAGGAAGAGCGCGAGTGCCGAGAGAAGGCCCGCGCCGCGCTGGATTTCGTCGGTCTGGCGCATCTGGAAAATCGGGTGGTGCTGGATATCTCACAGGAGGAGCGCAAGCGCGTGGCGTTTGCCCTGGCACTGGCTACCGAGCCGAAGCTGGTGCTGCTCGACGAGCCGGCGGCGGGGGTCAATCCCGAGGAAACCGAAGGCCTGGCCGAGCTGATCCGCAAGATGCCCGAGCATGGCCTGACCGTGTGCCTGATCGAACACAAGATGGACATGATCATGGGCCTGGCGGACAAGATCATGGTGCTCAACTACGGGGAGAAGATCGCCGAGGGTACGCCCGCCGAGATCAAGGCAAACCCGGCCGTCATCGAAGCCTACCTGGGGAGCGACTACGATGCTGCAGCTTGAACGGGTCGATGTCTGCTACGGCAGTTTCAAGGCGCTGAACCAGGTTTCCATGACGGTTGGCGCCGGCGAACTGGTGGTGTTGCTCGGCGCCAACGGTGCGGGCAAGACCACCCTGTTCAACACCATCAGCGGGCTGCTCAAGCCAACGGCTGGCAGCATCACGCTGGAGGGCAAACGCATCGACGGTCTCAAACCATCCGGCCTGGTTGCCGCCGGCGTGGTGCACTGTCCAGAGGGCCGCAAGCTGTTCCCGCAGATGTCGGTCTCGCAGAACCTCGCGCTCGGCGCCTATCTGCATCGCCGTGACGGGGAGGGCAACAAGCGCAACCTGCAGGAGGTGCTCGAGCTGTTCCCCATACTTCACGACAAGCGCCACCAGCCGGCTGGGTCGCTCAGCGGTGGGCAGCAGCAGATGGTCGCGATCGGCCGGGCGCTGATGAGCCGTCCGCGGCTGCTGATGCTCGACGAGCCCTCGCTCGGGCTGGCCCCGCTGGTGGTCAACCAGATGTTCGAGGTGATCTCGCGCATCAATAAATCCGGCACCAGCGTTTTGCTGGCCGAACAGAACGCCTTTGCGGCGCTGAAGATCGCTCACCGCGCCTATGTAATCGAGGGCGGCAGCCTGGTGATGGAAGGTGACCAGCAAGCCATGCTGGGTAACGAAGCCGTGCGCAAAGCCTACATCGGCGCCTGATCAGTCATGACCAAGGAGACAACAATGAACACGCTCAAAGCGCTTGGAATGGCGATTGCCACCCTGTCCGCAGCTCATGCCGGCGGCGTATATGCTGAGCAGACGCTCACTATCGGTTTCACCGGCCCGCTCAGCGGCGGTGCCGCGCTCTATGGCGAGAACACCCTGTCGGGCCTGCGCATGGCCGTTGAGGATACTAACGAGGCCGGCGGTATCAAGATCGGCGACGAGACCTACAAGGTCAATCTCATCAGCCTGGACGACAAGTATTCACCGAGTCAGGCGGCGACGAACGCCAAGCGCCTGGTGAAGGAGTCGAATGCCGCTGCCGTGTTCGTCCCCCATACCGGCGGCGTATTCGCTCTGCAGGATTTCAACGTCGCTGACGACTTCCTGATCATGGCCTACACCAGCGTGCCGTCGGTGACAGCGCAGGGCAATCCGCTGACGGTGCGCATTCCGCCAGAGTTCACCGGCTACGTCGACGCCTTTTCCGACTACGCGCTCAAGCATTACGGCAAGAAACTCGGCATTGCCGGTGCGACCCACGAGTACGCCAAGATCTGGACCGACATGATGACCAAGGCCTGGGAGCAGAAGGGCGGGGAGATCGTCGAAAGCAATCCCATGGATTACAACAAGTCGACCGACTTCTATACCGGCGTCAGCAGGGTGATCGCCTCCAACCCGGACGTGATGTTCGTTGGCGGTGCCTCGGAACCGACCGGGCTGGTCATGCAGCAGGCGCGGCAGTTGGGCTTCCAGGGCGGCTTTATCGTCATGGATCAGGCCAAGCTCGACGAAATCGCCGCGGTCATCGGCGGCCTGGAGTTGCTGGAAGGCTCCGTGGGTGTCGTGCCGCTTTCCGAATACGACAGTGAGGTCGCCAAAGTTTTCATCGATCGCTACCAGAAGGCACACGGCAAAGTGCCGGGCTCGGAGGCCGCCTACAACTACCTGGCCTTCCATGCGCTGGCCAAGGCCATGGAGCTGGCGGGTAGTACCGAGCCGCAGCAGGTCCGCGCCAAAATGAATGAGGCACTGACCGCCATGGACCCGAAGTTCAACCTCTATTCGGTCAAGGGCATGACCGACAACGGAGGTTTCATCACGCCGACCACCATGGCCGTGGTGGAAGGCGGCAAGATCGTCAGCAAGCAGATCGGCGAGTGATAGACCGCTACCCGGACAGTGCTCGCCGTGAATGATCCTCGCCTACGTGCTCCGCATCGATAGATGCGGAGCACTTGGGTTTCAGGGGCGGTGTGGCAGCCGGTCCCTGTGGTAACGCCCGTAACCGGTGTATTCGAGCCATGTGCCGATCAGGTCGGTCTGGCCTACGCCGGGTGCTTCCCACTGACAGACGCCCGCAGGAAAGATGCGGGTCAGCCGTGCATAGTCCGCCGAGCTGAATTGCACTTCGTAATCCCTGGGGTCGACCGCCCGTAGCTGGCATTTGATGATGTTGGACTCGATGGGACCGCCAGCAACCATCCGCGGAGAGGGGAACGCCGGGTAGAGATCGTTACAGGTTGACGTGCCGGGGCCGCCAAAACGTTGCGTCTCGGGAATAAAGTTCGGCGTCGTCTCGCGTGACCAGCAGCCATCCTGAAGGTCGGCGGGCTTGTTGCGCACCACCTTCTCGGCTTTAGGCGCGTGGCGGGTATCGGCTGCGATGCGTGCCAGCCAATGGTCCATTGCCTCCAAGGCACGGTCCTGGATGTAGGCGACGCGGCCGGGATACGCCGCGTCGTCAGCAGTGTTGCTGCCACCGCTCCACATGACGTGGTTATCGATGTGTCCATTGGCCTGGCGCAACCGTTCGCGGGTCGAGAAATGGTGAAACCTGAGATGGATGTCGCCGCCGGGTTGCAGGTCGGTGTAGAGCTGGTCGTAATCCAGGATCGGCATCGACGCCAGCCCGCCGCCGCCGTTGAGCATCCTCCCGGTCTGGTAGGCCGCGCGCGTGGCTCGCAGGTCGGCGGTCATGCGTTGCGGTATGAAGTTGGCGTCGATGTCCATGCCGCCGATGTTCTCGTTCAGGTCGAGGAACTGCTCGATGCTGATCTCGCCGGCATTCAATGCCTGTAGCCCGTACTGGATGCCGACGTTGTCCAGCGGCCGGCGAGCGAAGCCGGTCTGTGGATCGATTCCGTAGCTGTTGATCGCGTGGTCGTAGATAGTCGCGCGTGCGCCGCGCGGGTTGTCGGTCGGGTCGTAACGCAGCGAAGAATCCACCGAGGCGTCGAACTCTGCGGAAGCTCGATCAGTTCGACCGGGCACCGGGTCCAGACGCGCCGCACCGTTATCTAGATTGGGAATGGTCGCGAACACACCGAAGCCGGATGCCGCTCGCAGCTGTTCCTCGGTCCAGGCCACGTTGGCATTCTGGTAGTAGTGCCAGAGCAGGCGCGAGTCGGCAAGCGTGTGTGCAGTGCCGAAGGCGACTTCAGGGAAGCTGCAGGAGGGAATGATGCCGTCGAGAAGGCCAGGGTAGTTATCGCCGATCTGATGCTGCTGGTACGAGCCGCCGGAGCATCCCCAGCCAATGGTGTAGCGCGGCCGGCCATAGGTCTCGATGAAGCGCTCCTTGACCATCATCATGGTCTCGGCTGCCAGTAAATCATCGCAGTTGTTGCCGAACACGTTCAGCGACGCCGAGGCGGTTGCGAAGCCTCGAGACAGCTCGCGGTTATCCAGCACGCCGCCGGTGCTGTTGCCCTGGCGGTACCAGCCAGAGCGGCATCCTCCGCCGAAGTTGTAGACCAGCCGGCCGTTCCAGGCGCCGTCACGCCGGAAAATCGACGGACCGGGCCGCGTCGGGTCATCCAGTACGGCAGTCTGGTAGATGGCGCGGTTGATGACCCCGCTTTCCAGCCGCACCACGTAAGGCACAGTGACGCCGTCGAGAGTGGTGGTCATCGCCAGATCGCCGGGCGGTACCGAAGGGTCATACGCGAGGAACTGCCCGGACTGGGTCCGATAGAGGTAATCCACACGACGTTTGACGGTGCAGTTTTCGTCAAGCGGTTCGCCCAGCATGCCACCGCCGGGGTAGACCTCGTACTCGCTGGTTTCGCAGACGAAGGGCGCCTGTTTCGGGCCGGCGAAAACGGGTCCAGACAGCGGGTGCGAGACCAGCGTCAGCCAGGCCGGGCCGCTGCCTCTGGCTTGCGCGACGAGTCGGTTGCGGCCTTCCTTGAGGCCCTCGACCAGACCGATCAATGATCGGCCGTTCTCGCTCAGGCGGAACGCGCCGGTCACGTCGGTCTGGTTCAGCCTGACGCGGAGCCCTTTGGCTGCGGCAGGATTAGGCAGACCGATACGAATAAGGGCATCGCCGCCGCTGAGTTTGTCGGGCCGGTTGGAGAGGCTCTCGAGCGTCAGGCGCGGAGCCGCCTGGACGGCACTGCAAAGCAAGAGCGAAACGAGGCCGTACTGAACCGCACGGCGAGTATGCCGGTGCTGCCGGTTTATTGTTTTTGTCATGGGTGTATCCCTCGGTTTACGGGGTTGCCGCATGGCGTACTTGCACCGAGAAGCCGATTGCACGCGAGGTCTGGCCTGGTTGCCTGCGTGCGGTTTAGCGTAGAAGTCGAAAAGCCGGTTGTTACCGCTGGCCGACCGCCGGCTGTCGGCCCTGGCGCAAGCGCGTAAGGCCAGACTGCGCAGGCGCAACGCAGCGACGGCGCAGAGCATCACCGGTCGCCCGGTCGGGTATTCGCTTGTTGTGGTTTGCCGGGGACATCCGGCACGAGGAAGGGCAGGGGCAGGGCGCAGGCGAACCGTTAGGATTTCGCTCCGTCGGGACGAGGCGCGTACCGAGGTGTGTGCGCTCGGCTATCGGGTCATGCGCTGCCTGCTCTTACAGTGCCGCCAGAGCTGGCGGTGTGCGGCGCAGGGTGCTCGCCACGCCCGGTGCGAGCAGCGCAGCGGTGGCACGTCTCAGATCGCGACCAGCCCACGCACCCCTTCGGCTTCCATGGTGTCGCCGCGGCCTTGCTGAATGATTTCGCCGCGGCTCATCACCAGGTACTGGTCGGCCAGTTCGGCAGCGAAGTCGTAGAACTGCTCCACCAGCAGGATCGCCATGTCGCCGCGGGCAGCGAGTTTCTTGATCACCACGCCGATTTCCTTGATCACCGAGGGCTGGATGCCTTCGGTGGGCTCATCGAGGATCAACAGGCGCGGCTTGCTCGCCAGAGCACGGCCGATCGCCAATTGTTGCTGCTGACCACCTGAAAGGTCACCGCCGCGGCGGTGTTTCATTTCCTTGAGCACCGGGAACAGCTCGTAGATGAACTCGGGCACTTCCTTGGCTTCCTTGGCGCTGAAGCGTGAAAGCCCCATCAGCAGATTTTCCTCGACGGTCAGGCGACCGAAAATCTCCCGCCCCTGCGGCACGTAGGCGATGCCGGCGTGTACGCGCTGGTGCGGTTTGAAGCCGGTGATCGGCTTGCCTTCCCAGTTCACCGCGCCTTCCTTGGCCGGGATCAGGCCCATCAGACACTTGAGCAGGGTGGTCTTGCCGACGCCGTTGCGCCCGAGCAGGCAGGTGACTTCCCCAATTTTTGCGTCAAACGACAGCCCGCGGAGGATGTGGCTGCCGCCGTAGTACTGATGCAGTTGCTGGACTTGCAGCATGTGCGACTCCTTCACTTTGGTGGATAAGCCTCTGGCGTTATCCACCCTACGATTAGGTTTGCGTTGATGCGGGCAACGGCGCTCGGCCAGGCCTGCTGAATACGCGCGGAAAAGGCTTCGCCGTTTTCCGCCCTACGTTCGGCGGGCGTAGGGTGGATGACGCTTCATCCATCCACCGTTGGCTGCCATGGGTGAATGAAACCGGCGCCATGAACCTTGCGAGCCGCTCAGCGGCCCAAATACACCTCGATCACCCGTTCATCGTTCTGCACGGCTTGCAACGAGCCCTCGGCCAGCACTTGGCCTTGATGCAGCACGGTGACGTGGTCGGCGATGGTGTCGACGAAGCCCATGTCATGCTCGACCACCATCAGCGAATGCTTGCGCGCCAGGCTCTTGAACAGTTCGGCGGTAAACTCGGTTTCCGCGTCGGTCATGCCGGCGACCGGCTCGTCGAGCAAAAGCAACTGCGGGTCCTGCATCAGCAGCATGCCGATCTCGAGAAATTGTTTCTGGCCGTGGGACAGGAGACCAGCCGGGCGATAGCGCGAATTGTTCAGGCGGATGGTTTCCAACACCTCGTCGATGCGGTCCCTTTGCTGGCCGTTGAGTTTGGCTTTGAGACTGGCCCACACGGATTTGTCGGTCTTCTGCGCCAGCTCCAGGTTTTCGAAAACACTCAGCGCCTCGAATACGGTCGGCTTCTGGAATTTGCGGCCAATACCGGACTGGGCGATTTCCACTTCGCTCATGCGCGTCAGGTCGAGTGTGTCGCCGAAAAAGGCCGTGCCGCTGTCGGGACGTGTCTTGCCGGTGATGACGTCCATCATGGTGGTCTTGCCTGCGCCGTTTGGGCCGATGATGCAACGCAGTTCGCCCACACCGATGTAAAGGCTGAGATCGGTCAGCGCCTTGAAACCGTCGAAGCTGACGTTGATGTCTTCCAGGCTGAGGATGGTCCCGTGGCGAGCATCCAGGCCTTTGCTTTTGGCTCGGCCAAGGCCGATGGCATCGCGGCCGCTGCCGTCGAGTGGATCGATGAGTTCGGGTACGGCTACCGTTTTCATTGTTCGCCTCTCCTGCGGAGTAACCCAATCACGCCCTTGGGTAGATACAGCGTGACGACGATGAACAGCGCCCCCAGGGCGAACAGCCAGTACTCGGGAAAGGCCACGGTGAACCAGCTCTTCATGCCGTTGACGATGCCGGCGCCCAGCAGTGGGCCGATCAGCGTGCCGCGGCCACCCAGGGCCACCCAGACGGCGGCTTCGATGGATTGCGTCGGCGCCATTTCGCTGGGGTTGATGATGCCTACCTGCGGCACGTAGAGCGCGCCGGCCAGGCCGCAGAGCACCGCCGACAGCGTCCAGATGAACAGCTTGTAACCGCGCGGATCGTAGCCGCAGAACATCAGGCGGTTTTCCGCATCCCGCAGCGCGGTGAGCACGCGGCCGAACTTGCTGCGTGCCAGGCGCCAGCCGAGGAATAGGCTGCCAGCGAGCAGCGCGACGGTGGCCAGGAATAGCGTGGCGCGGGTGGCCGGTGCCGAGATCGAGAAGCCGAGGATGGTCTTGAAGTCGGTGAAGCCGTTGTTGCCACCGAAGCCAGTCTCGTTGCGGAAGAATAAGAGCATGCCAGCGAAGGTCAGCGCCTGGGTCATGATCGAGAAGTACACGCCCTTGATCCGCGAGCGAAAGGCGAAGAAGCCGAAAACGAAGGCCAGCAGCCCGGGCGCCAGGACCACCAGGCACATCGACCAAAGGAAGCTCGAAGTGCCGTACCAGTACCAGGGCAGTTCGGTCCAGGCGAGAAAGCTCATGAATGCCGGCAGCCCGTCGCCAGCACTTTCACGCATCAGGTACATGCCCATGGCGTAGCCGCCGAGGGCGAAGAACAGGCCGTGGCCCAGCGACAGCAGACCCGCATAGCCCCAGACCAAGTCCAGCGCTAGCGCGACGATGGCGTAGCAGAGGATCTTGCCGACCAGCGTCAGGGTGTAGGCCGAGACATGAAAGGCGTTGTCCGCGGGCAACAGGTGCAGCAGCGGCATGGCCAGAAGGATGGCGAGCACGACTCCGAGGGCTACGGCGGTGAGCTTTGGGCCGGCTTTCTGCGCGGCCGTAAGCGTGAGTGGCTGATTCATGGGCGGCAGCCTCTGATCTGGGCAGCGGATGTAGAGCCGAATGCATTCGGTCGGGCGTTGGACGAGGCCGTCCGTCTGTAGGGCTGGTGTGGGCGCTGGCCGAACAAGTTCGGCCCTACGGAGGAATCGCGTCTGCCTGAGTTCATCCCGGCGGCGTATAGGAAATGCAGGGCAAAATTCGTTCGACCGGAAAGGCATACGAACCGTAGCGCCGAATGTGTTCGGCCAATGGCGCGAGTGGATCGGTTCGAACGCTCGTGCCTGGTGACGCGTGCGAAACGTAGGGCCGAATTCATTCGGCAATTGCGCGAGAAAGCCTTCAATCGATGACCCTCCCTTTTAGCGCGAACAACCCCTGCGGACGTTTCTGGATGAACAGGATGATCAGCGCGAGGATAAGGATCTTGCCCAGCACGGCGCCAATCTGTGGTTCGAGGATCTTGTTGGCGATGCCAAGGCCGAAGGCGGCGAAGATACTGCCGGCCAGCTGGCCGACGCCGCCGAGGACCACCACGAGGAAGGAATCGATGATGTAGCCCTGGCCGAGGTCCGGGCCGACGTTACCGATCTGGCTCAGCGCAACACCGCCGAGCCCGGCGATGCCGGAGCCCAGCCCAAAGGCCATCATGTCGATGCGCCCGGTGGGCACGCCACAGCAGGCGGCCATGTTGCGGTTCTGGGTTACGGCGCGCACGTTCAGACCCAGGCGCGTCTTGTTCAGCAAGAGCCAGGTCAGGAGCACCACGAACAGCGCGAAGCCGATTATCACCATGCGGTTATAGGGCAGCACGAGGTTCGGCAGCACCTGCAGCCCGCCGGACAGCCAGCCGGGATTGGCGACTTCCACGTTCTGCGCACCGAACAGGACGCGTACCAGTTGAATCAGGATCAGGCTGATGCCCCAGGTCGCCAGCAGGGTTTCCAGCGGGCGGCCGTAGAGGTGGCGGATCACGGTGCGTTCCAGCGCCATGCCGATGGCGGCGGTAACGAAGAAGGCCACCGGCAGCGCCACCAGCGGGTAGAACGCCAGTGCGTCCGGGACGAGCCGGGCCATCAGCACCTGCACCATGTAGGTGGAGTAGGCACCCAGCATCAGCATCTCGCCGTGGGCCATGTTGATCACGCCCAGCAGGCCGAAGGTGATGGCCAGGCCCAGCGCGGCGAGCAGCAGGATCGAGCCCAGCGACAGACCGCTGAAGGCCTGGCCGAGCAGTTCGCCGATCAGCAGTTTGCGCTTGACCTGGGCGAGGCTGGTCTCAGCCGCCTTGCGCACGGCGGCATCGGCCTCGGCTTCATCGGCCAGCAGGTTTTCCAGCCGGACCCGGGCCATTGGAGCGCCAGTTTCGCCGAGCAGGCGGACGGCTGCCAGACGCACGGCCGGATCTTCGGCGCTCAACTGCAGGTTGGCGAGCGTCAGTGTCAGCGCTTCGCTAACGACCGGATCGTCTTCGGCTTCCAGGCGCTGCTCGAGCAACGGCAACTGCTCCGGCTTTCCGCTTCGCTGCAGTCGCTTGGCGGCGCTCAGGCGCTGGGTTGGGTCATCGGAAAACAATTGGTGAGTGGCCAGTGCAGTATTGAGGAGCCCGCGCAGGCGATTGTTCAGACGCAGCTTCTTCGGCGTGCCAACAGGTTCGGCTTCGCCCTCAAGGGCACGGTAATCACCGTTCTCCTCGATAAAAGGAATCTTGTTCTTGTCGATCGCCACATGGTTGGCGCGCAGGGCTTCGATCAGCTCCAACCGCTCAGGGGCTGGCGCATTGGCCCAGTCTTCCAGCAGCTTGGCTTGTTTTGCCGGGCTCGCTTTGGCGTAGTTGGTCGCGTCTCCGGCGTGCGCCGCCCAGGGCAGGGCCAGCAGGAGCAACAGGAAAATTCGGTACAGGGCAGTGTTCATTCGTTTGTTCCCCAGGGACCTCGTAGCTCTCTTGGTGGAGCTTGTGATGGTCGACAGGTGGATGAGAAAGGCGTCGACTCCGCGTCCCGGTCCACCCTACAAAGCCGAGCGAATGTAGGGTGGATGGCGCTTCATCCATCCACCGAAGCGCCGTATGGTCGACCCAAACCCTTCGGTGGGACGGGCGGATGCCGTAGGGTGGGCTTCAGCCCACCGATCCACCGTGCTGGTGGGCTAAAGCCCACCCTACAAAAGCCGTACGGCGTTGCTGTCACGTTGATCAGTTCGACTTCACCGCGTAATCAGGCTTTTTGTCATTGCCGGGGATATACGGGCTCCACGGCTGCGCGCGGACAGGGCTTTCGGTTTCCCAGACCACCGAGAACTGCCCGTCATCCTGGACTTCACCGATCATTACCGGCTTGTGCAGGTGGTGGTTCTTCTCGTCCATGGTCAGGGTGTAGCCGCTCGGCGCCTCGAAGGTCTGGCCAGCCAGCGCGTCGCGGACCTTGCCGACGTCGGTGCTGCCGGCCTTCTCGACGGCCTGCGCCCACATATGGATACCGACGTAAGTGGCCTCCATCGGGTCGTTGGTCACCGCCTTGTCAGCGCCCGGCAGGCCCTTGTCCTTGGCGTAGGCCTTCCACTTGCTGACGAAGGCTTCGTTGACCGGGTTTTCCACCGACTGGAAGTAATTCCAGGCGGCCAGGTGACCGACCAGCGGCTTGGTGTCGATGCCGCGCAGTTCTTCTTCACCGACCGAGAAGGCGACCACCGGGACGTCTGTGGCTTCCAGACCCTGGTTGGCCAGTTCCTTGTAGAAAGGCACGTTGGAGTCGCCGTTGATGGTCGACACCACGGCGGTCTTGCCGCCAGCGGAGAACTTCTTGATGTTGGCGACGATGGTCTGGTAATCGCTGTGGCCGAAGGGGGTGTAGACCTCTTCGATGCTCGATTCCGGCACGCCCTTGCTGATCAGGAAGGCACGCAGGATTTTGTTGGTGGTGCGCGGATAGACGTAGTCGGTGCCGAGCAGGAAGAAGCGCTCGGCGCTACCGCCGTCTTCGCTCATCAGGTACTCCACGGCCGGGATGGCCTGCTGGTTTGGCGCGGCGCCGGTGTAGAAGACGTTGGGCGACAGCTCTTCGCCTTCGTACTGCACGGGGTAGAACAGCAGCCCGTCGAGTTCTTCATAGACGGGCAGCACGGATTTACGCGACACCGAGGTCCAGCAACCGAAGGTCACCGCGACCTTGTCCTGGGTCAGCAGCTGCCGGCCTTTTTCTGCGAACAGCGGCCAGTTGGATGCCGGGTCGACCACCACCGGCTCGAGCTGCTTGCCGAGCACGCCGCCCTTGGCGTTGATCTCGTCGATGGTCATCAGCGCCATGTCTTTCAGCGAAGTTTCCGAAATGGCCATGGTGCCGGACAGCGAATGCAGGATGCCGACCTTGATGGTCTCGGCGGCCTGCAGGGTGAACGGGAACAGGCCGCTGAGCATCAGGGCACTGGCGGCGAGGGTGGACTTCAGTAGGGGACGGCGTTTCATGGTGGGCGGCTCCTTGGCTGTCCATGCGCAACTGTGGGGTTGGTCCTTCGGGACTGGGAGCGCTATCGCAGCATCCGTGCCAATTTGCCGGTAAGCCTTCTGTTCCGGCGCTTTGCGGCCGATTATGGAAATGCGCTATGGCGGGGCGTGGACGCGTCATTGTCCGATAACGGTGCGCTTGGTGAGGTCTTGGAGCACGCCATGCGCCTTTGTGGTGCCAATCGGTTGCAGCTGTGATTCAGCCGGTTCGGTGTCTGTACGATCGCCGGCGTTCACTGGCCCTTGCTGGTCAGCAACGCCCGTCCTAGCATGGCCGGCCTGCTATCAAAGGCTCTGCCATGCCTCGCATCTCTCGTCCCCGTCCACCGCGCCCTGCAGCGGCGCGATCACAACCCCGCCGCGTGGCCAAGGCACCGCCGGCCGAGCCGCGCCTGTTGCTGCTGAACAAACCTTTCGACGTGCTCACCCAATTCAACGATGCGGATGGCCGCGCCACCCTCAAGGACTTCGTACCGGTGCCGGGCGTTTACCCAGCCGGGCGACTGGACCGGGACAGCGAGGGGCTGTTGCTGCTGACCAATGACGGGCAGCTGCAGGCACGGATTGCCGACCCCAAGCACAAACTGGCGAAAACCTACTGGGTCCAGGTAGAAGGCGAGGTCACCGCTGAGCAACTGCAGCGCCTGCGCGAGGGGGTCGAACTCAACGATGGCATGACACTACCGGCCGAAGCCCGGCAGCTCGATGAGCCCGAGTTATGGCCACGCAACCCGCCGGTGCGTTTTCGCAAGAGCGTGCCGACCAGTTGGCTGGAACTGGTAATCCGGGAAGGGCGCAACCGTCAGGTTCGGCGGATGACCGCTGCGGTGGGTTTACCGACGTTGCGGCTGGTGCGGGTACGCATCGGCGACTGGACGCTGGATGGCCTGTTACCCGGTGAATGGCGGGAGGCACCGGCGCGGTTACCGCGCCAGCACTGAAATCAGGTCAGTGCGGGATGCCTTGTGACACTTCGATGATGTAGCCAATGATCGGCTTGGCGAGGAAGGCGAACAGGCACAGGCCCAGACCCAGGAACAGAATGGCGGTGCCGAGCCGCCCGGCTTTCGACTTCTTGGCCAGATCCCAAATGATGAAGGCCATGAAAGCCATCAGGCCGCCGACCAGGACGATCATCATCCACTTTTCGAAAACTTCCGGCTCCATCGATTTCTCCGCTTGGCTAAGTCTGGATGCAGACGACAACAGCTATGACAGCGGGCGGGCCGGTTATTAGCGAGCGAAGCGCTTTTCGAATAGGGCGCGCAGGGGCATAGCAAGGCGGCGGCGAGTATACGCCAGGACCGGCATCAGTGACCTTCGCCGCGGCAATGGGTCTCAGGTACGCAGGTGTTCCAGGGGCAGTTCGGTGCTGGAGGAGACCTGGCGCAGAACGAAGCTCGACCTGACGCTGGAAACGCCTTCGATGCGCGTCAGTGTGCCGAGCAGAAACGCCTGGTAGTGCTCCATGTCCGGCACCACCACCTTGAGTTGGTAGTCGGCATCCATTCCGGTGACCAGGCTGCATTCGAGCACTTCTGCGCATTTTCCGATCACCCCTTCGAAATGCTCGAAGCGCTCCGGCGTGTGCCGGTCCATGCCGATCAGCACGTAGGCGGTCAGGGTCAGGCCGAGCTTTTTGCGGTCCAGCAGGGCGACCTGGCGAGCGATATAGCCGTCGTCTTCGAGTTGTTTGACCCGCCGCGAGCAGGGCGAGGGTGACAGGCCGATGCGTTCGGCCAGCTCCTGATTGGAGATACGGGCGTCGTGCTGCAATTCCTGCAGAATGCGCAGATCGTAGCGGTCAAGTTTGCTCATTCCAGATGGCTCTCTTTGCTCTGTTGCGCAGAACTATGCGCTTACGAGAGCAGATTGCGCAACTTGGCTGTATTCGAGCAATTTTCGCAAACATCTAGCGTCGCGCGAGGCGTAAGCTTTATTCAACTTCAGCCCCCGGCAGAACTGACGCGGTCCTTATCCCGCCGCGCCAACCGTATACCTTATCGAGGCTATCGGTCCGGGCCAGCACCGCCCACAAGGCGCTGCCGAAGAAACCGCCACAAGCGGCCAGCGAACAGAATTAAAAAAAGACCACGTCTCGGCGTGGTCTTTTTTTATGCGGTGCCGGTCGGCTCGTGGGTTGGGCGTGGCTTCACCACTTCCAGCGGATCGGCATGTACCAGCACTTCGGCGCGAGGGTACTTGGCGTGAATTGCCGCCTCGACCTGATCGCACAGGGCGTGCGCCGCGATCAGCGGCAACTGGCCAGGCAATTCCAGATGCATCTGTACGAACCAGCGGGTGCCGGAAATGCGGGTGCGCAGGTCGTGGCAACCGACCACCCCAGGTACGGCGCAGGCCAGCTGGTGCATATCCTCACTGATCTCCAAGGGCAGCTCGGTATCCATCAGCACCGCGCCAGCTTCCCGGACGATGCTCAGCGCGCTCCAGAAAATGTAGACGGCAATGGCGATGCCGAAGACGGCGTCCAGGCGCTCCCAGCCGTAGCCGGCCAGCACCAGCGCGACGAGGATGCTGGTATTGAGCAGCAAGTCCGAACGGTAGTGCAGCGAATCGGCACGGATCGCCGTCGAGCCGGTTTCACGCACCACATGGCGTTGATACATCAATAGCGCCACGGTCAGCGCCAGCGACAACAGCATCACCGCGATGCCCAGGCTCGGTGCGCCCAACGACTGGGGATGCAGCATGCGATCGACGCCCTGCACGCAGACGAGGATCGCACTGACCGAAATGAAGGCGCCCTGGCCAAGCCCGGCCAGGGCCTCGGCCTTGCCGTGACCATAGCGATGGTCCTCATCGGCGGGGCGCAGCGAGTAATGCACCGCCAGCAGGTTGAGCAGCGAGGCGGCGCCGTCCAGCAGTGAATCGGTGAGGCCCGCCAGCAGGCTGACTGAACCACTCAGCCACCACGCCAGCGCCTTGCTTGCAGCCAACGTCAGTGCCACGACCAGAGCAAGGTGCGTGGCTCGACGCATCAGCCGCGCATGCTCGGCGCTGATGCCCTTGCGCTCGCGGGTATGTTGCATCAGGCGGCCGGACGCAGTCCGAAGGCGGCGAGTTGCTCGACACTGCCGGTGTGCTGGATCAGTCGTGGATCATCCAGCGGCAGACTGCGGCCGGTTTCGGCTTCGATGATGGCTTTGAGCTTGGCTTGATCGATCACGCCGTCGGCGCCGATGGCTTCCTGCAGTTTCTCAGGTGCCATGGAGTAGCTGTCGTCGGGCAGATAGATCGCGCCGGTAGCGAAATCGATGCCGAAGGCGATCAAGCCCGGAATCACGTAGAACAACAGGCCTATGGCGTTGGCGACGGCGATGGCGGGATCGATCTTGCCGTCGATCTGCCCGCGGCGGTCAGGGTAGAACAGCGTGCCGCACGCGGCCAGTTGGGTGAACAGGGAGACGGCCAGCACGCCGCCGATGACACGGGAACGAGTACGCATAAGGACCTCCTGGAAAAGTGGCGCAACTATACAAGGGCTGTGTGATGTTTTCTCGATATCAGACCGCTTCCGATGGGTCAGTGTTCGCGTGCGGTACTGGTCATGAAAACGGCGATAGAAACGGTTGGCGCTGGCACGCCTGGAATGATCTCGGGCGCATTGCCCGCTACGCGCATGATTCGGCTAGGCCGGTCTTTGCAGCGCCCTCAAAGCTTTTACCAAGACCTTACGTTTGATTGACGATCTGCCCGTGTCGACGCCCGGATAATCAGCTCCGCAGCATCCCGTCGTCTTCTGGAGTCGCATCATGCCCGGGTCCTTTTCACGTACAAGCATCGCCGCGTTACTTTCGATTTTGCTCAGTGCTCCGGCATTCGCCGCGCCTGGGCATGGCCCGGGCCCGCAGGCGCGCCATGATGGCCCCAAAGCTCGCTATTTCCACCCCGGGCCGCGGCACGGCCATGGTCTGCCGACCGGAGCGCGGGAGCTGTGGATCGGCAGCATGCTCTACTTCGTCGCCGCCGGTACCTATTACCTGTGGAATGCCGAGCGCAACGTCTATGAGCCGGCCAGCCCTCCGCCGGTGGTGCAGGTCAGCGAAGCCGGGCGTTATGATGTGATCGCCTATCCGGCCAGTGGTCAGAGCGCTGAACAGCAGAGCCGTGATCGTTACGAATGTCATACCTGGTCGGTCAGCCAGAGCGGCTTCGATCCGGCAACCGCACAATCCGCACCGCCTGCGACGGCGGCCGACACCTATCGGCGAGCACTCGGTGCCTGCCTGACCGGACGTGGCTACAGCGTTAACTGACAGCAGCTCGTGTGTGGGCGAGGCGCTGCGGTATCCCGAACCGTCCACTCCGAGTATCTATGATTGCCCTGCCCATCGATGAAGCCCTGCCAGCCCTGCGCCAGGCCCTGCTAACGCGCGACGAAGCGGTGCTCGAAGCGCCGCCCGGCGCCGGCAAGACCACCCGGGTGCCGCTGGCCTTGCTGAACGAACCGTGGCTGGCGGGGCAATCTATCCTGATGCTCGAACCACGACGCCTCGCTGCGCGCGCGGCGGCCGAGCGGCTGGCCAGCGAGCTGGGCGAGAAGGTCGGCGAAACCGTCGGCTATCGCATCCGGCTCGAAAGCAAGGTCGGGCCGCATACCCGTATCGAGGTGGTCACCGAAGGTATTCTTGCGCGTCGCTTGCAGGACGATCCGGCGCTCGAAGGCGTCGGGTTGGTGATTTTCGACGAATTTCATGAACGCAGCCTCGATGCCGATCTGGCACTGGCGCTGACGCTCAATGCCCGCGTGCTATTGCGCGATGAACCTTTGAAGCTTCTGTTGATGTCCGCCACGCTGGAAGGCGCGCGCCTGTCGGGCCTGCTCGACGATGCACCGGTGGTGCGCAGTGAAGGGCGCATGTATCCGGTCACTCAGCGCTGGGGCCGGCCTTTTCAGGCCGGCGAGCGCATCGAGCCGCGTGTCGTTCAGACCGTGCTGCAGGCCTTGGACGAGGAGCCCGGCAGTGTCCTGGTCTTCCTTCCGGGGCAGGCCGAGATCCGCCGTGTGAACGAAATGCTTGCCGAGCAGCTGACGAGTCGAGTCGAGGTGATGCTCTGTCCGCTGCACGGCGAGTTGGAGCTGACCGCCCAACGTGCGGCCATCGAACCGGCGCCGGCCGGCAAGCGCAAGGTAGTGCTGGCGACCAATATCGCTGAAACCAGCCTCACCATCCAAGGTGTACGGGTGGTGGTCGATGCCGGCTTGGCGCGCGTGCCGCGGTTCGATCCCGGCCGCGGCATGACACGCCTGGAAACGCGCCGTATCTCGCGCGCGTCGGCTACGCAGCGGTCCGGACGGGCGGGGCGCCTGGAACCGGGTGCCTGCTTTCGCTTGTGGTCCGAAGAGCAGCACGCGCAACTGGTCGCTTATGGCGACGCGGAAATCCTGCAGGCCGATCTGGCCGGTGTGGCCTTGCAGCTGGCGCGCTGGGGTGTCGAACCGGACGAGCTGGCCTGGCTGGATATGCCGCCGGCTGCTGCGTACGCCCAGGCGCAGGCTCTGCTCCAGCGCCTCGGCGCGCTCAGTCGTAACGCCCGTGGCGGCTGGCAATTGACCGCTCACGGCCAGGCCATGGCCGAGCTGCCCGCACATCCGCGGATCGCTCACCTGCTGTTACGCGGGCAGTCACTGGGCCTCGCGTCGCTGGCGGCTGATCTCGCCGCCCTGCTGGTCGAGCGTGATATCCAGCGCGGCGGTGGTGTGGACGTCTCTACGAGGCAGTTTCGCGGCCTGCTGCGCGGCCCGGCGGTGCCCGCGCCGGCCAATGCTTCGGATCATTTTTGGCACGGCGCGCTGCTGGCGTTCGCCTATCCCGACCGGATCGCCCGCCAGCGGCGTGAGGGTGGCGGCGAGTACCGTCTGGCCAATGGACGGGCGGCGGTGTTCGGCGAGCCGGATGCGCTGATGAGGGAGAATTGGCTGGTGATCGCTGAACTGGGCAGTCGTCAGGGTCAGCGTGAGGAGCGCATCTATCGTGCCGCTGCGCTGGATCCAACGTTGTTCGATGAGGTGCTGGCCGAGCAGGTCAGCATGCGTGACGAGCTGGAATGGGACGAGCGCGAAGGCGTACTGCGGGCCGAGCGGCAGCGGCGCGTCGGCGAACTGGTGCTCAGTCGCGAACCCTTGCCTGGGCTGGATGACGAGGCGCGGGGCCGCGCCCTGCTCGGGCTGGTCCGGCGCAAGGGTCTGGAGCTGCTGCCTTGGACGCCGGAGCTGCGCCAGTGGCAGGCCCGCATCGCTTTGCTCAGGCAGATCGATCTGGATGCCGGCGTCGTCAGTGAATGGCCGACTGTCAGCGACGATGCGCTGCTCGAGCGGCTGGAGGACTGGTTGCTGCCGTACCTGGGCAAAGTCTCGCGGTTGACACATTTCGCCCAATTGGACCTAAAGGGCGTGCTCGCGACCCTGTTGCCTTGGCCGTTGCCGCAGCGCCTCGACGAACTGGCGCCGGTGGCCATTGCGGTGCCATCCGGCTCGCGGGTGCGGCTCGACTACAGCGAGTCGCCACCGGTGCTGGCGGTGCGCCTGCAGGAGCTGTTCGGCCTGGCCGATACGCCACGCATTGCCGCAGGGCGTCAGGCAGTCAAGCTGCACCTGCTGTCACCAGCGCGCCGGCCGGTGCAGGTGACCCAGGATCTGGCCAGCTTTTGGGCCAACACCTACGCCGAGGTGAAGAAAGACCTCAAGGGTCGCTATCCCAAGCACTACTGGCCGGATAATCCTTTGATCGCCGAACCCACCGCGCGCGCCAAGCCACGTGGCACCTGAGGCGGTGCCAATACCGTGCGTATCGAGCCTTGGCGGAGCGCAACAGGCTGGGCTCGCCGCGCTTTATTCCGGCAGGCTCATGTCTTCACCGGCCGCCGCCATCTCGGCATAGGCTCGATCCAGTGCATTGATGATATTTCGGCTGTTATCGGCATGGCGCGAGACGATGAAGCGAATCGGCATCTGGTGGATTGTCTCGTAGGGCAGCGCCGGCAGGCCGAGGCGTTGCAACAGCTGATTAACTGGAATCTGATAATCGAGCAGATAGTCGGCGCGACGATGCTGCAGCATCTCCAGCGCCGAGGCGTGGTTGCTGGCGCGGTGTAGGCGAATGTCCAACTGCGGGTCGTGCAGCATCTGATTCACCGCAGGCCAGTAGTTATAGCCGCCGATGACGATGACACCGCGCCCAGCAAGGCTTTGGGGGACATCGGGTGGCGGGGTGTCGGGCCGGTGATAAAGATTGAGACTGATCTGCGCGAGGGTTTCGCGCCCTTCGAGCGTATCGGTCAGCAGCTCCGGTTTGCCTGGTGCGCCGGGCCAGACATCGACGGTGCCGTCCTTCAGGGCCGCATACAGGCGTGCGCTCGGCAGCCCGCGGAACCTCGCATGAAAGCCGGCGCGCTCGAGCACCTTGCGCGTCAGGCCCACCACTGGCCCCTGCGGCCGGCTCTGCGCATCGGTGTAGATGGCCGGCGGAAAGTCGTAGTAGCCAACGGTCAGGGTTCGTGGCGACTCAGGCCCGGACGCGGCGAAGCAAGGACCTGCCAAAGCTGCTGCAAAAGACATCCAGAGTAAAGGCTTCAAGGTAATTCACTGCCCCTTGTGGTTGCACCGCCCAAGCATGGCGGCGAGTGGCTTCACTGTCCAGAATGGCACGACTACGCGAGTCGCCCGGTGTCGCTCGTTCGCGCAGCCGCGAACCGGTGACGGGCCGACTATGCTTAAAGCATGAATGGCGCCATGGCCGGCAGGTTGTGGTGCTCGATCAGGCTCAGGTGGAGTGGTTCATGTATCGCAAGGTTTTCGCCAGCAAAGTATTCGATCGCAAGGTGGTGCTGATCACCGGGGGCTGCGCGGGGATAGGTCGCGCCCTGACCGAGCGGATGGCTCAGGCCGGTGCGCGAGTGGTGATTTTCGATCTCGATCAGAACGCGATCGATGGTCTGGTGCAGCACCTGGTCGATCATCACAACGCCGATGCCCTGGGCCTGCGCTGCGATGTTTCGGATGCGGAGGCGGTGCAGCAGGCCGTTGCGCTGGTGGTGGAACGCTTCGGCGGCATCGACGTGCTGATCAACAATGCGGGTATTACTCACCGTAGCCGCGTCGCCGAAACCAGCCTGGCGGTGTTCGAGCGGATCATGGCAGTCAACTTCTATGGGGCGCTGCACTGCACCCAGGCCGCGCTGCCGAGCCTGATTGCGCGCGATGGTCAGATCATCGTGCTCAGCTCCCTTTCGCAGTACGCGCCGGTGCCTGACCGAGGCGCTTACAACGCCAGCAAGCATGCGCTGCATGGCCTGTTCGAAACCTTGCGCAGCGAGTTGGTCGACACCGGCGTCAACGTGATGCTGGTGTGTCCCGGTTATACCGCGACCGATCTGCGCAAGAACGTGCTGGTCGGCGATGGATCCACCGCACCGCAGCCGGCGCTGGCCGTGGGGCGCGTGGCATCGCCGCAGGATGTCGCCGAGTCGATCTATCAGGGAGCGCTGAGACGGCGCCGGCTGTTGGTGTTGTCCAATCTGGACTGGCGCGCGCGGCTGGTGGCGCGCTGCTTCCCGCGGTTGTTCGAGCAGTTGCTGCTGCCGCGGCTGGCCGGTGCCCGGGCGTCAACCGGCACCGGCTAGGCGATCAAGGCGCTGCTGTACAGTCACTGCATCAACGTCATGTCCCAGAAGGCGGCTTCGATCTTGTGACCATCGAGATCGCGCACGAAGCAGCCATAGTAAGGCTCGCCATACTCTTCCCGTGGCCCCGGTGCGCCTTCGTCCATTGCACCAGCGCCCAGGGCGGCGCGATGAAAGGCATCGACTGACGCCTTGCTCGCCGCGAAGAAACCGACGTGCGTTCCGTTGCCGACAGTTGCCGTTTGGCCATCGATAGGCGCTTGCAGCCAGAATTCCGGGTACTCGCGGCCCCAGGCGATTGCCCCCGGGTGGGCCATGATGCGCTTGCAGCCCAGGGTCGCCAGGACTTGGTCATAGAAACCTGCGGCTTGCTCGAAACGGTTACTGCCGAGGGATACGTGGGACAGGATGCTGGGGTTCTGGTCGGCCATGGCGGAGCGCTCGGATGGATGGAACCACCAAGCCTAGCCCGGCGGAGGGCTCGCCGCCGCCCTGACGGTCAACCTCTCTCGTCGAGGCCGATAGCCGGCTCGCTGCAGAGCATGAAACAGCGAAACAGCACCACGGTTGCCAGCAGTTGCAGCAGACCGACAGCGCTATCGACCAGCACGGCCAGCAGGCTGGGTGACGCCTCGCTGGTTCCAAATTGCGCGGCGAGCCAGGCTTCCAGAAGCCACAGCGGTAGCAGCACGGCGAGGATGCAGCCGAGCACGAGGAAAAAGTGGCCGCGGGTCTGCCGGAAGCTTTCTTTCAGCGCAGCCAACGGGCTCAGGCCACGCAGGACCAGCAGGTATTCGGCGAAGGCGATCTTGGTCATCACCCAGAGCCCCGGCAGTACGAACAGCGACGCGCCAAGCATGATCAGCAGGGTGCCGAGCCCCGTCAGCACTGCCAGCGACGGCCATAACGGCAGTGCGCGAGCCAGTACCTCGCGCAGCGCTGGCGAATATCCGCGGCTGCGGGCATCGAGGAACAGGATCAGTGCGCCGATATAGAGCGGGTAGAAGATCATGCCAACCAGCAATTCCTGCGCTGGCACGACATTCTTGCCGAACAGATGCTCGACGGCTAAACGGGTGCAACTCTCCAGTGCGATCAGTGGCAGGCAGAGCCGCGCGATGGATGCCAGGTTACGGGAGTAGAAGAACCAAGCATCACGGAGGATGGACAGGACATTCATCGCGGTCGGGACAACTCTCGGAGAAACAGGCGCGCACTTTAGCCCAAGGAAGCGGGCGGCGACATGTGCTGTATTGCCGTCCATACTGGTCAGCCCTTTCACCGTTCGGGTCGCCGCGTGAAGAAAATCGCCTTGTTTGCCGATGTGCAGAACCTCTACTACACGGTGCGCCAGGCCCATGGCTGCCATTTCAACTACGCCGCGCTGTGGGCCGAGGTCAGCGCCCGTGGCGAGATTGTCGAGGCCTACGCCTATGCCATCGATCGGGGCGATCCCAAGCAGCAGCAGTTTCAGCAGATCCTGCGTAACCTGGGCTTCACGGTGCGGCTCAAGCCCTACATCCAGCGCAGCGACGGCTCCGCCAAGGGCGACTGGGACGTCGGAATCACCATCGATGTGCTGGACACCGCCGGGCATGTCGACGAGGTGGTGCTGGCCTCCGGCGATGGTGACTTCGACCTGCTGCTCGACCGCGTGCGCGCCGGTGGCGCCGAGGCGACGGTCTATGGTGCGCCCGGCCTGACGGCCAACTCGCTGATTCGTGCCGCCAGCCGTTACGTGCCTATCGAGGGCAAGCTGCTGTTGCGTTAGAGGTGGCGGTTAGCGGTATAGAACCGAAAGCGACACTGTGCCGGTGTTACATTCGCCGGTCTCACCCGAAGCGGCTCTCGGTCAGTCACGCTTTGCCGACCCGGCGAGCAATGTTGCGGTGGATGTAGAAAGCGACATCCACCCTACGCTTGGCTTCCAGCTTCCAGCTTCCAGCTTCCAGCTTCCAGCTTCCAGCTTCCATTCCGAGTAAACTGCGCACCTCGTTTTCGTACTCCCGGTTTTCGCCATGACCTTCGCCTCCCTGGGCCTGATCGATCCGCTGCTGCGCACCCTCGAATCCCTCGACTACACCCAGCCGACGCCGATTCAGGCCAAGGCCATTCCGGCCGTGCTCAAGGGCCGTGACCTGATGGCCGCGGCGCAGACCGGCACCGGCAAGACCGCCGGTTTCGCCTTGCCGCTGCTGCAACGGTTACTGCATGAAGGGCCGCAAGTGGCGAGCAACTCGATTCGCGCCCTGGTGCTGGTGCCCACCCGAGAGCTGGCCGAGCAGGTGCATGAGAGCTTCCGCGCCTACGGCCAGAACTTGCCGCTGCGCAGCTATGCGGTTTACGGCGGGGTCAGCCTCAACCCGCAGATGATGGCTCTGCGCAAAGGCATCGACGTGCTGGTGGCGACGCCGGGGCGGTTGCTCGATCTGTATCGACAGAACGCGGTGAAGTTCAGCCAGGTGCAGACCCTGGTGCTGGACGAGGCTGACCGTATGCTCGACCTTGGCTTCTCGGAGGAATTGGACGCGCTGTTCAGCGCTTTGCCGAAGAAGCGCCAGACCCTGTTGTTTTCCGCGACCTTCTCCGATGCGATCCGGCAGATGGCGGGCGAGCTGCTGCGCGACCCGCTGTCCATCGAAGTCAGCCCGCGCAATGCCGCCGCGAAGACGGTCAAGCAGTGGCTGGTGCCGGTGGACAAGAAGCGCAAGTCCGAGCTGTTCCTGCACCTGCTGGCGGAAAAGCGTTGGGGGCAGGTGCTGGTGTTCGTCAAGACACGCAAGGGCGTCGATCAGCTGGTGGACGAGCTGCAGACCGAGGGCATCGGCAGCGACGCCATCCATGGCGACAAACCACAGGCCTCGCGGTTACGCGCGCTGGAGCGCTTCAAGGCGGGCGAGGTGCAGGTGCTGGTAGCCACCGACGTCGCCGCGCGCGGACTGGATATTCATGACTTGCCGCAGGTGGTCAACTTCGACCTGCCGATCGTCGCCGAAGACTACGTGCACCGCATCGGCCGTACCGGCCGTGCCGGCGCGACAGGTGAGGCAGTGTCGCTGGTCGCTGCCGATGAAGTCGATCAGCTCGCCGCCATCGAAACGCTGATTCAACAGGTCCTGCCGCGCCATGACGAGCCGGGTTTCGTTCCCGATCACCGGGTGCCGACCACCCAACCCGGCGGCCAGATCATCAAGAAGCCGAAGAAACCGAAGAAACCCAAGACCGCCACCGGCAAAGGCCGCATCCATCTGGGTAACTGGTTCGATGAAAGCGAAAAGCCCAACGCCAAGCCGATCCGCAAGGTGCCAAGTCTGGGCGGGGCCAAGCCGGCAAAGAAACGCTAGCGAAAACCTGATCGCCCCCCGCCTAATTATGCGGCTCGATCGATTGGGTGCTCTGCTGCAGCCACAACGATCGTGCCAGCCTGGATGAATGTCGAACGCTAGCTGATAGTTGTCGTTTGGAAGACTTCTGTTACACAGTGGTGCCGATACGCTCCGCTGCACCCTCTGAAATGGCAACAAGCGAGGTGCCTTTTGGCAAGTACCGATGCAGAACTTCAACGGCTCAGTCGTCATGACGTATGGGCCGGGTTCAAGCAGCTGACGCCCATTTCGCTGTTTGTCATCGTATTTGGGTTGGCCTTCGGCCTCGCTGCAACGCAGGCGGGGCTGGATGACCATTCCATCATCATTATGAGCAGCCTGGTCTTTGCCGGCGCCTCGCAGTTCGCATCGCTGGAGCTCTGGGGGACGCATGTGCCCGTCGTTCCACTGATAGTGACCGTGTTTGCCGTCAACGCTCGGCATTTATTGATGGGGGCGACCCTGTACCCCTGGCTGCGTCATCTACCGCCGCTGAAGCGCTATGCCGTGATGTTCGTCGTCTCGGATGCCAACTGGGCCATGTCCATGCAAGCGTTCAGTCGCGGGAAGCCGGGATTGGGCATTCTGTTCGGCGGCGGCCTTGCGCTCTGGACGTTCTGGGTGCTGGGTACCTGGCTGGGTCTGTATTTCGGCAGTGCCATCCACGATCCGGTCAGTTGGGGGCTGGACATGGTCATGGGATGTTTCCTTCTGGCGATGGTTGTCGGCGGGAAGAAAAACCTGCGCATGACCGTTATCTGGATAGTGGCTGGATGCGCATCGATGTTGGCGTACTGGTACCTACCCACCAATAGCCACGTGGTGGCTGGCGCGCTGGCTGGCGGGATATTGGGCGCGCTGTGGATGGAGAAGAAAAAATGATGATAGAGACGGCGGAGTCCGGCGCGCTGATCATCATCCTGATCATGGCGGTGGTGACCTTGGTGACTCGCTGGGGCGGTGTGTTTGTCATGTCGTTTGTGCCCATCAGCCACAGAACCGAACAATTCATCGGCGCCATGTCTGGCTCGGTGCTGGTGGCGTTGCTGACACCCATGGCCGTCAATGGAGACAACGGCGCACGGCTGGCTTTTTTGGTCACAGCCGCGACGATGCTGCTGGTCAAGAAGCCCTTGCCTGCGATCGCGGCCGGGGTGATTAGCGTGGCGCTGTTCAGGCATCTATGACTATCGGCTCGATCGCTGTGCATTGCGGTCGCGGTTCTATCAGGCGGATGTCAGCCCTGTAGCCAGCGAAGCATGCCTGCCGCCGCCGCACGGCCGCTGGCAAAGCAGGCGGTCAGTAGATAACCGCCAGTCGGTGCTTCCCAGTCGAGCATTTCGCCGGCGCAGAACACGCCGGGCAGCTGGCGTAGCATCAGGCCATCGTTCAGCACTTCGAACGGAACGCCACCGGCGCTGCTGATGGCTTCGTCCAACGGCCGCGGCCGCAGCAGCGTGATCGGTAACGCCTTGATCGCCGCGGCGAGCGCGGCGGTGTCCTGGAACGCCTCGGCACGGGTCAACTCGCGCAGCAGGCCGGCCTTGACACCATCGAGGCCAAGCTGACGTTTGAGATGCTTGGCCATGGATTGCGAGCCTCGGGGCTTGGCCAGCGCCTGAGCAATTCTTTCCAGCGGATGATCGGGCAGCAGGTCCAGCAATACGGTGGCCTGGCCATTGAGCTCGATGGCCTGACGGATCTCGGCGGACAGCGCATAGATCAGGCTGCCTTCGATACCCGTAGCGGTGACGACGAGCTCACCCTTGCGCGGTACGCCGTCGGTCAGCCCGAGGCTGACCGTCTTCAGCGGCGCGCCGGCGAATTTTTCCTGCAGGTGCTGGCTCCAGCCGGCCACCTCGAAACCGCAGTTGGCCGGCCGCAGGGGCGCGACGTCGATACCACGATCGTGCAGCAGCGGCATCCAGGCACCATCGGAGCCCAGTCGCGCCCAACTGCCTCCGCCCAGAGCCAGCAAGACCGCATCGGCGCTGACGTGCAGGTCGCCGTCCGGGCCGTGCAGATGAAGGCTGCCGTCGCTGTGCCAGCCGAGCCAGCGGTGACGTGTGTGAATTCGCACACCGGTGTCGCGTAGACGCCGCAGCCAGGCGCGCAACAGCGGGGCGGCCTTCATGTCCGATGGGAAAACGCGCCCCGAACTGCCGACGAAGGTGTCGATCCCCAGGCCGTGAATCCATTCGCGCAGCGCATCGGGGGTAAGGGCCTCGAGCAGGGCGCGCAGCTCCGGCGCGCGTTCGCGGTAGCGAGCAACGAAGGGCTCGAAGGCTTCGGAATGGGTGATGTTCATTCCGCCTACGCCGGCCAACAGGAACTTGCGACCAACCGAGGGCATGGCGTCGTACAGGTCGACCGTGACGCCGGCCTGGCTCAGGACTTCGGCGGCCATCAGTCCGGCAGGGCCGCCGCCGATGATGGCGACGCGAGATTCAGCAAGAGGCATGGTTGCAGCCGGCAGTTGCGGGGCGGGCATTGTAGCGGCTGACCCAGACGCGGGTCATTTCTGTGGCGTGGTCAGGCCGTAGCGGATTCATGCCACGCCTCTCAACCCAATCCGTGGCGGCGCCAGGCTTCGGCGGCGCTGAAGTGCAGCTGCGCGTGCCGACGGGCCAACAGCGCTCGATCCTTGTCGTAGCCGCCACCGATCACGCCGACTACCGGAATATCCCGGCCCAGGCAATGCTCGATCACCGCGCTGTCTCGCATCGCCAGCCCTTCGTCAGTGAGGTCGAGCAAGCCCAGCGCATCGTCGCGATGAACGTCGACGCCGGCGTCGTAGATCACCAGATCCGGCTGATACAGCGGTAACAGGTAGTTGAGCGCGTCGTCGACCGCCTTGAGGTATTGCGTGTCGGCAAGGCCCGGCGGCAGCCCGATATCCCAGTCGCTGCGGGCCTTGCGTGTCGGAAAGTTCTTCTCGCAATGCAGCGATACCGTCACCGCGTCGGCCGTGTGCTCGAGAATCCGCGCGGTGCCGTCGCCCTGGTGCACGTCGCAATCGAAGATCAGCACGCGGCCAACGCGGCCGCTCTCCAGTAGCGAGAGGGCGATCACCGCCAGGTCGTTGAAGATGCAAAAGCCCGAGGCGTGGTCACGATGGGCGTGGTGGGTGCCGCCCGCCAGATGACAAGCCAGCCCGTGCTGCAATGCCAGCTCCGCGGCGAGTAGCGAGCCGCCGACCGCGCGCACGGTGCGTTGCGCCAACGGCGGGCTCCAGGGTAGACCCAGGCGGCGCAGTTCCTCGTGACTCATGTCGCCGCTGCAGTAACGCTCGACATATGCGCGATCGTGCGCGAGCGCAAGCAGGTCGGTCGGGCAGAGCTCGGGGCGCAATAGCGCCTCGTCCGTGGTCAGACCGCTGGCGACAAGATGATCGCGCAGCAGTCGGAACTTCTCCATGGGGAAGCGATGCCCAGGCGGCAGCGGCGGGCTGTAATCATCATGAAATATCAGCGGCAGGAACATAGATCGGCGCCCGAATGGTCTGCCGAAAGTATGCCTATTAGGCAACGACCCTCTCAAGGAACAGCATGGAAGAAGCGATGACGCGTCTTGAACTGGACTCCCTACGTCTGCGGCTGCGCGGCTGGCGGGACGACGATCTCGATCCCCTGACCGAGATGTGCGCCGATCCACGGGTGATGCGCTATTTCCCGGCGTTGCTCTCGCGTGATGACTGCGCCGCGGCGATGGCGCGCTGCCGGATGCATTTCGCCCGGCACGGTTTCGGCTTCTGGGCGCTGGAGCGCAAGGACGACGGGCGCTTCATTGGCCTGACAGGGCTGGCCTGGAGCCGTCTGGACTTGCCATTTTGCCCAGCCGTAGAGATTGCCTGGCGACTCGTCCGCGACCAATGGCGACAGGGGCTGGGGCGGGAAGCGGCGCAAGCGTCGCTGGCCTGCGCGTTCGAGCGCCTGCAGCTACAGGAGGTGGTGGCGTACACCGCCGCGATCAACGAGCCGTCCAGGCAGTTGATGAGCGCACTGGGCATGCAACACGAAGCGCAGCATGACTTTGAGCATCCAGACGTAGCCGAAGGTCATCCGTTGCGTGCTCACGTGTTGTATCGGATAACGCGGGAAAACTGGAACGATGCCCGACGATAAGTCCAATTGCTGGAGCGAATCCGGTGAAATACGTAACATTGCGCGCTTGCCCCGTGCCCGCATAGCCATAGGAACACCGCCATGACCGACACCCTAGACACGCTCGTCAACCTGCTGTCGCTGGAACGAATCGAGGAAAACCTTTTTCGCGGCGCCAGCCAGGACCTGGGTTTTCCGCAGCTGTTCGGCGGCCAGGTGGTTGGTCAGGCGTTGTCCGCTGCGAGCCAGACCGTGACGCCGGAGCGCCATGTGCATTCCATGCACGGCTATTTCCTGCGCCCCGGCGACTCCCATCAGCCTGTGGTCTATGACGTCGACCGGGTGCGTGATGGCGGCAGCTTCAGTACCCGTCGCGTCAGTGCGATTCAGAAAGGCCAGACCATCTTTACCTGCAGCGCCTCGTTTCAGGCGGACGAGACCGGCTACGCTCATCAGTTACCAATGCCCGAGGTGGCCGGGCCGGAAAACCTTCTCAGCGAATGGGAACTGATGCATAAGCTGACACCGCTGGTTCCCGAGCGCATGGCAGAGAAGCTGCGCCGGCCCAAGCCCATCGAGATTCGTCCCGTGACGCTGCAGGATCCAATCAACCCGCAACCGATCGAGCCGATTCGGCACATCTGGTTTCGCGCCGATGGCTCGCTGCCGGACAACCCCGCACTGCACAAATATCTGGTCGCCTATGCCTCGGATTTCAGCTTCATCGGCACCGCACTGCAACCCCATGGTGTGAGTTCCTGGAGCAAGTTCATCCAACTGGCGAGCCTCGACCATGCCATCTGGTTCCACCGGGAAGTGCGTGCGGACGAGTGGTTGCTGTATGCCATGGATAGTCCCTGGTCCGGCAATGCCCGCGGTTTCGCCCGCGGTAGTATCTTCAATCGTGCCGGTGAGCTGGTCGCCTCGGTGGCTCAGGAGGGGCTGATTCGGGTACGTGAGGATTGGAAATGAATCTGGCCGGCGTACGGCACTGGGTGTTCGACATGGACGGTACGCTGACTATCGCCGTGCATGACTTCTCGGCGATCAAGCGGGCGCTGGACATCCCGGAAGACGACGACATCCTTCACCACCTTGTTGCGCTGCCGGCCGATGAGGCTGCAGGCAAGCGCGCCTGGTTGCTGGAACACGAACGTGAACTGGCCTACGCAGCCACGCCGGCACCGGGCGCTCGCGAGCTGGTGGAGGAACTGTGCGACCGGGGCTGCCGGCTCGGCGTGCTGACGCGCAACGCCCACGAACTGGCGCTGGTGACCCTGCAGGCGGTGGGACTGGGCGAGTATTTCGCCAGCGAAGATATCCTCGGCCGCGATGAAGCCCCGCCCAAGCCCGATCCCGGCGGTCTGCTGCATCTGGCGGACAGATGGTCCGTCGAGCCGAGCGAGCTGGTGATGGTGGGCGACTATCGCTTTGACCTGGAATGCGCCAAGGCGGCCGGTGCGCGTGGCGTGCTGGTCAATGTGCCGGTTAATCCATGGCCGGAACTGACCGATCTACATGCCCGCGATTGTTTGCAGTTGCGCGAGATGCTGGCGGGCCAGTGAGCGGGAAACAGCATCCGCCCGCGGGAGTGGCATTGCTCCAGTGTCATTCCGGACCCACCCGCCGCGAATCGCGCCGCCTACGAGAAGCAGATCCGCGGGGGCTTGGTATTGCTTGGCTTGAGTTTTTCCCGGCTCAAGGCGGGTGCCCTTTCTGCTGGGCTCAATACAGGGCCTGGTACAGCTTGCGCCGATAGGTGGTGACCAGCGGGTGGTCGCTGCCCAGCAGATCGAATACCTGCAGCAGCGTCTTGTGCGGCAGGCCTTCGGCGTAGCCGCGGTTGCGCACGAACAGCTTCAGCAGACCGTCCAGTGCCGCGTCGTGCTGCTGCCGCGCCAGTTGCTGGATGGCCAGTTGATAAGCCGCTTCGTCGTCCTCGGCGTTTTGCGCCAGGCGGCTCTTGAGATCGGCGACTTCCGGCAAGTCATTGGCCTGACGCAGGAAGGTCAGCTGCGCGCGGGCGCCAGCCAGCGCCTGCTTGTGGGCGTCACCTTTGACGGCGTCGAGCACCGTTTCGGCCTCGGCCAGTTCGCCGCGTTCGGCCAGGCAGCGGGCATAGAGGATCAGACCCGCGGCGTTCTCGTTGTCCTCGGCCAGCAACTGCTTGAGCAAGTTTTCCGCCTCGCCAATGCGCCCTTCGGCAAACAGCGCCTGGGCGGTTTCCAGCAGATCGGCCTCGGGGGCGGCGGGCGCGGCTACGTGCGGTTCGAGCATGGCGCGAATCGCTGATTCCGGTTGGGCACCGGCGAAACCATCGACGGGCTGGCCGTCCTTGAACAGTACTACGGTAGGCAGGCTGCGCACGCCGAAGCGGGCCACGACGTCCTGCTCAATGTCGCAGTTGACCTTCGCCAGCAACAGCTCACCTTGGTATTCCTCGGTGATCTTTGCCAACAGCGGCATCAACGCCTTGCATGGCGCGCACCACTCGGCCCAGAAGTCCACCAGCACCGGCTTGTGGAAAGAGTTTTCCAGCACCAGCTGCTCGAAGTTGGCGCTGCTGACGTCGAAGATGTAGGGAGTCTGGCTCATCGGGGTTCTCGGAATGGGCGCATGCGAAATGAGGCGTGCATGTTAAGTGGGGGCGCGCCGAAGCGGAAGCAAGTGGCGCGCGTCGCGGTTCAGCCGCCCGGCGCCGTCAATGGCCAGTTCTCCAGCTCGCGGTAGCGCACGCCATGCTCGGTGTTTTCGGACAGGAAGAGGCCGAAGTGCTCCACCTGCCATTTGAAGCTGGGCGGTGCCCCGTCTGGCTGCGCCTGGGGCTCGCGCGACAGCGTCATGTGCGGCAGGAACGGCCGCGAGTCGAGCGCGAAACCGTGAGCGGACAGACCGGCATGCAGCTGTTCGACCAGTTGGCTCAATGGTGGAGGGACCTGGCTTGGAATCAGGGAGACGAAACCGTGGCCGATCGTCTGCAACCGATCCAGCCTTAGCGTGAAGGGGTCAGCGCGCAGGTGGTCTCCGAGCTGCTTCAGCCCTTCCAGCTTCGCGGTCGGCTGGCTACCCAGAAATGCCAGTGTGAGGTGCAGGTTGGCCTGCGCCACGGGACGACCGCCGAGGTTCTGGCTGTCGCGCCAGCTACAGATGGTCTCCGCCAGCGGAGACGGGCAGGACAGGGCGAAGAACAGACGCAGGGGTTTCTCTGTGGACATGATGGCCTCCTCTGGGGCTCGGCTCATGCTGCAGCGACGCTACGCCAGCTATCTGCGATAGACCTCAGCCGGCAGCCAGGGATTCAGCCTCGGCGTGGCGACTGGCCTGGTAAAGACTGACCCGACGGAATTCCGCTGGCTCGGCCAGATCCGGCCAGGTGCAGGCATCCAGAATCGCCAGGCGGCCGTACAGCGCATGCTGAAAATCGCGCACCCGCGAGTCGGCGACCAGCGCCTGGCGGCCACGGCTGAGGAATTGATCGAGCAGCGGCAGGTTGGCGCGATCGTAGAGCACATCGGCGACGATGATCAGGTCGTAGCGATCCGCTTCGGCGAAGAAATCAGCTGAATAGCTCAACTGCACACCGTTGAGCGCCGCGTTGGCGCGGCAGGCCGCCAGCGCCAGCGGATCGAGGTCGCAGGCCACTACTTCCAGTGCGCCGGCCTTCGCCGCGGCGATGGCGGCGACGCCCGAGCCCGAGCCGAAATCCAGTACCCGCTTGCCGCGCACCCATTCCGGATGCTCGGCAAGCCAGCGCGCCAGTACCAGGCCGCTGGCCCAGCAGAAGCACCAATAGGGCGGCTCTTCGAGAATCCGCCGGGTTTCCTCCGGGCTGAAGGCGCGGTCCATGTTTGCCGCATCGATCAGCCACAGACGAATGTCGGTATCGGGCAGCGTCTCGATGCTCAGACGGGCATCGCCAAGCAGGTCGGCCAGCGCCGCTTGTAATGCAGCCGGCGGGATCAAGGCGCCGGTACCAGTCGCAACGGGCCGAGGGACTGGCTGGCCGGGCTGCTGACCTGCACAGCAGGCAAGCGCATGATCAGCTGACCGGAGCGGGTCACTCGACCACGCAGCTCGACCTGCTGATCTTTTGGAAACTTTTCGGCGTTGAATTTGAGGATGAACGGCAGCTCATTACCTCGGCCTTTGAGTTGCACGCTGCTCAACAGGCGATCGGGCTGGTCGCGACGGTTGACTTCCAGCAGCGCCAGCTCGACTTCGCTGTCGGCTGGGACGCCGATTAGACTGCCATGCAGCTCGTGCAGCGGTGTCACGGCCGCGGGCGGATCCTCGAAGGTGACGGGCGCCGAGGGGCGCTGGGATTGCTGGCTCGAACAACCCACCAACACCACCACTAGTAGAACGGGCAGAACAAAAGGACGTAACGGCACGAACGGCTCCGAAATCTGGCAGTAATGCGCGCCTGTATAGCAACAAACCGCTCGATTTGTCTTGCCGACGGGATGCGCTACCATGGCTCTCCCGACGTCTGACAGCTCTAAACCATGCATTGTCCCTTCTGTGGTGCACATGACACCAAAGTCATCGATTCGCGCCTTGTGGCCGAGGGCGATCAGGTGCGCCGCCGCCGCGAGTGCCTCGCCTGCGGCGAACGTTTCACCACCTTCGAAACCGCCGAGCTGGTTATGCCGCGGCTGATCAAACAGGACGGCAGCCGCCAGCCGTTCGATGAGGAAAAGCTGCGTGCCGGCATGCAGCGCGCACTGGAAAAGCGCCCGGTGAGTGTCGAACGCCTGGAAGAGGCCATCGCCCATATCAAGCATCGGCTGCGGGCCACTGGCGAGCGGGAAATCAAGTCGCGGGTACTCGGTGAGCTGGTGATGGTCGAGCTGCAGAAACTCGACGAGGTTGCCTATATCCGCTTCGCTTCGGTCTACCGCCGCTTCCAGGACCTCAACGAATTCCGCGAGGAAATCGAACGCCTGTCTCGCGAACCCGCGAAAGAATGACTGCCGCCGATCACGCCTGGATGGCCCGAGCCCTGCAGCTGGCGCGCAAGGGGTTGTATTCGACGCATCCCAATCCACGTGTCGGCTGCGTGATCGTAAAGAACAGTGAACTGATCGGCGAGGGCTGGCATGTGCGAGCCGGCGAGCCGCATGCCGAGGTGCATGCCTTGCGCCAGGCTGGCGAGCGTGCCCGCGGCGCCACCGCTTACGTCACGCTTGAGCCGTGCAGTCATCACGGGCGTACGCCGCCTTGTGCCGCTGCACTGGTCAACGCAGGCGTAGGGCGCGTGGTTGCTGCCATGCAGGATCCTAATCCGCAGGTGGCCGGTCGCGGTTTGGCGCGTCTGCGCAGCGCAGGGATCGAAGTCGCCAGCGGAGTGCTGGAGACCGAAGCGTTCGAACTCAATCGCGGCTTTATCAAGCGCATGGAAACCGGGTTGCCTTATCTACGGGCGAAACTGGCGATGAGTTTGGATGGTCGGACCGCCATGGCCAGCGGCGAAAGCCAGTGGATCACCGGTCCGGCGGCTCGGGCCGAGGTGCAGCGTCTGCGTGCGCAGTCCAGCATGGTGCTGACCGGCGCCGATACCGTGCTGATGGACAACGCACGGCTGACGGTGCGTGCCGCCGAGCTTGGGCTGGATGAGGAACTGAGCTCGCTGGCGATGCAGCGCCCACCGCTGCGGGTGCTGGTCGATGGCCGGCTGCGTGTGCCACTGGACGCGCCGTTTTTTCAGGCCAGCCCAGCACTGGTGGCTACGGCAGCGATCGGACGCGCCGAGCAGCACCGCGCCGCTGGCCATGAGGTAGTGGAACTGGCGAACGGCGACGGGCGGGTCGATCTGCACCGCCTGTTGCGCGAACTCGCCAGCCGCGGCGCCAACGAAGTGCTGCTCGAAGCCGGTCCTCGCCTCGTCGGAGCGTTTGCCGCGCGGGGCTTGATCGACGAATACCAGATCTTTGTTGCCGCCAAGTTTCTCGGCTCCTCGGCGCGTCCGCTGCTGGAGCTACCGCTGGCGCGCATGAGCGAAGCGCGCGAGCTCAGGATCGTTGATATCCGCGCGGTCGGCGATGACTGGCGGATCATTGCTCATCCGTCTGGCTGACCTGCGCCGAGGGCATGACCGGTATTACGTCATGCCCCTCAATTCACCGGCTTCAACCCATTGTGATCCAGGCTGGCGCGGCGCTTGTTGGAGCCCAGTAACAGCCGTGCAAGCGGGCTGTCGTGATGTGGATTGCCGAAGTGGAACAGCGCAGTGGCGCGCAGCATGGCGGGGTCGCATTGATCGTTGGCGTGCAGGCTGCGGTATCCCCAAAACAGGTAGAGATTGCCCGGTACCAGCTTGAGCCGGATCGGCCGTAACCAACCGCGCCTGACGGCGAACGCCACCAGCTTCTTGCTTGCCGTGTTATGCAACAGCGCCTTCTCGATCACGTTGCGCAGGGCGTTGAAGCGCACGGGCCGAAGGTTTGGAAAAATCATCAGATCGCCACAGTGTTCGCCCTCGGTCGGGATGAACAAGGGGAGCAGGGCTGTAACCGCCGTGGCATCGAAGTGGTAGAAGTGCGACTGCTTGAGACCGCTGCGGCCCTGGAGGCAGCGGATCACCGGGAATATCTGCTCCATTGCGGCTGGCTCCCGGCCGGTCTGGAGTCGATACAAGCCTGTCAACATCTCCTTGAATGGCGGGGAAAGCGCCAGCGCCGCAACGATGCTGCCGCCCAGTGCTTCGATGCCATGGATCGCGAAATATTCGCCGCCATGGCTCGTCGCCTGTTGCTCGATGAAGGCGCGGCCCTGTTCGAGCATCTCGGGCGAGAGGTAGTTTTGCAGCACAGCGAAGCCGTTTGAATCGATCTCGGCCGCCCATTGCGCAGCCGGCTCCTGCAAAATGGTAGGTCCTGGCATTTCCATCTCTCGGCACCTGCATAAAAGGGACCGGAGCGTGTTCCTTATCGCGGCCTGATGCGCGGGATCTTCCGAATGCGAGTTTCCCTGGCGCGGCGCATCATTACGCGCAATGCAGGAGCGACGTTCCATCCTGATCGTCTTTCCTGTCGTCTCCTCGGGCGGTGTCCCGCCGGAGAGGCGCAGCGATGCCTATGGACAAACAAGCGAAACGGGAGTTTCACGTAGTGCTCAAAAATGTTGGAACGGACTGCTGCCGATGGCTCGCCCAGTGACTATTTCCGTTGTGTCGCAATCGTTTGCAGGCTGCAGAGCGGGCGCATCTGTGGTAAAAACTGCGCCGGGCCTTAACACGGCCCACGTTCTCAGGGCGGGGTGAGATTCCCCACCGGCGGTAATGACACAGCCAAAAAGCTGAAAGCGTAGCGAGCGCAGGTCAGGCAAGGCGTGATTCGACGAGAAGGCGAGCTTTACGGCAGTAAACAAGACTGCGGTAAATGAGCATTTCGAGGAGGATTACAACGCAGCATGGCCTGCGCGCAGTAGCTTTCAATTGGCGTCTAGCCCGCGAGCGCTTGTCTTCGACAAGGTCAGCAGACCCGGTGTGATTCCGGGGCCGACGGTATAGTCCGGATGAGAGAGAGCGGGATGCCTCGACGGGCGCCGTTCGTGCGCGCGTCTACTCCCTATCGATCTGCAACGCCCTGTTTTGTCTAAAACAGGAGTTCGTCATATGCATCGTTTCAACAGCCTTCCTTGGGAGGCCACATGTTCACAGGAATAATCGAATCCATCGGCACCATCGGTGCCATGACGCCCAAGGGCGGTGACGTCCGGGTGCTGGTCGAAACCGGGAAGCTGGACCTGGCTGACGTCAAGCTTGGCGACAGCATTGCGGTCAACGGCGTCTGCCTGACCGCCGTCGAGCTGCCGGGCAACGGCTTCTGGGCCGATGTCAGCCGCGAGACGCTGGCGCGTACCGCTTTCGTCGATCTAAAGACTGGCAGCCGGGTGAACCTGGAAAAGGCACTGACACCGACCAGTCGTCTCGGCGGGCATCTGGTCAGCGGTCACGTCGATGGCGTCGGCGAGGTGGTGGCGCGCGAGGAAAACGCCCGCGCGGTGCAGTTCCGTATCCGTGCGCCGCGCGAGCTGGCCAAGTACATCGCGCTCAAGGGCTCGATCACGGTCGATGGCACCAGCCTCACGGTCAATTCCGTGAACGGTGCCGAGTTCGAGCTCACTATCGTCCCGCATACGCTGGCCGAAACCATCATGGTCGACTACCGCACCGGGCGGAAGGTGAATCTGGAAGTGGATCTGTTGGCGCGCTACCTCGAGCGCCTGCTGATGGGCGACAAGGCCGCCGAGCCCAATGCCTCGGGCCTGACCGAAAGCTTCCTGGCCGAAAACGGCTATCTGAACCGGGCTCGTTAATTAGAAGGATCGGGCACCATGGCTCTGAACACCGCTGAAGAACTGATCGAAGACATCCGCGCTGGCAAGATGGTCATCCTCATGGATGACGAGGACCGCGAGAACGAGGGCGACATCATCGTCGCCTCGGAGTGCGTGACCGCCGAGCACATCAACTTCATGGCCCGTTTCGCTCGAGGCCTGATCTGCATGCCGATGACCCGTGAGCGCTGCGAGACCCTGCAGCTGCCGCTGATGGCGCCCCGCAATGGTTCGGGTTTCGGCACCAAGTTCACCGTATCCATCGAAGCGGCCGAGGGCGTGACGACCGGCATCTCCGCCGCCGACCGCGCCCGCACCGTGCAAGCCGCCGTGGCGAAGCATGCCGTGGCTGAAGACATCGTCAGCCCGGGGCACATCTTCCCGCTGATGGCGCAACCGGGCGGCGTGCTGGCGCGTGCCGGGCACACCGAAGCGGCGTGCGACCTGGCGCGAATGGCCGGTTTCGAACCGTCGGGGGTGATCTGCGAAATCATGAACGACGACGGCACCATGGCGCGTCGCCCTGAGCTGGAGCTGTTCGCCGAGCAGCACGGGCTGAAGATCGGCACCATCGCCGACCTGATCCATTATCGGATGATCCACGAGCGCACCGTCGAGCGGGTGTCCGAGCAGCCGCTGGAAACCGAACTGGGTCAGTTCAAGCTGGTGACCTACCGCGACGAGGTTGAGGACACCGTGCACATGGCGCTGACCCGCGGCGACATATCGCCAGAAAATCCCACTCTGGTGCGCGTGCACAATATGGAGCCGTTGCGTGATCTGCTGCTGGTCACCGTGCCGGGACGCTGGAGCCTGCGCGCCGCGATGAGCGAAGTGGCCAAGGCCGGCAGCGGCGTGGTGCTGCTTCTGGGCAATCCGCTGACCGGGCCGCAGTTGCTGGCCCAGCTCAATCGGCAGCAATCGCCGAGCCCGGCGACCTACAGCACGGTGGGCGCCGGTTCGCAGATTCTTCGTGACCTCGGCGTGCGCAAGATGCGCCTGATGAGTTCGCCGATGAAGTTCAATGCAATATCCGGCTTCGACCTGGAAGTTGTAGAATACCTGCCCGCTGAGTAAGGCTGCCGTGCTACTGCGCTTGGACATACCGAGTTGATAACAGGCGAGGCTTGCTCATTAACAGCCGATGCTTCTGAACTGGAAGCATCGCAGCCTCACCTGTTTTCGCCTTGTCTATCCTGCGCTCGCTACGCGCTGATTCGCCGGGCCGCCTTTGCCCACAAGCTCTTTAACGCTATATGAGATTGTTTCCATGACACTGAAGACCATCGAAGGTACCTTCATCGCCCCGCAAGGCAAGTTCGCCCTGGTCGTTGGCCGCTTCAACAGCTTCGTTGTTGAGAGCCTGGTAAGCGGTGCCGTTGACGCGCTGCTGCGCCACGGTATCCCGGAAGACGCCATCACCATCATCCGCGCGCCGGGTGCCTTCGAAATCCCGCTGGTGGCGCAAAAAGTCGCGCAGCAAGGCGAATACGACGCCATCGTCGCCCTCGGCGCGGTCATTCGTGGCGGCACGCCGCATTTCGAGTACGTCGCAGGTGAGTGCACCAAGGGCCTGTCGCAGGTGTCCATGGAATTTGGGGTGCCGGTCGCTTTTGGCGTACTGACCGTCGACTCCATCGAACAGGCCATCGAGCGTTCCGGCACCAAGGCCGGTAACAAGGGCGCCGAAGCCGCACTTTCCGCTCTGGAAATGGTGAGCCTGCTGGCGCAGCTGGAGGCCAAGTGAGCCTTAATCACGACGATAGCCAGGACGCCCCGCAGCCCAAGGCCAAGGGCAAGATCGCGACGCGCCGTGTAGCCCGCAGCCTGGCGATGCAGGCGCTGTATCAGTGGCACATGGCGGGCCAGAGCCTGAACGAAATCGAGGCGCAGTTTCGCGTCGACAATGATTTCTCCGGTGTCGACGGCACCTACTTCCATGAGCTGCTAACCGGCGTGGCCCGAGCCAAAACTGAAGTCGACGGCGCCATCGTGCCGCATCTCGATCGCCCGCTCGAAGAGCTCGATCCCGTGGAATTGGCTGTTCTGCGTCTGTCGACCTTTGAGCTGATGCACCGCATCGACGTGCCGTACCGGGTGGTGATCAACGAAGGCATCGAGCTGGCCAAGGTGTTCGGCGCCACTGACGGTCACAAGTTTGTCAACGGCGTGCTGGACAAGCTGGCGCCCAGCCTGCGCAGTGCCGAGGTTGGCGCTCACAAGCGCTGAGTTTGCACGGTCTGATGGGTGAGTTCGAGCTGATCCGCCACTATTTCGCCGCCGCCGCTTGTGCCAGGGCTGGCGGCGAAGTCGTGTTGGGCATCGGTGATGATTGCGCCTTGCTGGCGTTACCAGCGGGCGAGCAGTTGGCGGTTTCCAGCGACACGCTGGTCGCCGGTATCCATTTCCCCGATTCTTGTGATCCCTACTTGCTCGGTCAGCGTGCGCTCGCGGTTTCCACCAGCGATCTGGCGGGAATGGGTGCCACACCGATCGGCTTCACCCTTGCCCTGACCCTGCCCCAAGCTGACTCCAGCTGGCTCGCCGAATTCGCACGTGGCCTCGACACGATGGCGGCCGGCTGCGCCATGCGTCTGATTGGCGGCGACACCACTCGCGGCCCGCTGAGCATGACGCTGACGGTGTTCGGTCGGCTGCCGGCGGGTCAGGGGTTGCTGCGCAGTGGCGCACAGCCGGGCGATCTGCTGTGTGTGGGCGGCGCGCTTGGCGATGCGGCCGGTGCGCTGCCGTTCGTGTTGGGCGAGCGCGAGCAGGGGACGGCGGACGCGGCGGCGTTGCTGAGACGCTACTGGTTGCCACAACCGCAGCTGGCGCTCGGACAGGCGCTACGCGGCAAGGCGAGCGCGGCGCTGGACATCTCCGATGGGCTGCTGGCCGACTGTGGGCATATCGCCGCCGCGTCCGGCGTCCTGCTGTGCATCGACCAGCAGACGCTACCGCTTTCGGACGCGCTGGTGCGGTTAGCTGGTGCTGATCAGGCCCTGCAATACGGCCTGAGCGGCGGCGACGATTACCTACTGGCGTTTACCTTGCCGGCCGACGAGCTGGCAGGCTTGCAGGGCGATGGATGGCCGGTTCATGTGATCGGGCACGTTGCGGTCGGGGCGGGTGTGCAGTTGCGCAATGCCGATGGCCAGGCGATCGCGCTCGCCAATCAAGGCTACAACCATTTCAGTGGCTGAGCGGGCTGGATAGCGCCGCCAGAATAAAAGAGGACAGCCGTTTGACCGATTCCCTGCCGACTCCTGCCGAACCGATTCCGTTATCGGTGTGGGGCAACCCTTGGCACAACCTGGCGTTTGGCCTGGGCTCCGGGACGCTGCCGAAGGCGCCGGGAACCTGGGGCTCATTGGTGGCCCTGGCGTTCGTGCCGCTGTGGCAGACGCTGCCGGGGTGGGGTTACGGTCTGGTGATCATCGCTAGCATGCTGTTCGGCATCTGGTTGTGCGGCAAGGTCGCGCAGGATCTGGGCGTGCATGACCATGAAGGCATCGTCTGGGATGAGTTCGCCGGCATCTGGATCACCTTCTGGCTGGTGCCTGCGGGCTGGTACTGGCTGGCGCTCGGATTCGTCGTGTTTCGCCTGCTGGACATACTCAAGCCGTGGCCGATCAGCTGGGTGGACCGGCATGTGCATGGAGGCCTGGGAATCATGCTCGACGACATCCTTGCCGGCTTTGCCGCCTGCGCTCTGATGCACCTGGCGGTGCTGGGGCTGGGTTGAGGCGCGGGCTGTGCGTCTGGTCGCTGTATCGACGGCGGTACTCATGGAAGAATGCTGAGCTATCCCGTTTCAAGGAAGCCGCTCCTGATGCGCTCCGTATTTCTGCTGTTCGCAGCCTCTCTGTCGTTCCTTTCCTTTGTTGTCGCAGCGGCGCCGCGGGTACAGGTGGTCGGTCTGTTTCCCGGTGCCGCGGTGGTGAATGTCGATGGCCAGCGCAAACTGGTGCGGGTCGGTCAGGTAGGGCCGGGTGGTGTCGAGGTGGTGAGCGCCGACTCCAACGGCGCGGTGCTTCGGGTCGAGGGTGTCGAGCGCAGCTATACGCTGAGCCGCGAACTGAGCGCCGGGTTCGCCGAGCCTGATCGCCGGCAGCTGAGTATCGCGCAAGGGCAAGGCGGCCACTATTGGGTAGCCGGCTCCATCAACGGCCAGTCGGTGCAGTTTCTCGTCGATACAGGGGCTACCTCGGTCGCGATAAACGAGATCCAGGCGCGACGTCTGGGAATCGATTATCGCGTCGACGGTAAGCCAATCGTGGTCAGCACCGCTGGCGGCACGGCCAAGGCTTGGCGAGTGCATCTGAATAGCGTCAAGGTGGGTGCCATCGATGTGCTCGGTGTCGAGGCTGTAGTGGTGGAGGGCGGAGCGCCTTCGGATGCGTTGTTGGGGATGAGCTTTCTCAGTCGAGTCAGCTGGCGGGAAGATCAGGGTGTGCTGAAACTCGAATCGAAAATCTAGGCCTAGTGGCGTTCTCGCCAATCCAGCCATATCGGTCCGGGTCCGCGGCATCTTCCGATACAGCTTGGCGCGGGACTGCTGTTACAATATCCGCTTTTCCGCCTTCTGGAGTTTCTCCGGTGTCTGTCGTGTTCGTCGCCGCTTCCAAACTGCCGACGCCGTTCGGTGTGTTCACCATGCATGGTTTTCTCGATCAGGATACTGGCAAGGAACATGTCGTACTGACGCTGGGCGATGTTGCGGACGGAAAGCCCGTATTGGGTCGTCTGCATTCCGAATGCCTGACGGGCGATGCCCTTTTCAGTTTGCGCTGCGATTGTGGTTTCCAGCTGGAAGCCGCACTGCGCGCCATTTCGGAAGAGGGGCGCGGTGCGCTGCTCTATCTTCGTCAGGAAGGTCGCGGTATCGGGCTGCTGAACAAGATCCGCGCCTACGAATTGCAGGATGGCGGTGCCGATACCGTCGAAGCCAATGAGCGCCTCGGCTTCGCCCCCGACATGCGCGACTACGCGATCTGCCTGCCCATGCTCGAGCATCTGGGCATCGCCGAAATCAAGCTGATGACCAACAACCCGCGCAAGGTCAAGGCTCTGCAAGGCTTCGGCATTCGCATCGCCGAGCGCATGCCGCTGCAGATCGCGCACAATCCGCACAACCGCAAGTACCTCGCCACCAAGGCCGGCAAGCTTGGCCATATGCTCGGCGAAATTCACCAGGGCGAAGCCGAGCAGTCGTGAACCGCACGGCGACCCGCCGCCAATTGGCGCTCGAAGGCTGGCGGTATCTGCTTTTCATGGTCGTACCCGTGCTCATCAGCAGCCAACTTCCCCAACTGGCGGGCCGCTTCGGCGAGCCGCTCGCTCTGCCATTGTTTCTCGTCGGTCTCGCCGCGCTGTTTCTCAATTTGCCCCGTTTTACGGCTTACAAACACGCCCTGATTGCTACCGAAAAAGATCTGGGTGGTGATGCCGAAGCGTCTGCCTGGACGGCGTTGCGCGCCGTCCGGCTGCGGGCTTTGCGGACCGCCGCGCTACCGGCGTGGCTCGCCGCCATCGGTGCGCCGCTCGGCCTGGAACCCGTCGCGCAAGTGTTGCTGGTCTCGGGCAGTCTGGTGCTGCTGTTGCTCTACCGAATTCCGCGTCAGCTGCAATGATGCGCGCGCTACTGCTGGCCGTCGCGCTGCTGGTTTCGCCTTTGCTTGCGGCAACGGAGCGGGTGATCAGCCTGGCGCCTTCGCTGAGCGAAATCATGCTGGAACTGGATGCCGTCGATCTGCTGGTCGGCGTCCTCGACGGCGGCGAGCGGCCAGCTGCACTGGGCGGTTTGCCATCCGTGGGGCGGCTCGGTCAGCTGGAAATGGAAAGCCTGCTCGCGCTGCAACCGACGCTGGTACTAGTCAGGCCGGACAGCATCAGCCAGGCGCAACGTGAGCAACTAACGCAATTCGGCATCCCGGTGCTGGTTGCACAGCCGACGTCTCTGGCCGAGCTGTCCGAACAGTTCGCGCTGATCGGCGAGCGGGTTGAGCGGAGTGCGCAGGGCAGGGAGCTCGAGCGAGCGTTCCAACAGGGCTTGGATCGACTACGTCGACGTTACCATCGCGAGCGTCCGCTGACGGTGTTCTATCAGATCTGGAATCGCCCGCTGTACACCCTCGGCGGCCGACAGATCATCAGCGATGCCATCGAAGTCTGCGGTGGTCGCAACGTGTTCGCCGATCTGCAACTGCCTGCGCCTCAGGTCAGTATCGAGTCTGTGCTATCGCGCAACCCTGAAGTGATTCTCGCTGGCAGCGGCGCTCAGCTGTCCGAGTGGAAAGCTTGGCCGCGACTCGCAGCAGTGCGCAAGGGCCAGCTATGGGAAGTGCCGGACAAGGGCCTGGAACGGCCGAGCTTCCAGATGCTGGGCGCGATCGGGAAGCTCTGTGAGGTGATGGCTGGAGCGGAGCGCTGAGCCGGGCCGGTCACCCGGTCCGGTTCTGCGTTGGGGCTAGCCTTATAGGGAAGGCGACCAAGTGACGGCAAATAGGACGGTGCGGCCGGCTTCGCGATAACCGTAATTCTGCATAGGGTCCATCCAGGACGGGCCGGTGGGGCGGTCGTAGGTCGCCAGAGCGTATTTGCGATCGAACAGATTATTGAGCTTGGCGTCCCAGCGCAGCTCGGCATGGCTCTGCCAGCCCGCCCGCAAGTCAATGACGCCGTAGCCGGACAGCTGCCGAGAATTGGCTGCGTCATCGTAACGGCTGCTCGAAACATGCCAGCTGGCACCGGCCGAAAGCCTATTGAAGGTGCGATCCAGGTCGAGGCTAAGGGTACGTTTCGCCCGGCGGGCCAGGGTATGGCCACTATCTCGGTCGCGTGGGTCGATCAGGCTGAGGGCCAGACTGGCCTGCCATCCGAGCAGTTCGCGCGCCACACTTGCCTCGAAGCCGTTGATGCGCGCCTGGGCGATGTTCTCTGGGCGGTTGGCAGCGCCATCCCAGGCGATCATGTCTTCCACGTCGGTGCGATAGAGCGCGACCTCTAGCCGGGTCGGCTCGAAGTCGCCGCGCCATTGCAATTCGTACGTTTTCGAGGTCTCGGGTGCTAGGTCGGGATTGCCCGCTCCGGGATAGTAGAGATCGGAGAAGGTAGGCGCACGGAAGCCTTCGCCGTAGCTGAGAATCCAGCGCTGCGACTCGCCGACTGGCAAGCTGAAAGCCGCGTTCCAGCTGTTCTGGCTACCGAACTGCTGGTTGTCATCATGGCGCAGACCTAGTTCAGTACCGAAACGATCACCCTGATAGCTGTGCTGGGCGAAAAAGGCCAAGTTGTCGCGGCTGTCTTCTTCGTAGGCGGTGGTCGCGTCGAGGCGGTCTTCGTACCAGTCGCTGCCGAGCGTGAGCTGTTGTGCTTCGGCGAGATCGATGCGGTTGACCCAAGCCGCGGAGTGGCGCGTAGTTTCAAGCTGCCCGTTGTTCCAGTCGCTGGCTGCACCGACCACCTTGTTGCGGTCGAAGCTGCGCCCAAGCTCCAGGCGGCTGTTCCAACGTCCGCCCAGCTGACCGTCGAGATAGCCGCTGTAGCTGCTGAGGCGGAACTCGTCTTGCGGAGTGCCAGGGGCGAATTCGTACGCATCGTCGTATTCGTTCTCGCCTCGTTGGTCGTTGAGGCTAAGGCCGGCTTTCCAGTCGCGGTTCAGCTCATGATCGAGCTTAAGGTGTAGCGCGCGATTACGTTGGCCATCGTGGTCGCTATCGGCGCCCTGGCTATCACGAGTGATATCGAAGCCTGCCGTTTCATCGAGACTGGCACCAAGGTGGACGCGAGTCTGCTCGGTGCCGGTTGATAGATTGAGGCTGCGTTGGAACGTCTGGTCGCTTCCGGCTGCCAGCCGTATTTCTGGATGCACGCCTGGTTTTCCGCTTCGGGTGAATATCTGAATCACCCCACCGACGGCGTCTGCGCCGTAGAGTGCCGAGCGCGGACCACGAATAACCTCCACGCGATCGATGTTGTCTATCGCCAGATAATCGAGCCGGGCAAAGCCACTGGTCGAAGAAGCGATGCGCTGTCCATCCAGCAGAACCAGCGTTTGCGCCGTTCCGGTGCCGCGCACGGACAGCGACGGCAGCCCGCCGGCGGTGGATATGCTGACACCCGGTACGCGCCGAAGGAGCTCCGGTACGCTACGCGCCTGCAAGCGCTCGATGTCGTCGCGGGTAAATACAGTATTGGCAGCGATCGCTACCTCGCGCGGTTCGGCCTGGCGCGCTGAGGTGATGACCATGCCTGGCAGCTGATACCCGGCGTCGGCGGTATCGGTATCGGCCAACACGTAGGCGGTTGGTATAAGCGCAACGGACAGCGCGAGACGGGAATACTTCATTTTTAATCGAATCCTCAAAAGATCAGCGCTTTTGAGGAGGGCAGAAACAAGCGCGAGGACAGAGACAGCCAGCCGCGCTTGACGGTGCTGCCCTCCGCAACACCAGTCGAATCCGCCAGGCCGGTCTCCGGGCTTTCGACACGCACCCGGCTCGCCTTCCCATGCGATGCACAGTGGCCGTTGAGCGGGGCGGTGATCCGGCGGATCACGGTCGATTACCGTTGCGGGGGCAGCGCCGGCCTTGCTCAACGAGCGCACCGGCTTCCCGTTTAATGCGGACCTTGCGGTCACGCACACCTGGGCGGATTAGAAATCGCGGGAACCTTAAGGGCTGGGCTGAGGAAAGACAAGCGATAGCACGAGGCGCCTCAGACTAAGGCATCGAAGATCGGAACTCACCGCTTGGATCAGGATGCGGCTTTGCGCGCTAGCGGGTTGGTTCGCGTGGCCAAGGAACGAGCGCAGGGTGGGTTAGCGGCATATTCCTTATCGGAGCCCACTGCACAGGGTGGGCGCCGAGTAACCCGCCAATGCGATGGTACGGTTGGCTACCATGGTGGGTTACGGCGCTGGCAACTCCGCGTCGATCTGTACATCAACGGATTGACGTCTAACCCAACCTACTGGCTGCGGTGTAGGGTGGATCATGCTCCACCGATCCACCGAACAGAGTAAAGGCGAGAAACCCGCCTCGTAGCCATCCGCGGCGGCGTGACCGCTCTGAGGCTACGCGTCCAACATCGCCAGGCGCGCGCGTATCGATGCCTCGATACCCGCAGCATCGAGGCCGCATTCCTTCAGCATTTCGCCGGGCTTGGCGTGCTCGACGTAGTAGTCCGGCAATCCTATATGGAGGATCGGTTTCTGCAGGTTTTCGGCTGCGAGGAATTCGCCGACGGCACTGCCGGCCCCGCCCATGATGCTGTTTTCCTCGACGGTCACCAGCAGGTCGTGGCTGTCGGCCATCTCGCGCACCAGTGCTTCGTCCAGGGGTTTGACGAAGCGCATATCGACCACGGTAGCGTCGAGCGCTTCAGCGATCTTCAGTGCCTCGGTCAGCTGAACACCGAAGACCAGCAAGGCGACATTGTTGCCCTGACGACGCACCACGCCCTTGCCGATTTCCAGCGGCTCGAGTCCGGGCTCGATCGCTGCGTTCGGGCCCGTGCCGCGCGGGTAACGCACCGCCGCGGGACCCTGGAAGTGATAGCCGGTGGTAAGCATGCGGCGCATCTCGTTCTCGTCGCTTGGGGTCATTACCAACATGCCGGGGATGCAGCGCAGATAGGACAGATCGAAACTGCCGGCATGGGTCGGACCGTCTTCGCCGACCAGGCCGGCGCGGTCGATGGCGAACAGCACGTCGAGATTCTGTACGGCGACGTCATGGATCAGTTGATCGTAGGCGCGCTGGAGGAAGGTCGAATAAATCGCCACCACCGGCTTGGCACCCTCGCAGGCCATGCCGGCGGCCAAGGTGACCGCGTGCTGCTCGGCGATGGCCACGTCGAAATACCGATCCGGGTAGCGCTCGCTGAAGTCAATCAGATCGGAGCCTTCCTTCATCGCCGGGGTGATGCCGGTCAGACACGGATCGGCGGCGGCCATGTCGCACAGCCATTGGCCAAAGACATTGGAGTATTTCGGGCCGCTGGGTTTCTTCGGCGTGGCGGGAGCACCCACGGGCTCCAGCTTGCTGATCGCATGCCAGGTGATGGGGTCGACTTCCGCCGGGGCGAAGCCTTTGCCCTTCTTGGTCACCACGTGCAGGAATTGGGGGCCGGCCAGGTCGCGCATGTTGCGCAGGGTGGCGATCAAGGTCGGCAAGTCATGGCCGTCGATAGGGCCGATGTAGTTCCAGCCAAGCTCTTCGAACAGGGTGCCGGGAACCAGCATGCCCTTGGCGTATTCCTCGGTGCGGCGGGCGATTTCCCAGGCGCCCGGCAGGCGCGACAGGACCTTCTTGCTGCCCTCACGCATGCTCGAATAGGTGCGGCTGGAGAGAATCTTGGCCAGGTAGTTGGACAGGCCGCCGACGTTGCGCGAGATCGACATGTCGTTGTCGTTGAGCACGACCAGCATGTCGGCGCCAACTTCAGGCGCATGGTTCAGGGCCTCGAACGCCATGCCGGCGGTGAGCGCGCCGTCGCCGATTACGGCAATGGACTTGCGCTTCTTGCCTTGCAGGCGGGCGGCGATGGCCATGCCCAGTGCGGCGCTGATGGACGTACTGGAGTGGCCGACGCCGAAGGTGTCGTATTCGCTCTCGCTACGACGCGGGAAGGCGGCGAGGCCATCCTTTTGGCGCAGGCTGGCCATACGCTCGCGGCGTCCGGTGAGGATCTTGTGCGGATACGCCTGATGGCCGACATCCCACACCAGGCGGTCGGCCGGCGTGTCGTAGACGTAATGCAGGGCGATGGTCAGCTCGATCACGCCGAGGCCGGCGCCGAAGTGCCCGCCGGTCCGGCCGACGCTGTACAGCAGGTCCTGCCGCAATTCGTTGGCGAGTTCATCAAGTTCCGCTTCGCCCAGTCGGCGCAGCTGCTCGGGAGTCGCCGCGCGATCTAGAACGGGCGTCGCAGGGCGGACCCGAGGAATCTCATGGAACGTCTTGGGCATCGGGCGAATCGTTTTGGCTGAAAAAAGAGCCGCAGTTTACCCGATGGTTACAGCGAGAAGAATGACTCAGGCATCAACGGTCATCGCTGGTCGTTCAGCGACACGGCTGCTGGGCCAGGATTCAGCTGCGGCGTTCGACGATGAAGCACGCCAGTTGGCGTAAAGGCTCGGCGGAAGCACCGAAGGGCGCGACCGCTTCGAGCGCCGTATCCCGTAGCTCGCGTGCGTAGATCTTGGCCGCATCCAGGCCCAGTAGAGCCGGGTAGGTGGGCTTGTCACGGGCAATGTCGGCGCCCTGATGCTTGCCGAGCGTGACGGTGTCGCTCTCCACGTCGAGAATGTCGTCCTGCACCTGGAAGGCCAGGCCAATAGCCTCTGCGTAGCGCTGCAAGGCGGCGAGCGTGTTGGCATTGGAGCGACCGCTGGCGAGCGCGCCGAGACGCACACTGGCTTCGATCAGCGCGCCGGTTTTGTGTCGGTGCATCAGCTCCAGCGCTTCACGGCCCAGTTTGCGGCCGACCGATCCTAAATCGATCGCCTGTCCGCCGACCATCCCGGCCGGACCCGCCGCGCGTGCGAGGCTTGTGACCATCTCCAGGCGTAACGCCGGATCCCGTGGGTTGTTCGCCTCGGCCGCCAGCGCTTCGAAGGCCAAGGTTTGCAGGCCGTCGCCGGCGAGGATCGCGCAGGCTTCGTCGAAGGCCTTGTGAGTGGTCGGCTGGCCACGGCGTAGATCGTCATCGTCCATCGCCGGTAGGTCGTCATGCACCAGCGAATAGGCATGGATCAGCTCGACGGCGCAGGCCGCGCCATCGGCTTGCACGCTATCGCCCCCGAGCGCCTCGCAGGCGGCGTAGACCAACAGTGGGCGCACGCGCTTGCCGCCATTCATGACGCTGTAGCGCATGGCCTGGTAGAGGCGCTCGAGTTCGTGGCGTGGCGGGATGAAAAGAGTATCGAGACAGCTGTCGACGCGTTGCTGGCAGCGTTTCTGATAGTCGCCGATCATGCTTCCGGATCCACCTCGAAGGGTGCTTCCTGCAATTTGCCGTCGCGCTCGAGAAGCATCTGCACCTTCTGCTCGGCTTGGCTGAGGGCAGTCTGGCAAACACGGGTCAGACCGATGCCCTGCTCGAAGCAGGTCAGCGAATCCTCCAGCGACAGCTCGCCACTTTCCAGGCGCTCGACCAGTTGCTGCAACTCGGCGAGGGATTGTTCGAAATCGAGGGCGACTTTCTTGCGGGCCATGGCGGAACCTGTTCTCTGCGGCTGCTCTGAAACGGGCGCGACACTAGCAGAGCTGGATGGCATAAGCCATAAGCCGGTCGGTCTAGGCAGCGATCAACGCCAATAGGTGGCCTGGAAATAGTAGAGCGTCATGCTGCTACCGACCACGATGACAAAGGCCCGCAGCCAGTTGGCCGGCAGCTTCTTGCTCAGCGCACCACCGGCGTAGCCGCCCAGCGTGGTGCCGATCAGCAGGATTGCCAGCTCGTACAGGCTCACGCGGCCGGCAATAATGAAGGTGGCTGTGGCGACGCTATAGATGACGGCGGAAATGAGGTTCTTCAGGGCATTGGCGCGAACCAGCGGGTGCCCTTCGATGGAGAATGCCGCCAACTGCAGAATACCCATGCCCGCGCCGAAATAGCCGCCGTAGATGGACACCAGGCCATGCGCCGCCAGTGATGCTGGCGCATGGGGCGGCACGGCACTGCCATCCTTGCGACGCGCCGCCAGCCAACGGCTCAACCAGGGGCTGGCAGCGAACAAGGCGGTGGCGACGAGCAGCAGCCAGGGAATCAGCAGGCTGAATACGTCATCGCCGCTGGCGAGCAGCAGCAGGCCGCCGAGCAGGCCACCGATCAATCCCGCCAGTAGCAGAGGGATCAGATAACGGCCCAGTGGCCGTAGCGCCGAGCGCGCCGCCCAGGCACCGGCGAGGCTGGCGGGCCAGAGCGCCACGGCATTGGTCGCATTGGCCGTGACCGGCGGTAGCCCGGTGGCCAACAGCGCCGGGAAGGAAAAGAAGGTACCGCCACCGGCCAGGGCATTCATGCCTCCCGCGGCGAAACCGGCAGCGATGAGTAGCAGCATGTCGAACAGGGGCATTGGGCGGGCTCGCGGCAAAAGGACGCAGATTATCCCTGCCGCTGCGCCTCGCCAAGCGTAAGACGCTCTGTGAGCGCTCCGCTATGGCCATGGATTGGCGTGGCCGTCGAGTGGAAATGATGCTGCCGCGTGGGTCGCTCTCTACTGGTCGGACAGCGGCCCCGTCTGGTCCGCCGCCGTGTTGGCCAGCTCGTTGATGATGCCGCAGCCTTGCGCAGCGTCGTTGCCGGTGCAGCAACTGCGCAGCGCCTGTAACTGATGCTCCAGGGCCTGGAGGCTCTCCAGTCGCGAGCGGACGCGCTCGAGCTGCTCGTCGATCAGCAGGTTGATGTCGCCGCAGCTGGCGTCCGGCTGGTTGGAAAACTCCAGCAGCCGGCGGATATCGGCCAGACCAATGTCCAGTGCACGGCAGTGACGGATGAACACCAGGTGCGCCAGCTGCTGGGAAGAATAGGAACGGTAGCCATTGGCGCCGCGCTCCGGTGCTGGCATCAGCCCGACTTTCTCGTAGTAGCGAATGGTCTCGACTTCGACGCCTGCCGTGGTACTCAGCTCGCCTATGCGCATCATGGTCTCCTTCTCGCTGCAGTGCCGCCCACAAAAAAATGGGGCTTGACCCTGGAGCTGCTCCAGGGTGTGCAATGGCTCCGAATATAGTTCAGGAGGCAATCCTATGTCGTCGAGATGCTGTGATTCCGGCTGTTCAACCCCGGCGGTCAGCCCGGGCTTTCGCAGAGCCCTGTGGGTCGCGCTGGCGATCAATCTGGTCATGTTCGTCGTGGAAATCATCAGCGGGCTGCGGTCCGGCTCGGTCTCTCTGCTGGCGGACGCCATCGACTTCGCCGGTGATGCCGCCAACTACGGCATTACTCTGGTGGTGCTGTCCATGGGACTGGTTTGGCGCGCGCGCGCGGCTATGGTCAAAGGCCTGTCGATGTTGGCCTTCGGTGTGTTCGTGCTTGGCCGCGCCGGCTGGTCTGTTTATGCCGGCGTGGTACCGGAACCTCTGACCATGGGCGTCATCGGTGCGCTGGCGCTGGTCGCCAATGTCATCGTGGCGCTGATGCTCTATGCGTTTCGCGAGGGTGACTCGAACATGCGCTCGGTCTGGCTGTGCAGCCGCAACGATGCGCTGGGTAACATTGCGGTGATGATCGCCGCGGCCGGCGTCTTCGGTACGGGTACGGGTTGGCCTGATCTCGTCGTGGCGCTGATCATGGCAGGACTGGCGCTGTCTGCCGGCTTCTCGGTGGTGCGCCAGGCAAGGCAGGAACTGGGCGGGCTGCAGCATCAGGGCTGACGCCGATCAGCCGGCGATGACCGCCACTACCGCGATGACGATTACGCCCGTCACCGCCAGTCCGGCAGCGGCTAGCTTGCCCACCGTCTCGGAACTCAGACCCAGTGCCTTGTGTTTTGCCTGAGCGCCGAAGCGGCCTTCGATGCGGTGCAAGCCTTCCACCGGCTGGACAAGATTGTCGGATTGCTCGTCGCTGGCTGGCTCGTCGGTCATCTGTCCGCTCCAGGCCTGCTTGGCCATCATCCGGTCGAGCAGGCCGGGCATGAACATATTGCCGATGATCGCCTGGAACGAGGCGCGCCCGAGCCACAACTCGCGCGGCGCATCAGTTGCCGCGCGGACGATCGCGCGCGCGGCCACCTCGGGCGTATGGATCGGCGGGACCGGCTGCGGCCGCTTCTGCATCTTGTTGCGCGACCAATCGAACTGCGGCGTGTTGTGCGCTGGCAGCTGCACCATGGTCAGCCGCACCCGGCTGTTGGTGTGGATCAATTCGCAGCGCAGCGAGTCGGTAAAACCGCGAATCGCGAACTTGGCAGCGCAGTAGGCCGATTGCAGCGGTATCGCCCGATAGGACAACGCCGAGCCCACCTGGATGATGGTGCCGCGGTTGCGTGATTCCATATGGCGCAGGGCCGCCAGCGTGCCGTGGACGAAGCCGAGATAGGTCACCTCGGTCACGCGCTTGTATTCCGCTGCGCTGATCTTGTTCACCGGACCGAACACCGTCGCCATGGCCGCGTTGACCCAGATCTCGATTGGTCCAAGTTCCGCCTCGATCTGATCGGCTGCTCGATCGATCGCTTCGGCGTCGGCGACATCCGCGGCGATCGACAGAACGTTCGCGCCGGTCGCCTCCAGTTCGCTGCGGGTGTCCGCCAGGCCCTGTTCGCCGCGCGCAATCACGGCGATCCGGTAGCCAGCCTGGGCGAAGGCGTGCGCCGTTGCACGTCCTACACCGGCGGTTCCGCCGCAGATTACGGCTGTCTGTTGGCGGTCGGTCATGTCAGCGCTCCATTTTTGTGAGGGAAGGCTGCCGCTAACGCAGCAGGGCATTCCAGCCGGCATAGCGATGGTTGATCGGGCCGCGCGGCAGGCTCAGGCCGATGACCAGCGCGCCAGCCACCAGGCTGCCCACGGTGGCGGCGAGTCCGGCACCGTCGAGAAAGGCGGGTGAGGCGAGCAGCCAGGCACCGATCGGCAGGTTGAGAAAGCGCAGTGGTCTCGCCACCTCGGCGAACGCCAGCACCGAGACGGTGATCAGCAACGAGCCCATCAGGTGGTCGCTGTTGGCCATCGCACCTTCGGTGCCGAAGATCAGGCGGGTGCACATCAGCCAGACGCCGAGGACACAAAGCAGTGCCAGGCCCCATGGCAGGTTTACGCCGCGAAGCCCTTTGAGCGTCATGGCGGAAAGATCCCCATCGAATTCGGGCGTGTTGTCCTCGCGCGCGCCCTCCATGGCATCGCCCTGGAAGAAGGTCTTCCAGAACGGTTTGCCACGGCGGCGCGCATCCTTGAGGAACTGGCCCATGGCGACCAGTTCATCCAGCGCGTAGGGCATCATCACCAGCATCGCCAAGGCCTGGATCAGGCACAGGGTGCACCAGGTGTTAATGAAGATCGGCTGGGCAATGATAAAAAAGATGCTCACCGCGCCCAGCGGCACCACGACCACACCGAACGCGGCCACCATCCAGGGCATGGTTCGCCAGCGGCGCGCATCGCCCATCACCGCCATCAGCAGCTCGATCATGTAGGCCATGACGCCGACTCCCGCGTCGGAGACCGGCCAGGCGCGCGACATGTCGGACGTGATGATGGTTTCCGTGCCGTTGGGCTGGGTGCCGAAGAAAGGATCCCAGGCATTCGAGGTATGGCCGAGCTGATAGGCCGCCAGGTAGCGCGCCAGGAGAATGCCGATCACCGCGAGGATCGCGATGGGTAGCCGTTGCAGCCAGGTTGAGGGGTTATAGTCCCAGCCTGGTGGCACCGCGGCTTTTTGCATCATCCCGGACATGCTCATGCCCGGCATCATCGGCACCAAGGTCGAAAAGGTGATGACCAGCCCGCCGACCAACAACGCATTGCCATAGCTGGCCGGCGAAGGCGTCCAGAACAGCAGCGGGGCGAACATCAGCCAAAGCCCCATGACCGTGTTGGCCCACTGCGCCCATGCCATCCGCTTCAGCGAAAACACCGAGAGCAGCACGATCAGCACGCCGCAGATCACGTCGTTCCAGGTCATCAGCAGCGCGCGGGTGGCCACCTCGGGTACGTCGCGCTCGGAGGCCAGGCGGGCGAGATCCAGGTCCGTGCCGGCGATGTTCGAATAGCCGAAGATGAAGGGTGCGCTGAGCAGCCAAAAGCCGAGCAGGGCATTCGCGAAATGGCACCACAGGGTGGCGAGACGGCGACGCTCCATCATCTGCATGTGATCTTCCATGCCCATATCCGAGGGCATGGCGGCTTGCCGTAAATATTCGCCTTGATGCTCCATGTACCTCTCCTCGTTTCGAAGTGATGGCTGCATGTCGCGTTCGGGCCGGTGCGGGCATTCGCAACCGAACGTCAATCAATCGCTGGTCAGTTGACCGGAAGAGACCGTGAGGAGTTGCAGAAAAACGGTGCGGATCGTTCAGCCGACTCGCCCCGGTCGTCGGCAGCCGTTGCCTTCGGTTCCGTTGGCAGGACCGAGGCGGCAGATGCGTACGCAGCGGCCTCTATGCCGAACAGTCCGGTTCGACAGTGAAAGTCTTGGAGGAATCCACCAGCCCTATGTCTTCCAGCGCACGACGCCCGATGAGCACCGGATAGTTCATCTTGTCGCGATCGTTCAGCGAGAACTGCTCTTCGTAAATCCGGTTGCCAAGGCACACTTTCATCAGCACCACGGGCCGTTTCTCCGCTCCACCGGCCCCGCGCACCTTGATGTCCCGTACTACTTCCCGCTCCATGCGTTTCTCGGTTTTCTTGTCGGAATCGATGTCTTCAAGCTCAAGGGTGAAACGCACCCAGTCATTGCCATCCTTTTCGAATCGATCGATGTCCTCGGCGTGCATCGAGGAGGTCAGCGCGCCGGTATCAAGTTTGAATTTCACGGCAACTTTCTCTGGAAAAATCAGGCCCTTTTCGACCCAGCCGAGCACCTGGGGCGAATCGGCCAGCGCAGGCGTGACGCAGGCGAGTAGCGTTAACCCCGCCATACCGAGTGCTTTGGCGTGCCTAGGGCTTTTCGAACGGAGCATCTGTCACCTCGATCAGTGGACCACGGCAACGATAGAGTCGCCGGCCCTCGATACGTTCAGCAAAACAGGCAATGCGCACCGGTGCGCGCAGACAGCTTGGGCGAATGGTCAGTCCATTGACTTCGCTCATGGACTTCATTGAAAAAAACAATCGGACGGCTGCCATGGCCTGTACTCCATCCATAGGGTCTCTTGCGAATGTGCTGAATCGCCGCGACCCCTTATTTAACGATTCGAAGGAAGCAGTCCCCAAGGAAGTCCAAAATTGAGAGGTGAACTATGTTCGTCCACAACAAAAGGCTTCAATACACCGTGCGAGTAGCAGGCCCTAATCCGGGGCTGGCTAACTTGATGCTTGAGCAGTTCGGCGGTCCGCAAGGCGAGCTTGCTGCCGCCATGCGCTATTTCACTCAGGGCGTGTCCGAGGATGATCCAGGCCGCAAGGACATGCTCATGGACATCGCGACCGAAGAGCTCAGTCACCTCGAGGTGATTGGCTCCATTGTCGGCATGCTCAACAAGGGCGCCAAAGGCGACCTGGCGGAGGGCGTCGAGAAGGAGGCGGATCTGTATCGCTCGCTGACGGGCGGCGGCAATGATTCGCACATCACCTCGTTGCTGTACGGCGGCGGGCCGGCTCTGACCAACTCCGGCGGGATCCCCTGGACAGCGGCCTATATCGACACCATCGGCGAACCGACGGCGGACCTGCGTTCCAACATCGCCGCTGAGGCCAGGGCCAAGATCGTCTACGAGCGCTTGATCAACGTGACCGATGACCCGGGGATCAAGGATGCGTTGAAATTCCTCATGACCCGCGAAATCGCTCACCAAAAGTCGTTCGAGAAGGCGCTACACGCCATTCAACCCAACTTCCCTCAGGGCAAGCTGCCGGGCGAGCCGCAATTTGCCAACGTCTACTACAACCTGTCGCAAGGCGAAGGCGATCTGCGCGGGCCCTGGAATCAGGGGCCTGAATGGGATTTCGTCGAGAGCCCGGAACCGGCCGTGGACGGTGGGGATGGCAAGTCTTCGGTCGATCTGAGCAAGGCTCAGCAGAAGGTGGTGCAACAAATGGCGGTGCGGACCCAGTCCGATGTCTCCGTCGACCCGATGACAGGAGCGGATCTCGGCTCGGGTGCAGCCGTCAAGAAAGGCAAAGCCTGACGGGAGAAGTTCGTGGCCGATGCGGCTGAACCAGTCCATCGGCTGCGTCCCTTAAGGGTTTGAAGGAGCAGAAAACGCCGGCCTTGATGGCCGGCTTTTTCCTTGTCGTACCGTCTCGGTGGCTGCGCTCGGTCGAGGGTTAGCGTCGATGGTGCAGCGGCACCACCACGCCTGTGTTCGGGCGTCCAAGCGTTTCGCCGATGGCCGTCGTAAGCGTCTGCTGCGTGAACGGCTTGGCCAGTGTGTGCAGTCGCCGGCCTTCTTCGGACAGCTCCGCAAAGCCGCTTACCAAAAGGATTGGCAGATTCGGTCTCTCGTCCTGCACGATCTTGGCAAGTTGGGTGCCGGTCATGCCGGGCATCATCTGATCGGTGATGAGGATATCGAAGGCTACCGACTGGCGTAGGATATCGAGCGCTGCCTCGCCGCTGTCCACCGCAGTCACTCGATGGCCCAAATCCTCGAGAAGCGCCGCCGTGTTGGCCAATACCAGCGGATCATCATCCACCACCAGCATCGACAGCACCGACACGGACGCAGCGGTGGCCTCGTTCAGTTCGGACGATGTCGACACGGTGGCTTGAGAGGCAACGCCCAGCGGCAGCCACAACTCAATGGTGGTGCCCCGGTCCGGCGCACTCTCAATCTCCAACCGGCCGCCGGATTGTTCGGCCAGCCCATGCGCCATCGACAGGCCCAGCCCAGTGCCTTTGCCCGGCCCCTTGGTGGTGAAGAACGGCTCGGTGGCGCGGGTGAGGGTCTCCGGGCTCATCCCGGTGCCGGTATCGCGCACGATCAGCGCAACGTATTGTTGCTCCGCTTCGCGCAACTGGCCTTCGATGCAGATTGTGCCACCGCCGGGCATGGCGTCCCTTGCGTTGACCACCAGATTGATCAGCACCATCTCCAGCTGATTCCCATCGACATAGGCTGGCGGCAAGCTGAGCGGGAAACGGGTTTCGATGCTGATATTCGCGGTCACCGAGCGTTGCAACAGCTCGCGCATGTTCAGCACCACATCATGCAGTACCACCGAGCTCGGGTTCAGCTCCTGCTTGCGAGCGAAGGCCAGCATTCGCTGCACCAGGCTCGTCCCGCGCTGCGTGGCCAGAAGTGCATTTTCGACCAGGCTGCCGACACGGGGGGTGTCGCTTGGCAGGCGTTTGCGGAGCAGTTCGAGATTGCCACCAATCACTGCAAGCAGGTTATTGAAATCGTGGGCGATGCCGCCGGTCAGCTTGCCGACGGCTTCCAGCTTCTGTGCCTGGCGGAGCGCGGCTTCAGCGTGCCGCCGTTCGGTGATGTTCACCAGCCCGCCGATGATCAGTGTGCCGCGTGTGGTCTGTTCGAGACGGCTGGAGGCGAGCACATCGATAAACGCGCCAGCTCTGGCCACCAGGCGATACTCGGCATCGAGGCACTCGCCGGTCTTCAGCAGTAGCGGCCAGTCCTGACTGAGCATCTGGCGTGCGGAGCGCTCGGTCATGAAATTGATCAGCGGGCGGCCGATCACGTCCTCGCGCCGATAGCCCACCAGGCTGAGCCAGGCGTCGCTGACCGATTGCAGGCACCCCTCCTGATCCAGCGAATGCAGGGGCAGCGGCGTCTTGCTGTACAGCTCGCGGAACCGCTCTTCGCTCTGGCGCAACGCCGCGGCTTCACGCTCGCTGATCACTGCCATGCGCCGGTCGTGCATCGACGCGGCCAAGCCGATGAACAGCACGATGAAGGTCGAGCCAGCGACCGCCAATGCGAGGGTCAACAAGTCGAGGCCGTTACCCGAGGGGGCGGGCATCGCATCGTGCAGCGGGGTGAAGTGTGCGGCCACCATGGCCGAGTAGTGCATGCCGGCCACGGCAAAACCCATGGCGACAGCCGAGACCGCCTGCAGCATCAGGCGCCGGCTGCGGACGGATAGCCAGAGCGCGACGGTGGCGGAGCCGATCGCGATGAGGAAGGAGATCGCGACCCACAGCCGGTCATAGGACAGCTCGGCGTGCATCGTCATGGCCGCCATGCCCATGTAATGCATCGAACCGATACCGAGGCCCATGAACAGACCGCCGACGCCAAGCGTGCGACGACTTAGGCCCTGGCTGCTCACGGCGAAAAAGCTGATTGCCGTGACCGCGATCGGCACGACCAGCGACCAGAGCGTGAGGGCGAGATCGTAACGGATCTCCATCCCGGGCATACCGAAGGCGAGCATCCCGACGAAGTGCATCGACCAAATGCTGCCGCCCATGGATACGGCGGCCGAGCACAGCCAAGCGTGGTGGATCCACCCCGTCGAAGCGCGAGCGCGGCTAGCCAGGTCGAGCGCGGTGAAGGAGCCGGCAATGGCGATCAGGATGGACAGGGTCACCAATGCGATGTTGTAGGTCGTAGGCATCATCAGCTCCGTACTGCCAAGCGAGGCTGTTGCTCTATTACTAGACGAGTCGCGGAAGCGGCGCCAGGTTCCCCAGGGAGGGCATGACGCGTGAGGGTTGCGACCAATGTGCATTTGTCAGCACGGTCGACGCGGTAATAAATGGAGGGCCGGCCGCTGGGGCAGGGCAGCAGGCGCGGGGGAAAAAAAGCCCGTCATCTGACGGGCCAAGGCAATCACGCGCAGGAGAGACGCGTTACAACGGGAGCGTTGCGGTGTAGCGGTTACAGGATCGACAGCGGGTAGTTGAAGATCAGACGGTTCTCGTCGAGGTCACGCGTGTTGGCCTGGGAGCGGAAGCTCGAGTTGCGCCACTTAATATTGAGGTTCTTCGCCGGACCGTTCTGGATGGTGTAGGCCACCTCGGTTTCGCGGCCCCATTCCTTGGCATCGTCGTCGGTGGCAGTCTCGATGTTGTCGCCGCTGATGTAGCGGTTCATCAGCGTCAGACCAGGCACACCCACGGCAGCGAAGTTGTAGTCGTGGCGAACCTGCCAAGAGCTCTCGCCGGCGTTGTCGTAGCTGTTGTTGAAGCTATCGTTCGCCAGGGTGCCGCCGCTTGTGCCATTGACGCGCATCCAGGTGTCGCCGCTGACTTTCTGCAGGCCCACATAAAAGGTATTGCCGCCGGTTTTCAAGCCGAACAGACCGGAGTAGGTCTTGTTGTCGAGATTGCCCGCCAGGGCGCTGCCTTCTTCATCACCCTGGAAGTAGCCAAGGTTCGCAGTCAGAGCGAGATCGTCACCCAATGGCTGGACGTGCAACAGCTGCACGTACTGCTGCTCGTAGACGTCTTTCAGCTCGGCGGTCCAGAGGCCAACGGTGGTCTGTTTGTTGTTGAAGGCGTATTCGCCACCGATGAAGTTGAAGCGGTCAGAAGTGGCTGCACCTGCACCCTGCATGGACATGTCTTCCATGCTGGCGTCGTCACGGGTGCTGTTCTGGCGGAACTGGCCACCGTAGAGGGTCAGGCCGTCGATTTCCTTGGAAGTGATCATGCCACCCTCGAAGGTCTGCGGCAGCGAGCGGCCGTCGTCCGAGCGCAGGATCGGCAGCACGGGCATCATCTCGCCGATCTTCAGTTCGGTGTTGGAGAGCTTGGCCTTGGCGGCCACGCCGAAGCGGCCATAATCGTCGGCCGGACGGTTGCCGTCGTGGGTCGGTAGCAGGGCGGTGCCGTAGGTGCCGCGGCCGCCGTCGAGCTTGATCGCCAGGCCAGCGAGCACGTCGACGCCAAAGCCGACCGGGCCGGGCGTGTAGCCGGACTGGATGTTGAGGATGAAGCTCTGGGTCCATTCCTCGGCTTTGGTGCGCTGTACCGAGTCGTCGCGGAATTCACGACCGATGTAAAAGTTGCGCGCATTGACCGTGATCTTGGTGTCGTCGACGAAGCCTTCGGCGCTGGCGGCCAGCGGGACGAGGGCGGCGATGGTCGCCGCGAGCAGTGTCGGTACCAGAATGCGGCTTGCTTGGGTGTTGTGGGTGAGGTGCTTCATTGTTGTTGTTTTCCTTTTTCAAGGTTAAGGGCTCCCCATCGCCGTTGCGGAATTCGAAAGCGCAGGGGAGTGATGCAGCCGCCGCAGGCGGCAATTCGATTAGCCGGTCGAGGTCATGACAGCCACCGCACCAGGCACAGGGTGATCGACGGGAACAGCACCAGGATCACCACGCGAACGATGTCGGAGATGAGAAAAGGCACCACGCCGCGGAAGGCGTCGCGCAAGCTCACGTCGCGGGCCATACTGCTGATCACGTAGACGTTCATGCCCACCGGCGGGGTGATCATGCCGATTTCCACCACCATCAGCGCCAGGATGCCGAACCAGATAGCCTTTTCGGTCTGGTCCAGGCCGTAGAAATCCAGGCCCATGATCAGCGGGAAGAAGATCGGGATGGTCAGCAGGATCATCGACATGGTGTCCATCACGCAGCCGAGGATCAGGTACAGGATAAGGATCCCCGCGAGCACCACGAAGGGCCCGACGCCGCTGTTGGTGATGGCTTCGGCCAGCGCCACAGGCAACTGGGAGACGGCCAGGAAGGAATTCATGATGTCGGCGCCCAGCAGGATCATGAAGATCATGCCGGTAGTCACCGCGGTGCCGTAGAGCACTTCCTTGAAGCCGGCCCAGCGCATGCCGCCCAGCACCACGGCGAAGAAGCCGGTGCCCACGGTGCCAATCGCGGCTGCCTCGGTTGGAGTGAACCAGCCGCTATAAATACCGCCCAGAACCAGAACGAAGATGAGGAAAACCGGCCACACGCCTTTCTGCGCGGCAAGACGTTCACGCCAGGTCATGCGCGGTTGGGCGGGCCCTGCGTCGGGGTTCATGCGTACGTAAATGGCGATCGCGATCATGTAGCCGATTGCAGCCAGCACGCCGGGAATGAAGGCGGCCATGAACAGCGCCGAGATGTTTTCCTGGGCCAGGATGGCGTAGATCACCAGCACCACCGAAGGCGGAATGAGTATGCCCAGTGTGCCGCCAGCGGCCAGGCTACCGACCGCCAGCGAGCCGGAATAGTTGTACTTTTTCAGCTCGGGCAGCGCGACCTGGCCCATGGTGGCTGCGGTGGCAATCGAAGAACCGCAAACTGCGCCAAAAGCGGCACAAGAGCCTATCGCGGCCATTGCCAGGCCACCGCGCCAGTGGCCGATCATTGCCGCTGCGGAGCGGAACAGGCCGGACGCGAGCCCACCCCGCGAGGCAAATTGGCCCATCAGCAGAAAAAGCGGAATGACCGACAGGTCATAAACGGTGAATCGACCGTAGGCGACGGTCTTGATGTAGCTCAGCAGGGGCGCCCAGCCACTGATGGCGACGTAGCCGCCGACGCCGGTCAGCAGCATGGCGATGGCGATCGGGATGCGCACCACCAGTAGGACGAGAAGGATGGCGAGGAACAAGCCGCCGATTTCAACACTGCTCATGCGGGTTTACCCTCACCACGAAAATCCTGCCAGGCGGTGTACAGGGCCACCAGCGCCAGCAATGCAAAACCGGGCGCGAAGGCGGTCATCGACCACCAGATCGGCACGCCCATGATGATCGACTCCTCACCGGTGCCGTAGGCATCGAGCATGCCCACCAGTGACCGCCAGGCCAGCAGTGCTGCGGCCAGGGCCATCAGCAGGCCGCCCAGGGCATCGAGTCCGTTGCGTACCTGCGCCGAGGCATGCAGGGTGAAAACATCGACGATGACATTGCCGCGGCGCAGCTGGCACAGCGGCAGGAAGAAGACGATGGCGATGCCGCAGCCCATCTGCACCAGCTCGACGTCGCCGAGCAGCGGCTCGTCGAACAGCGCGCGCATGGCAATGCTGTAAGTCGCCATCAGGGTCATGGCCACCAGCAGCAGGCCGCCGAGGAAGGCCAGCAGGCGGGAAAGGACATCGAGCAGGCGGCCGAACGCACCTTCAGGCACGGCTGGAGCCTGGAGTACGGGTTCACTCATGGGGTTCTCCGGAAGGGGGCGGCGCCAGCCCGGGGACGGCGCCACTTCAGCGGGATTACTGTTGCTGCTGGTACTTCTTGACCAGGTCGCGGGCGTCCTGGAGCAGGGCGGCACCGTTGTCGTAGCCCTTGTCCTCGACTTCGTCGATCCAGTCCTTGTCCAGGCGCGAGGCGACCTTCATCCACTTCTGCTGCTCTTCGATCGGCAGCACGTAGATTTCATTGCCTTCCTTCTTTGCCAGCGCATGGCCGGTCTCGACGACCTGGGTATCGAACAGGCGACCGGCCTGACGCGAAAACGCCAGCCCGCTGTTGTCGTCGATCACCTTTTTCAGGTCCGCCGGCAGCTTGTCGTAGACGGCCGAGTTCATCGCGATGATCACTGTGGTGTACATCAGCGCAGGCTGACCGGGCGCCATCTCGGTGTGGTACTTGACCAGCTCGTGCAGCTTGAGCGCCGGCACCACGTCCCAGGGCACGATGGCACCGTCGACCACGCCCTTGGACAGCGCCTCGGGAATCTGCGGCACCGGCATTGCCACCGGAGTACCGCCGAGCAGGCTGATCAGTTTGGTGGAGGTGCGGTTGGCCGCGCGGATTTTCTTGCCGCGGAAATCGGCCATCTTCTTGATCGGCTTCTTGGTGGTGTGCACCAGCGCGCCGTCGGTCACGTGGGTGGCCAACAGGTGCATGCCCTGGAATTCCTTCTGTCCGTGTTCCTCGATGAAGGTCCACATGGCCTGACTGGTGGCTTCGGCCGAGGTGCTCATGAAGGGCTGCTCGAAGGCGGAAATCAGCGGGAAGCGACCGCTGTTGTAGCCGGGCAGGGCCCAGATGATGTCGGCAACGCCGTCACGCACCTGGTCGACCAGCTGGGGCGGTGTGCCGCCGAGTTGCATCGAGGGATAGAACTGGAACTGGATGCGCCCATCCGATTCCTCGGTGATCTTCTTTGCCCACGGCTCGAGCAGGTTGGCCTGGGTCACCGAGTGCGCGGGAAGCTGATGGTGCACCTTGAGCACCACCTCCGCGTCGGCGGCGTGTGCGGCCTGGCCTAACGTGCCGGCAACCGTGAGGGCGAGCAGTATCTTCGACAATCTGGTCATTGCGGTTTCCTTTTGTTGTTGTTGTAAGCCATGCGCGTGGTGATCACCGCGCGCATGGCTCGACCGGTCCGCCCGTTGCGCCTACGCCCAGGCGCATGGCGGATCGGCTCTGAAGTCGTCCGGGATAGTTGCACGCGTCTCTGTGGCCGGAACAATGCGTAACAGTGGCCCGGCTATGCATATTGTTTATAGGCGAAATGCCATCAACCCTCTTGAACCCCTCTCGCCGGGCCTCGCGATCAGTTGCGAGTTCGCCGAATCGCCGTCAGACGCCGCTGCGTGAAGCCCAGAATGCCAGCGCGCCGGCCGGCCGAGGCGTATGTCCGCAAAACGGCCGATTGACGCCCTCCTGTTCGCCGCGCCAACTCTGCGAGTCGCTCAGGCGGTAAACAAGCTGATAATCGCCAAACTGTTCGAACAGCGAACGAAATCCGCGTCGCTGTTACAGAGATTCAGGCGATGAGCGGCAGGGCGCACCGAACCTTCAGGGCGCGGCCTTAGGCAGGCGCGTCACCCCGGCGATGATCGGCGAGCCATGTACCGGATCGCGCAGCAGCGTGCAGTGCACACCGTAGAGGGCGTGCACCAACTCTGGTGTGACCACTTCGTTGGGCACGCCCTCGGCGATCACCCGTCCGTTCTGCATGGCGACCAGGTGATCGGCGTAATGGCAGGCGCTGGCCAGGTCATGCACGACCATGACCACGGTCTTGCCGGCGGCGGCGAGCTGGCGGATGAGCTCGAACACCTCGATCTGATGGCCCAGGTCCAGCGCCGACGTCGGTTCGTCGAGCAGCAGCAGCGGGGTGTCCTGGGCAATGGCCATGGCGATCCAGGCGCGCTGGCGCTGGCCGCCGGACATCGACTGCAGCGGGCGGTCGGCCAGTTCGGTGAGGTTGGCGACCTGCAGCGCCGCCTCGACGATCGCCTGGTCGCGCTCGCTCCACTGGTGCAGCAGGCGCTGATGGGGCTGGCGACCGAAGCGGATCAGTTCGGCGACAGTCAGTCCGTCCGGCGCGCTGGCGTCCTGCGGCAGCAGCGCAAGTTGGCGCGCGACCTCCCGGGTTGGCAGACGATTGATCGCCTCGCCATTGAGCAGCACGGCGCCAGCGCTGGGCTTGTGCAGCCTCGCCAGTCCCGCCAGCAGCGTGGATTTGCCGCAGCCGTTGGGGCCGACGATGGCGGTGACCTGGCCGCTGGGCAGCTGCAGATCGAGGTCGCGCAGCACCGCGGTATCGCCATAGCCCATGCTCAGCTGGCGCGCTTCGAGACGGGACTCGGCGCGGGCACCGTCGATCAGGATGGAAGGAATTTCGCTCATGACAGCGTCCGGGAAGATTGGCGTAGGAGGATCCACAGCAGGTAAGGGCCGCCGATGATCGCCATGATGATGCCCACTGGGATCTCCACTGGCGCGAGCAGCGTGCGCCCGGCCCAATCGGCGATCAGCATCAGCAGGGCACCGGCCAGCGCCGAATTCAGGATCGGCACGCCCTGCTGGCGACACAGATAGCGCGCCGTCTCAGGCGCGACCAGGGCGGTCAGCCCGACCGGGCCGACGACTGCCACGGCCAGCGCGGTGAGCCAGACGGTCAGCGCCAGGCTTGCTACGCGCATGCGAGACAGATGGATGCCGAGGCCGGTGGCGACATTGTCGGAAAAGCGCATCGAGGCCAGCGGGTGACCCAGCAGCTTGGCCAGGGGCAAGCCGACGACGACGCCGATCGCGAGCAGCCAGACCGATTGCGCCGGCCGTGCATTGAGGCTGCCGACCGTCCATGGATAGGCGGCGTTGGCCGCATCGATGTCGGCGCGCGCCAGCAGCAGGTTATAGCCCCGCCCGCCGGCGCCCATGGCCAGGGCGAAGGTCAGCACCGCCGCAGTGGTAGCGCCGGACAGCGCCAGCATCGGTGGCGCCAGGCTGGTTGGCAAGGCGGTCGCCCCGTCATCGATGCCGATCACCCCGGGCGTCGCCAGGCGGTTGCGCGCCAGCGTCTGCAACAGGCAGCCGGCAGCCCCCAGCGCCGCGCGCCCATTGCCCAGCGAAGCCTGCAAGGCCTGCCAGGGCGTCAGCGCGGTGCCGGCGGCCATCAGCCAGAGCAGCGCGACCGCGAGCGCTACCGTCAGGCCAAGCCCGACCAGCAAGCCGCGGCGCTGCACCAGCAGACGGAAACCACCGATACGCACCAGCCAGTGCCCGGGTGGCGCTTGTAGCGGGGAGGGGGTGATGGTGTTCATGTCACAGCGTCGGCAAGCGATGGCTGCGCACCACCGCGATCAGAATCGGCGCGCCGACGAATGCGGTGACCACGCCCACCGGCAGTTCGTAGGGGCGGACCAGGAGGCGCGACAGGACGTCGGCCAGCAGTACGACGCAGGGCCCGAGTACGACCGACAGCGCCAGCGTGCGGCGCACGTCGCTGCCCACCAGACGGCGCGCGAGAAAGGGCACGACCAGGCCGAAGAAGCCGATCGGGGTGGCCCAGGCCGCTGGCGACCCGCTCACCGAGTGCCAGCGCCGCCAGCGGCCGAATCAGCGGCAGCGGGATCGAGCAACGCCCGACCAACCGCGCTTCGACCAGCAGTACCAGCACGCAACCGATCATCGCCCCGGCCACGGAAACCATCAGACTCAGGCTGCCGGCACTCGCGCCGAGGCTGATCGCCAGCACCACGGCGAACGACGCGCCTGCGCTCACGCCGAGCAGCCCGGGCTCGGCCAGCGGGTTGCGCGTGACCGTCTGCAAGAGCAGGCCCGCGGCACCGAGGGCCACCCCCACCAGCAAGCCGAGTTCGGTGCGCAGCCCGCGCAGTTCGAACACCACGAAGCGGGCGTCGTCGTCACCGCCGCCCAGCAGCGCCGCCAGGCTCGGCCCGACGCCGAGATCACCGGCGCCAAGCAGCAGGCTGATCAGGCACATCAGCAACAGCAACGGCGCTGCGAAGAGCAGCGCCGTTGGCAGGGATAGACGAGCCATGCGCATCAGTCAGCCAGGGCTCGCTCCACGTCGTCGAGCACGTGCTGTGCGGCCAGATAGCCGGAGCTGCTGCTCCAGATCTGCCCGTCGACGCTGACCACGTGGTCGTTCTTGACCGCCTCGAGGCGCTTGAACGCCGGTTGCTCGCGTGCCTCGTCCAGCGCCTTGCTCCCGTCGGGGTTCAGCGTGGCGAGGAATATCCAGTCGCCGTCGGCCTTGCCGAGGTTTTCCAGGCTGAGGATGTCGGTGTGCGGGCGTTCGGTTTCGGTCGCCAGGGTGTTGGGTTTGAAGCCGAGCGCCTCGAGCAGCTGGCCGACGAATAGCCGGCTGGACATCAGGAACGGGCCTTGCGGGTTCCAGCGCACCACGCTGACCTGCTGGTCGGCCGGCAGCTGCTTGCGCAGGGCGACCACGCGCGCATCGATCTCGCCGATGCGCTCATCGGCCTTTGCCGCCTCGCCGAGCGCCTGCGCATAGACGCCGAACAGCGTGCGCCAGTCCTGGAACGAGCCGCCCTTGGGCACGATGGTCGGTGCGATCAGGCTGAGCTTGTCGTACTGCGCGCGCGGCAGTTCGGTGGACGCAAGAATCAGGTCCGGCTGCAGGCTCAGCACGGCCTCAAGGTTCGGCTCGCGGACGGTACCGACCAGGGCGATGTCGCCAGCCTTGGCCTTGAGGTAGTCGGGCACGTCGCTGCCGCCGCGGCTGGCCAGCGTACCGACCGGTTGCAGGCCGAGCGACAGGGCTGCATCGAGCGCGTTGTCGCCGAGCGCCACGACGCGCTGCGGGTGGCCCTCGAGCTGGACCGGCCCGTAGGCGCTGTCAATGGTGCGTGTTTCGGCCAACACCGTTGTGCTGAGCAGGACGCCGAGGACCAGCGCGGCCAGCTGGCGGAACGGTTTGAGATGCGGCATTGGGGGCTCCTGGGTGCGTTTGAGAAACAGGCTGCGGCCGCGCCGGCCGCCGGGGGCATCATAGATACGCCGCCCGTTAACGAAAATCTCTCGCATTTACGAGATTTTTACATTCAAGAATGCATGTTGCAAGAACCGCTGCTCAGGGGCTATCCAGGTACTGCCATGGGCACCGACGACAACGCCGCCTCGGTTGAGCCAGGGCGGCGTTTGGATGACGAGCAACGGCGTGAATCAGTGTTGGCGTAGCCGGTCGGCCAGGCGCTGCCAGTCGAAGGGGGCGAGATCGTCGTAGCGCAGGCCGAGTGCGGCGATGGCGTCGACCAGGCCGCGCTGGGTCTGCACGATTGCCTCGCTCATATGCGGCTCGACGCCGGCGGCCCGTACCGTCTCGGCGACCTCTTCCATCTCTTCGGCACGGCGACGGCCATGTTCGGCGACGCGGCTGATGAGGTAGCTAGGCAGCTCGCCGTCCCACCCCATCGACGGAAAGCTCTTGTGCAGCGAAGCCAGCACTTCGGCCTCGGCGCCATAGTGCCTCGCCGTGTTCAGGCATTCGGTGGTCAGTGCTTCGAGACCCTTGATCATTACGCTGCGGCACATCTTGATCGCCGAAGCGACGCCGATCTGTTCTGCCACGACACGTGTCGCGAAGCCGAGCGCGTTGAGCGTCGCTGAGAGTTCGACCGCCTCCTGGCCGCCGAGCAGGATCGGTGTCTGCAGCCGTTTGGGCGGTACCGGCGCCATCACTGCGGCGTCGACATAACCGGCGCCGCTCGGCTCGAGCGCCGCGCTGGCCGCCTGCTTGGTGGCGGGCGCGACCGAGTTGATGTCCATGAACAGCTGCCCGGCCTGCATGGCGGTCGCGGCCGTCTTCGCCACGTCCAGCGCACTGCCGGCGGTAACCGCCGAGATCACCAGCGGCACCGACTGCACCGCACTGGCAGTGCTGTCGCACAGGCGCACGCCGAGGCGTTCGGCCTTGGCTACCAATTCGCCGCGGCGATCGGGCTCGTCCAGCAGGCGATCATAGACCTGCACGGTGATGCCCTGGGCGGCGAGGTCTTCGGCCAGGATGCCGCCCGCTTCGCCGAAGCCGATCAGGCCGATGCTGTCGAGTTTCATGTCGATGCCTCCTATGAGCCCGATGGGTGGTCGCCCGACCAGACCACTCCGGGAATGCAGACGAAACCGTCGAACAGCAGACGCGCCGTGCGCACCAGCCCACAGCCGGCCAGCTGACCGTCCTGCAGGCGCAATTCGACGCTGAACTCACCGGTGGGATGCTCCACCGACAGGCGACGCACGTCGCCGGCACCAGTATTGGCCAGTTTTGTAGCGACCGAGCCTTCGACCAGACAGGCGCTGGCCGCGCTGACCGCCCCGAACACGCCAATAGACGTATGGCAGCGATGCGGGATGAAAGTGCGCGTGCTCAGCGCACCGCCTTCGCGCGGCGGCGCGATCAAACACATCTTCGGCACGGTGCGCTGGCTGACGTCGCCGAGGTTCATCAAGGCGCCGGCCTGCAGGCGGATCGCTTCCAGACGGGCCTTGAGCGGCTCGTTGGCGTTCAGCTCGCCGGGCGTTTCGTAGCCGCTGACGCCGAGATCCTCGGCACGCAGCAGGATTACCGGCATGCCATTGTCGATACAGGTCACCGCGATGCCGTCGAAGGTGTCGCGCGGATTGCCGGTCGGCAGCAGGGCGCCGCAACTGGAGCCGGCGACGTCCTCGAATTGGATCACTTGCGGTGCCGCCGCGCCGGGCACGCCGTCGATGCGGGTATCGCCGTCGTAGCGCACCTGGCCGTCGGGCGTTGCAACATGGGCGACGGCGATCTGGCCGGTGTTCTCCATGAAGATGCGCACCGGCGTCTCGTCGCCGCGCACCGGGACCAGGCCTCGCTCGATGGCGAACGGGCCTACGCCGGCGAGAATGTTGCCGCAGTTCTGTCCGTAGTCCACGCGTGGCTCGCTGACCACCACCTGAGCGAACAGGTAGTCGACATCCGCATCGTCACGCGTGGACGGGCGCACGATCGCGACCTTGCTGGTCAGCGAATCGGCACCGCCAATGCCGTCGATCTGACGCGCGTCCGGCGAGCCCATGACGGCGAGCAGGACCTGATCGCGAAGCGTGGTGTCAGCTGGCAGATCGTCGGCGAGGAAGTAGGCACCCTTGGAGGTGCCTCCCCGCATCTGCAGGCATGGGATGCGGGTCTGGCGCATATCAGCCTTCCAGGTCTTCGAGGCGATCCACGTAGCGCAGGCCCTTCTCGGCAAGGCGTGGACGCATGTTATAGATGTCGAGCCCCAGCTCACCCTTGGACAACCGCACCCGCTTGGCCTCTTCGGCGTCAGCGCGCTTGCGCGTGGCCTCGAGCACTTGAGTCACCTCGTCGCGACGCACGATGACCACGCCATCGTCGTCGGCCACCACCACGTCACCGGGGTTGACCAGTTGCCCGCCGCAGATCAGCGGCAGGTTCACCGAACCGAGGGTTTCCTTGACCGTGCCCTGGGCGTTGACCGCTTTGGACCAGACCGGGAAGCCCATTTCGCGCAGAGTATGAGTGTCGCGGACACCGGCGTCGATCACCAGGGCGCGCACGGCGCGGGCCTTGAGCGATGTGGCCAGGAGGTCGCCGAAATACCCATCGGTGCAGGGCGAGCTGGGCGCGACGATCAGCAGATCGCCAGGGCGGCACTGCTCGACCGCGACATGGAACATCCAGTTGTCACCTGGCGCTACCAGCACGGTGATGGCCGAGCCGGCCAGCGATACGCCTTGCTGAATAGGACGGATGTTAGACGCCAGCAGCCCTTTGCGGCCCTGGGCTTCGTGCACAGTGGCGACACCATGGCGGCCCAGTTCGTTGATCAGCTCGCGGTCGGCACGCTCGATGTTACGCACGACGATGCCGGTCTTGCCGACGAGGCCGCTCATGCCAGGCTCTCCGTGACGACGCGTGGGAACACGCTCTGGAAGCCTTCGGCGTAGATGATGTTCTTGCTCGCGGTGATGCCGATGTTGCGCTTGGCCTGGACGCCGCGCTGCAGGGCTACGCGGGTGTAGTACTCCCACAGGTGCTCCTGGCCGGCCATGCACTGGATGGCGGCGTACTTCTTGTCCCAGACCTCGGTAATGTCGAGGAAGGTGTCCGGGCGCCACTCGCACTGCTCGGGCTGGTGCGGCTCGAAGGCATACACCGGTGGCGCGCCGACGATCTTCTCGCCCGGCTTATAGCCTTCGGCCTGGGCGATGATGCGCGCCTCCTGGGTCAGGTTCATCGCCAGTGGATGGTCGTAGTTGTAAGGGTCCTTGATCGAGTGGCTCAAGACGAATTCCGGCTGCACGCGGCGGAAAACGTCGGCCAGGCGGAACAGGGTGTCCTTGTCGGCGCGCATCGGGTAGTCGCCGATGTCGAAGAATTCAACGCTGGCACCCAACACTTCGGCAGCGGCTTCGGCCTCGCTGCGGCGGGCGGTCTTGACCTTTTCTTCGGTCATCTCGCCTTTGCGCCAGAGCTTGGCGGACTCGCCACGCTCGCCAAATGACAGGCAAACAATATGCACGGCGTAGCCGAGCTTGACGTGCTGGGCGATGGCGCCGCCTGCGCGCCATACGAAGTCGGCGGAATGGGCACTGACGACGAGGGCGGTTTTTTGTTGTTGCGACATGGTATGTGGCTCCTCTTGCGATGCGAAGAGGATGGCACCGCGGCGCCTGTCGGTTGAAATGCAATCGACGGCTCGCGCCATACCTTTTATTTATTGCCCCACCGCCATGTCGGCGGCATAGTGGCGCCGTCCGCCGCCCCGAGGAGCTTCGAGCGCTATGAGCCGCGATCTTCCGAACCTGATGCAGGTGCGCGCCTTCGTTCGTGTAGCGGATCAGGGCAGCGTTTCCCGTGCCTCGTCGATGCTCTATCGCGCCCAGTCGGTGGTAACGCGAGCCATCGCCGATCTGGAAACGCGGTTGGACGTGGCGCTGTTCGAGCGCCACGCCAACGGTATGCGTTTGACCGATCCGGGCGCTCGGGTGCTGCCCCGTGCGCAACGCGTGCTGGCCGAGCTGGAAAGTGTCCCGCTTCTGCTCGGGCGCGATCCCGGTCAGACCACCGAGCCGCTGTATCTGTATCAGGCGCGGCGCCTGCAGCTATTCGTCAAACTCTGCGAAACCCACCATATGCAGACGGTCGCCAATCTGTTCGGGCTCAGCCAGCCGGCCGTCAGCGCGGCGCTCAAGGTGCTGGAGGACGGGTGCGGCGAGCGGCTGTTCGAGCGCACACCGCGCGGGCTGCAACCGACCCAGGGCGCGCTGCACGGCGCCATCCACGTTGGCGCCTTGCCGCTCGGACGCACACGCATCCTGCCTGAAGCCATCGTGCGGCTGACCGCAGCGCACCCCGGCGTGCAGGTGATGACCAACGAAAGTCCATTCGATCTGCTGGCCACCGAGCTGCGCGCCGGGGATCTGGACTTTGTCTTCGGCGCGCTGCGCCCGGCCGAATACGCCAGTGACTTGCACGGCGAGCAGCTGCTCATTGAGGAAATGGTGGTGCTGGCGCGGCGCGGACATGCCCTCGGAGCCAAGCGCCTGACGCCGCAGGATCTGGCGCAGGCGCGCTGGGTGCTGCCGCGCGCCTCGACGCCAGCGCGCGCCAAGCTCGACGCCAGCTTTGCCGAACTCGGCATCGCCCCGCCGAGACCGATCGTCGAAACCGGCGACCTGGCGCTGATTCGCGGGCTGTTGTTGCAGTCGGACATGCTGGCCGCGGTTTCGGCACATCAGCTGGAACATGAGATCGACTCGGGCGAACTGCAGCCGCTGCCCTTGCCGTTGCGCCATACCACCCGACCGATCGGTCTGATCTACCGGGCCGGCGGCCTGCATTCACCACCGGCGGCGGCGCTGATGGAACAGATCCGCGAGGTCATTCGGGACATCCAGAAGCGCCAGCCGCCGGGCACCGGGCCATTGGCCTAAGGTGGCAGAGCAAGGATCGACGATTCGCGAGCAGGCTCGCGCCTGTCAGATCGCCTACTTGTCGGCTGGGTTGGGAGTCCACTTGCTGGCGAAGCGATGGGGCGACACGCGCTGCCCGGCACCGGTTTGATTGTTTTTACCGTTGGGGCCGGGAGCGTCTGGCGGGCGTGCTTATGCGCCGCTGTCCGGGGTATGCACGGTGACCGTGTCGCCGATATCGATGCGCATGAGGTCGGTGCCGACCTTCAGCGGGCCCGACCAGAGCTGCTCGGTGCGCGACTGCAGGTGCGCGTCGTCGTTGGCGGCGTTGCGCGGGCCCGGCCGCGAGATGTGCGAGTACACCGCGAGCTTCGGCTTGGCTTCACTGAACAGACGGCCGGCCTCTTCCGGTGAGGTGTGATGACCGAGGATCGGCTTGGCCCAGGCGTCATTGGCCGACTCCGGCGCGATGATGCAAACCTCGTGAACCAGCAGGTCGACGCCGCGCGCCGCCTCGAGCACGCGCCGGTCATAGCGGGTATCGCCTGACAGCACCACGCTGTGCCCGGCGTGGTCGATGCGAAAGCCGTACGACGGCTTGATCGCCTCGCCGTGGTCGACTTCGAACGCGGTCACGCGCACCCCGTTGCGTTCGAACACCACGCCGTCGTGGCTGAAGGTATGGGTTTCGATCTTGGCGATGTCTCGGCTGATCTCGCCGTCTTTAACGCGGATGTCGACGTCGGGCGCGAACATGGCGTACATCGCGTCGGCGATCGGCTCGATGCCGGTCGGTCCGTAGAGTTGGAACGGCGTGGTGCGACGGTTCTGCGGGGTCGGCAACAGGCTGGTCGCCCAGAGGTCGGCCAGGCCGTTGAGGTGATCGGAATGGAAGTGGGTGATGAAGGTGGCGTCCACCTTGCCCAGCGGAACGCCAAGCTGTGACAGCCGGATACTCGAGCCGCGGCCGGCGTCGAATACCAAGTTCAGGCCGCCAGCCTGGATCAGGGTGGAGTAGCCGAACCGGTCGGCGCTCAGCGTCGGGGTGCCGGTGCCTAGCAGGGTGACGCTGATGGCGGGCTTGGCCGCAGCGTCGGGCGTGGCCGCGGCGCTCTGATCGGCTTTCGGAACCTGCGCGCAGGCAGCGAGGCCGGCGGCGAACAGCGGGAACAACCAGGCACGTGGCGTCATTGTTAGTCTCTTTTTTGTAGTTGTTGTGGTCCGGCACGGGTGGAGCGAGCGGGCGACATGGGCCGCCCGCGTGGGGTCAGCTCTTGCGCGCGACCCCGTATGTGACCTGCTGGTTGCGGGTCTTCTGGAACTCTTCGAGCGTCTGTCCGCGCATGGCCGAATAGATGTGCAGGTTGGAAACCCCCACCACGGCGCCGAGCTTTTCCAGCCCGAAGAAGATCGCGCCGTACTGGATCAGCGCGCGCCAGTCGCGGCGGCGCAGCATGTCGCGCTCTTCCTCGGTCAGCGCGGATTCTTCGAACAGGGCTTCGGGCTCGCTGAGAAAGCGCTCGCGCCAGGTTGGCTCGATCATCCGCCGCAGGAACTTGTTCAGCCGGTAGCCCTTGGCGCTGCGGGCAAGGTCGAACGGGTAAGTACCCTCGAGCTTCTCCACGCCGTCCAGCTGATGCTGCATGTGCGCGCGGTGGCGTTCGATGGCCGCGACCGGCAGCGGCTGGTCCTGGTTTTCCAGCAGCAGTGTGCAGATGGCTGTCATCGACGGCAGGTAGTAACCGTGGTGCACCTTGTTGACCTGCGCCGAGAGCGCGCCGCGCATGATCAGCCAGGTGATCACTTCGGCGCCTTCCAGCCCGCCAAGGGTGGCGTATTCAGCAATGGTCATCTCGGTCAGCTTGACCGGGTCGTTCACCAGTAGGTCGGTGAACTGCTCGTCCCAGTCGGTGTTGTTGAAGCCGCAGCGCTCGCCATGCACCTGGTGCGACTGGCCGCCAGTGGCGACGATCGCCACTTTCAGATCTTCGGGGTAGCTTTCGATGGCCTTGCGTAGCGCCAGGCCAAGCTTGTAGCAACGCGCCGCACTGGGGATCGGGAATTGCAGCACACCGACCTGCAGCGGGACGATTTCCACCGGCCAGCCGCCGTCATGCGGCAGCAGCGCTGACATCGGCGAGAAGAAGCCGTGGTCCAGCGGCTTGTCGCGGAAGAAACTCATGTCAAATTCGTCGGCCATCAGGCTCTCACCGATATGCCGCGACAGCGCAGCATGCCCGCCGACGCCCGGCAGGTCACGGGCGTGGCCGCCTTCGTCAGCGACGTCGTAATGTTCATCGACACCCAGCGAGAACGCGCCGTAGTGGTCGAAGAAGAACGAGGTGACGTGGTCGTTGAAGATGTAGAACAGCACGTCGGGCTTCTTCTCGCCGAGCCATTGCTTGATCGGCTCGAAGCTCTCGAAGATCGGCGCCCAGGCCGCCTCGGTCTGTTTGTCGTGATCCACCGCGAAACCGATGGTCGGAGTATGCGATACGGCGAGGCCGCCGATGATGCGTGCCATGTGTCAGTCCTTTTAGTGTCAGTGCGCCGCAACGGCGCGGTTGGCGTGGCGAGCGGCATGGCCGTTGGCGAGGATCGCCAGGGCCGCGATGAATGCAGGCACGCCCAGGAGGGCGAAGAGTGTCGGCAGGCCAAGGCCCATGCTAAGCACCACTCCGCCCACCAGGGAGCCGAAGATGGCGCCAAAGCGACCGATGCCGAGCATCCAACTCACACCCGTGGCGCGGAATTCAGTCGGATAGTAATTCGGGGCGAAAGCATTGAGGCCGGTTTGTGCGCCGCTCATGCAGAAGCCGGCAGCGATCACGCCGAGCGTCAGCAGGCTGGATTCGAGGCTGAACGCGCCGAGCAGCAGGATGCAGGCTCCGCCCAGGGCATAGGAGCCGGCAATCACCCGGTTGGGGTTGCGGCGGTCCATTAGCCAGCCGACCACCAGCGCACCGACGGTGCCGCCGATCTGGAACAGCCCGGTGATGGTCGCGGCGCGCTCGATGGATACGCCGCCATCGCGCAGCAGCGTTGGCAGCCAGCCCATCATCAGATAGATGACCAGCAAGCCCATGAAATAGGTCAGCCACAGGGCCAGGGTACCGAAGCGGTACTTGTCGCTGAACAGCATGCGTACCGGCGTCTTGGTCGGTTCGCTGGAATCGCTGGAGTCGCTGGTGACGAAACGGGTGCTGCCATCGAAGCGCCCACCGATTTTGTTCAGCACTGCGGCAATCCTGTGCGCGGGTGCCTTGCTAGCGGCGAGGAAGCGGGCAGACTCGGGGAGGAACAGCCAGAGGAAGGGAAGCAGCAGCAGGGGCAGCACGCCGCCAGCGGCCAGCACCGATTCCCAGCCATGGGTGGGCAGCAACCAGGCCGCGAGGAAGCCGCCGCCGCCCGAGCCGAGGTTGAATCCGGTAAACATCAGGGTGATCAGCAGGGCGCGCTTTCCCGCCGGAAGATATTCCGACACCAGCGTGGTGGTATTGGGCAGCGCGGCGCCCAGCGCGATTCCGATGACCAGGCGCAGGCCGGCCAGCTCATATGGATTGCGGGCAAAGGCGCAGGCCAGGCTCAAGGCGCTGAAGACGGTGACGGCGGTGAGCAGGACGGTCTTGCGACCGAAACGGTCGGCGTAAGGGCCGGCCGCCAGCGCACCGATCGCCAGGCCGACCATGCCGGCACTCATGACCGGCCCGAAGGCGGCCCGTGACAGATCCCATTCCTGCATCAGCGAAGGGGCGATGAATCCCATAACTGCAACATCGAAGCCATCGAATACGACGATCAGAAAGCACAGCCCCAGAATCAGCCACTGGTAGCCGGAGATAGGCCGATCATCGATCCACGTCTTGATATCGACTGTGGCATTACCCATAGCGCTCACCTTTTGTTTTTGTAGACGAGAGGGAGACCGGTAACGAACCGGTCTCCCTCGTATTCGGGTGGTCCGACTTTAAGCGCACCCAGGTGAATAAGCGTCTGGTAAATCGTTAACCGGATATCTGTTTTATTTATCCAGCCGGCTGCTAGCTGGGGTTAGAGCTCGCGCGGCGGATAAGGCGTATAGAAATCCGAGCCTCGCCAGCTGGGCGTCGGCGCGTTGGTCAGAGGCGCGCCGCGCTTGTAGTGTCCGCCGTTGTCCGAGTGACCGCGGCCGATGTACCGAGCGACGTAAGGGTATGGATAGACGGGGCGACCCTCGACGGCCTGTACCGGCTTACCATGCGCTTTCCCTTTGGACTTGGCTTGCGTGGCGACGGTCGTGCTTTCTTCCTCTTCCGCGCGCACCATGATTTCGTCTGGTGCCTGTCCGGTTTCGACCCAGCGCATGACCGGGGTCAGCAGATCCATCTCGCTCGGCCCTTCGCCACCACTGCAGTGGTACATCCCGGGTACCAGATACAAGCGCTCGAACCGATTGACCTGGCGCTGGCCCATGTAGCGCTGGAGCGCTTCGTGGTAAGCAATGGTGTTAATGGGGGAGATGTGATTGTCCGACCAGCCGTGCCAGAGGATCAGCTTGCCACCCTGACGGGCAAAGGCCGACAGGTCGGGGTTTGTCGAGTCGAACAGCGGGTGGCGAGCGCGTAGGCGGTCGAAGGTCTCGGCGGTAAAGGTCAGCTGGTCCAGGGTGAAGTCCGGTTGTGCCGGTTGTTCGAAGGTCAAATAGCGCAGCGCATCGAGGGCGATGGTTTCGCTGAACAATTGTCCATCGGCCGTCTCCGGTACGAATACGCCTGCCCAGGCCAGTTCCGATCCCGGTTGTGGGCCGCCGACGGCCAGCCGCTCTCCCGTCTCGACATCAACAGGGCCCGAGTAGATCTTCTGGACGGTCTGGACTTCTGCGGCGGTCAGGCACTGGCTTGTGCTTTCATCATCCGCACATTGAATGGTGGCGGGATCGAACTGACAGGCTCTGGGGTCGGTGAGCAGTCCATCAAGCTGACCATCGAGCCCGTCGCATTGAGCCAGCACGGCCTGATGCAGCAGCGGCAGACGGGAGGCAACAAGGACGGCTTGCCCATTCGGGCCCTTGTTGACCTGAGCCTGCCAGCCGTGAAGCAGGGAGTTCTGTACCTGGAAGTTCATGGCGGGTGCGCCAGCAACGATGCCATCGAAGTCATCCGGATACCGCTGCGCTTCGACCAACGCTTCGCGCCCGCCATCCGAGCAGCCGCTGAAGTAGGAGTGTGCCGGTTGCTGTCCGTAGAACGCTTCGATCAGAGCCTTCGAGGCCAGAGCCGTCAGGTGTACCCCGCGGTGGGCGAAGTCGGCGCGCTTCTGCGGATCCGTGCCGAAAGCGCCACCGCTATCCTGGTGGCCCATGTCTGTGCTGGCGACTACGAAACGGTCTGCCTCAAGCGGAACGCAGCCCTCGGCGGCCGGGGCATTGAGGGAAATGCGCCCGCATAGCCCGCCGCAGCCGACCTGTAGGTATCGCTGGGTCCAGGTCTGTGTAGGAAGCTCCACCTTGAACCCGATGCTGGGCGCCAGCACCCCTTCAACCGCGCAGATGGCAACGCCGCTATCGGTCACTTGCTGCTGAGCCGTGACCACGCGACTGCCGGCTCCGCCGATCGTCGTGAGATCAATAGCAGACAGCGACGAGCAGCTACCGGTCGGTTGGACAACGGGGAGCCGCGCCAGCTCGTCGCGTTTGCCATGCGACTGGCCTCCACCGGCAAGCGCGGTACTTGCCAGGGCAGTCAGCAACAGGCTTGCTGCCAAAGGTATTTTCATCATGGGGTTGCACCTCTTGTTTTTGTGGGGGTGCTCTGGAATTTAGGCGAGACGAGGTGCGACGCCGCAGGGAAATTATTATCCGGCTATCTGTTCTGTTTATCAGGTACTCGTCGGTCTGTTCGTGCGCGATGGCGTTGGTGGTGGCGAGGGTCGTCACGCGTAGCCTGGATCAGCGAAAGCCCTTCGCTGGACGATGGCCAAAGGGTCGCTCTATTGGAACTCGCAGTGATGACGATGCGCCCCAAGCCGTGGTTACGGTAGCGGTGGATCATCCAAAAGCATTATCTATAGAAGCGTCACGGGCCAGATTGCGCTCACCTAGGTTCGACCGAGTCTGGTGGCGCCGGGAATAGCTCGCCAGGCTGGTCGTAACCGTACCCTAAGCGGTCGGCGTAACCGAGACGTCTAACCTAAGCGTCCTCCAGCGAATGACGCGGAGACGCAAACCTTATTCAGGACGGAATGTAGGCAATAAAAAAGCCGGCTTGTGGCCGGCTTTTCTTCAGTGCTTCGGCTTACTTCTGATAAGCCTCGGCAGCTTTGATGATGGCGGCGCGGGCGGCGTCGGCGCCTTCCCAGCCTTCGACCTTGACCCACTTGCCCTTCTCCAGATCCTTGTAGTTCTCGAAGAAGTGCTTGATCTGCTCGATCAGCAGCGGCGGCAGGTCGGTGTATTCCTTCACGTCCACATACAGCTGGCTCAGCTTGTCGTGCGGGACGGCGATCAGCTTGGCGTCGCCGCCGGCTTCGTCGGTCATGTTCAGTACGCCGACCGGACGGCAGCGGATGACGGAGCCTGGGGCAACCGGGTAGGGGGTCACGACCAGTACGTCGAGCGGGTCGCCGTCGTCGGCCAGGGTGTGCGGGATGAAACCGTAGTTGGCCGGATAGAACATTGGGGTGGCCATGAAGCGGTCGACGAACAGGCAGTCGGTGTCGTGATCGATTTCGTATTTGATCGGCGCGTGGTTGGCCGGGATTTCGATGGCGACGTAGATGTCGTTTGGCAGGTCTTTGCCGGCCGGGACTTTGCTGTAGCTCATGGACATTGCTCCGTGGTCGGCCGAAGCGGCCTGGGGCGAAAAAAGTGGGCCCGATTATAGGCGCACTGTCGGGCGTTTTGCCATGCCAGCGATGGCGGACCTTCGCGGCCAGGCAATGCGCGCATTCGACGGTCGGAAGTCAGTGAGGTTCCGCGTATTGCGGATGGCTGTCCTGTAGGCGCCGCAAGCGTGCCAGCGGATCCTGGCGATAGAAGGCGGCAAGCTGCTGATAGACGTCGGGGTAGGCGGCATGCAACAGGTCTGGCGCGGCGAAGAAGTACTCGCTGGTGACCGCAAAAAATTCAGCCGGATTCTCTGCCGCGTAGGGATCGATCAGGGTTTCGGCGTTTGGATCGGCATCCAGGGTGGTATTGAGCGAATCGTAGGCGCGCTGCATCGCGGTCGCCCAGTTGTCGATGCGCATGCTGCTGTGCAGCGGCGGCAAGCCGTTGGCGTCGCCGTTGAGCATGTCCAGCTTGTGCGCCAATTCGTGAATTACCAGGTTGTAGCCTTCCCAGTTGCCGCTTTCCTGGACACCTGGCAGCGCCAGGATCACTGGGCCTTGCAGCCAGGCCTCGCCGCTGTGCTCGCCGTCCCACTCATGCACCACGCCAGCCGAGTCGCGATGCTTCTGTGGGCTGTGGAAATCGCCTGGGTAGATAACGATCTCATGGAAGCCCTGATACCAGTTGAGGTCGGCCAGATGCAGCAGCGGCAGCTGGGCCTGGGCCGCCAATCGTAGGCGGTCTTCCATTTGCAGTTCGACGCCGGGGAGGGCGGTGATTCGCTTGGCATGCAAGAACAAGATGCTGCGCTGGCGGAGCCGCTCGGTTTCCTCGGCATTCAAGCCGTCGAGAATCGGCAGGCTGTCGAGCACGCGCTGCCAGATGGCGGGCTCGATGGCGAAGCGGGCGAGGATGCGCTTGCGGCGCCAATCGCGAAAAGACCACATGAAGATGCTTCCAGCCAGGGGCCTCAACCTTAAGCGGGGCGTAGGGCCTCGGCAAGCTGCCGTCGTAACCGCGTTGGCGCTCCGCTATGGTAAGAGGCAGAAGCGCTGGCGTTTCCTTGTGCTTAAGCTTGGAGGGATGTCATGACCGATCCAAAAACTTCATCCAGACCGACGCTGATCAATCCGCCTGGCCTGTACGACCCCACGCCAAATGGCTACTCCCATATAGCCGTCGTGCCAGCTGGCAATCGGTTGGCGTTCATTGCGGGGCAAGGCGGGGAGGCGGAGGACGGTCGGCTCTCGGACGATTTTCGTGAGCAGGTGCGACAGGCCATGGCCAATCTGCTGATAGCCATCGAAGCTGCAGGCGGTGAGCCGTCACAAGTCGCCAAATTTACGGTTTTGATCGTCGATCACAGTGAGCAGCGATTGGGCGTGCTCGGTGAGGAGCTCGAGCGGGCCTTCGGTGTGCAAATGAAGCCAGCCTGCACGCTGATTCCGGTGCCGCGGCTGGCGCTGGATGGAATGTTGTTCGAAATCGACGCGGTAGTGGTATTGCCGGAAGTCTGAAGCGGTCGCCCGGTGAGTCGGCTTGCGGCACATCGAAACGGCCGCGATTCAACTCAGTAGGAAGTTGCCAGTCTTCGGCGTGCCGTCGTCCAGGCTGAGCACTTCCGCTTCGTCCTTGAGGTTCACCCCGGAGAGCTGGCGGCGACAGGCTTCGCGCATCAGGTGGATCAGGCGGTGGGCGGCGAGGTTGTAGCTCAAGCCCTCCAGGCGGATGTTGGAGATGCAGTTGCGGTCGGCATCGGTGCGGCCGACTTTCGGTGCGTAGGTGAAGTACAGGCCGAGGCTGTCCGGCGAGCTCAGGCCGGGGCGTTCGCCCACGAGCATCACCACCATTTTCGCCTTGAGCCGCTCACCGACCTCGTCGCCCAGCGCGACGCGGCTTTGTTGCACCAGGCAGATCGGCGCGAGGCTCCAACCGTCCTTTTCGATCTGCTCCTCGATGCGCTGGAGCAAGGGCAGGGCGTGACGTTGCACGGCGAGTGCGGACAGGCCGTCGGCGATGACGATGGCCAGGTCGTAGCCTGCCGCGTATTGCTGCGCATGATCATTTACCCGCTGGGCCGAATCGTCGCTCAATCGCCGCCCCAGATCCGGCCGCTGCAAATAGGTGTCGCGGTCCGGGGCGGCGCTGTGCAACAGCAGGATGCGATGGCCACACTGTTCAAGTTGCGCGGCCAGGTCTTCGGTATCGAGCGCTAGATGCACGGCATCGCGGGCCTGGGCATGTGCGAACTGGAAATCCAGCTGAGCGTCCGTAGGCAGGCTGGCCCCGGCGCGGCCGAGAGCAATGCGGGCCGGAGTGAGCTGGCGCAGGTGAGCCCAGGGATTGGTGACGGTGGTCGGGGGTGGAGCACGCGTGCTCATTTCAGTTGCTCCGTTTTGTCTTCCGCGCAAGCAGCGCAGGGGTCTGCCGAAGCGGCGGCCTGATGTAATGAGGCTGAGTTTAGAGCTGTTAGGTGTTCTTGGTCGCCAGCCTGCTGGCACCTAAAGAAAACAGGCCGTGCCGCACCTGTCCGAGCCAGCTTGCTGGCGATTCCATGCAAGCAACCCGCCGAATCTGTAACCGAGAGCCCGTTACGCGGATACGGCGTCATGCCATTCGCTCCAGAGCCTGACGGAAGGCCGGTGGAAGTTGACTGCCCATGTGTAAGCGGCCGCCGTCCTGGCGCAGGATGTCCATCTTTGCCAGCCATGCCTCGAATTCCGGTGCGGGTCTGAGGCCCAGGCTCTGGCGCAGGTACAGGGCATCGTGAAACGAGGTGGTCTGGTAGTTGAGCATTACGTCGTCCGAGCCGGGGATGCCCATGATGAAGTTGATGCCAGCAGTGCCGAGCAGGGTGAGCAGTACATCCATGTCGTCCTGATCGGCTTCAGCGTGGTTGGTGTAGCAGATGTCGCAACCCATGGGCACGCCGAGCAGCTTGGCGCAAAAGTGATCTTCCAGCCCGGCGCGGATGATCTGCTTGCCGTTGTAAAGATATTCCGGGCCGATGAAACCGACCACGGTATTGACCAGCAGTGGCTTGAACTTGCGCGCCACGGCATAGGCGCGGGCCTCGCAGGTCTGCTGGTCGACGCCATGGTGTGCGTTGGCCGACAAAGCGCTGCCCTGGCCCGTTTCGAAGTACATCAGGTTGTCCCCGACCGTGCCGCGCTTCTGCGACAGGCCGGCCTCGTAGCCTTCCTGCAACACCGCCAGGTTGATGCCGAAGCTGGTATTGGCCGCTTCGGTGCCGGCGATGGACTGAAACACCAGGTCCAGCGGCGCGCCACGGTTGATCGCCTCGATGGAGGTGGTGACGTGGGTGAGGATGCAGCCTTGGGTCGGGATTTCGTAACGCTGGATGATGGCGTCGAGCATTTTCAGCAGCTCGCAGATGCCGCTGGTGCTGTCGGTGGCCGGGTTGATGCCGATCACCGCATCCCCGTTGCCGTAGAGCAAGCCGTCGACAATGCTCGCGGCGATGCCGGCGGCCTCGTCGGTGGGGTGGTTGGGTTGCAGGCGAGTGGACATGCGTCCACGCAGGCCGATGGTATTGCGAAAGCGGCTGACCACGCGGACTTTTTGCGCAACCAGGATCAGGTCCTGCACGCGCATGATCTTCGATACCGCGGCGACCATTTCAGGCGTCAGCCCCGGTGCCAGTGCTTTCAGTGCAGCCTCATCGGCAGCATCGCCCAGCAACCAGTTTCGGAAATCGCCGACGGTCAGGTGACTGACCGGGGCGAAGGCTTCGGCGTCGTGGCCGTCGATGATCAGGCGGGTGACTTCATCGGTTTCATAAGGGATCAGCGCTTCGTCGAGAAAGCGCTTGAGCGGGATTTGCGCCAGGCACATCTGCGCGGCGACGCGCTCGGCATCGCTGGCCGCCGCGACTTCAGCGAGAAAATCGCCGGAGCGCGCCGGACTGGCTTTGGCCATGACCTCACGCAGGCTGTCGAAGCGCCAGGTCGTGCCGCCTACGCTGTGAATGTATCCCGCCATGCTCCGTCTCCCGTAGCAGGTCCTGAACATCACCTGCATTGGCGTTACTGCGTTGAAAGCAGTCTCATTTGCGAGCCAGTCGACATGCTCATTTCCAACATAAGCTCGTACGCGAACCCGGCCTGCTTCAGTCAGCCAATGATGTGCACGGTTCGGTGGGCTAAAGCCCACCCTACTAAACTACTTCAACGTCGCTTCGGCATTCTCGATCGCCGCAAACTCTTCTTCCGGCGTACCGGCCACTAGATGGTGCCGGCTGTAGAAGGCGAAGTAGGCGATAAATATCCCGTAGATCACCACGGCGGCGATCACCACCCGTGGGTCGACCAAGAATCCGGCGACCACCGCGATGCAGGCCAGCACCAGCGCCCCGCCGGAGGTCAGCACGCCGCCGGGTGTCTTGTACGGGCGATGCAGATCCGGACGGCGCATGCGCAGGACGATATGCGAGGCCATCATCAGCACGTAGGAGATGGTCGCACCGAACACCGCCACCAGGATCAATAGATCGCCCTGGCCGGTCAGCGAGAGCAGAAAGCCGATGATGCCCGGAATCACCAGTGCCATGACCGGCGCCTTGTTCTTGTTGGTCAGCGACAGCTTGCGCGGGAGGTAGCCTGCCCGCGACAGCGCGAAGATCTGCCGGGAATAGGCGTAGATGATCGAGAAGAAGCTGGCGATCAGCCCAGCCAGACCCACCAGGTTGACGAAGCCGCTCATCCAGGTCGACGACCCGTAGGCGGTGGTCAGCGCTTCGACCAGCGGATTGCCGGATTCGACCATGGTGCTGGAACCCGCGCCACCGGGGCCGACCAGCAGGATCAGCCCAGCGAAGGCGGCCAGAATGAGCATGGCGCCGATCAGCCCACGGGGCATGTCGCGCTGCGGATTTTTGGTCTCCTCGGCCGCCAGCGGCACGCCTTCGACCGCGAGAAAGAACCAGATTGCATAGGGAATCGCCGCCCAGATGCCGACGTAACCGTAGGGCAGGAAACTGCTGGCGCCAGCGGCGGTGGTCGGTGCGATGTCCAGCAGCTTGTCGACCGAGAAGTGCGGCACCATCGCCACGATGAACACACCCAGCGCCAGCGCCGCGATTGCGGTAATGACGAACATCAGCTTCAACGCCTCGCCGACACCAAATATGTGGATGCCGATGAAGATGATGTAGAACGCGAGGTAAATCGCCCAACCACCAATGCCGAATAGCGACTCGCAATAGGCGCCGATAAACACCGCGATGGCGGCCGGCGCGATGGCATATTCGATGAGGATCGCCGTGCCGGTGAGGAAGCCGCCCAGCGGGCCGAAGGCGCTACGGGCGAAGCCATAACCGCCGCCCGCGGTGGGAATCATTGAGGAGAGTTCGGCGAGCGAGAAGCACATGCACAGGTACATGGTCGCCATCAGCAATGTGGCGATGAACAGTCCGCCCCAGCCCCCCTGGGCTAGGCCGAAGTTCCACCCGGCATAGTCGCCGGAGATCACGTAGGCAACGCCCAGGCCCACCAGCAGGACCCACCCGGCGGCGCCTTTCTTCAGTTCGCGTTCCTTGAAATAGGTGCTGCCAACTGCTTCGAAATCGATGGCGTGTGTCGGGGGTGTCGCACTGCTGTGTTCGAGAGCCATGGGAATCATCCTCTGATGGGTTCGGGTACGGCAGGATCGTTAAAGCAAGCGCTGTGCCTTCGAGCTGTCTTGAGCGTTTCCAAGGCTATTGGGAAGGGAAAGGAGCAACGGGTGCCCCAACCCGACGCCTTGCAGCGCGGGCGGGCACCTTTTCAGGGCTGCTAGAAGAATCCCAGTGGATTGATGTCGTAGCTCACCAAGAGGTTTTTGGTCTGCTGGTAGTGGTCAAGAATCATCTTGTGCGTCTCGCGGCCGACGCCGGACTTCTTGTAGCCGCCGAACGCCGCGTGGGCGGGATAGAGGTGGTAACAGTTGGTCCACACACGTCCGGCCTTGATCGCCCGGCCCATGCGGTAGGCGCGGTTGATGTCGCGGGTCCAGACGCCGGCACCCAGCCCATACTCGGTGTCGTTGGCGATGGCCAGGGCTTCGGCTTCGTCCTTGAAGGTGGTCACGCCGATCACCGGGCCGAATATTTCCTCCTGGAACACACGCATCTTGTTCGTGCCCTTAAGGAGCGTCGGCTGGATGTAGTATCCGGTAGCGAGCGAGCCTTCGAGCTTCTCCACGCCGCCCCCGGTGAGCACTTCGGCGCCTTCCTGCTTGGCGATCTCCAGGTAGGACATGATCTTGTCGAACTGCTGCTGGCTGGCCTGGGCGCCGACCATTGTGTCGGTATCCAGTGGGTCACCGCGCTTGATCTGCGAGACCTTCTTCATCACCGCTTCCATGAAGGGGCCGTAGATCGACTCCTGTACCAGCGCCCGCGATGGGCAGGTGCAAACTTCACCCTGGTTGAAGAAGCCCAGGACCAGACCCTCGGCGGCTTTCTCGATGAAGGTCGGCTCGGCTTGCATGATGTCTTCGAAGTAGATATTTGGGCTCTTGCCGCCCAGCTCCACGGTGCTCGGGATGATGCTCTCAGCGGCGCGCTTCATGATGTGCGAGCCCACCGGGGTGGAGCCGGTGAAAGCGATCTTGGCGATGCGCTTGCTGCTCGCCAGGGCCTCGCCGGCTTCACGACCATAGCCCTGGACGATGTTGAGCACGCCGGGTGGCAGCAGGTCGCCAACGACTTCCATCAGTACGGCGATGCCCAGCGGCGTCTGCTCGGCGGGTTTCAACACGACACAGTTGCCTGCAGCCAGCGCCGGGGCGAGCTTCCACGCGGCCATCAGAATCGGGAAATTCCACGGGATGATCTGTCCGACCACGCCCAGTGGCTCGTGGAAATGGTAGGACGCGGTGTGTTCATCGATCTCGGCGCTGGTGCCTTCCTGGGCGCGGATGCAGCCGGCGAAGTAGCGGAAGTGATCGGCGGCCAACGGGATGTCGGCATTCAACGTCTCGCGCACGGCTTTGCCGTTGTCCCAGGTTTCGGTGATGGCGAGCATTTCGAGGTTTTGCTCGATGCGATCGGCGATCTTCAGCAGGACAAGCGAGCGCGCCTGCGCGCTGGTCTTGCCCCAGGCATCGGCGGCGGCATGGGCAGCGTCGAGGGCCTTTTCGATATCGGCGGCGTCGGAACGGGGGAATTCGGCGATGGGCTGGCCGTTGACCGGGGACAGGTTGGTGAAGTACTGGCCGTTGACCGGCTCGACGAACTCACCGTTGATGTAATTGCCGTAACGGGACTTGAAGGAAACGACAGCGCCTTCGCTGCCGGGATGGGCGTAACGCATGGTGAGTCTCCAGAACTTGTAATTGTGTGGGACTGCTGTGATTCAGCGTAGAACAAAGCCCGTTCGTCGGCAGGGTAGGCGACGTGCGGTGTCGGGGCTTGCAGGCGAGTGCTGTGCTAATCTGCGCCGCAGTTTTCGACGCCGATTCGCGTGGCTGTGCCGCCTGCTCCGATCGGTTGGCGCAGCGCTTTTCAGAGGTCATTCATGCACATTCATATTCTCGGCATCTGCGGCACTTTTATGGGTTCGCTGGCGGTGCTGGCCAAGGAACTCGGCCACCGCGTCACCGGCTCCGACGCCAACGTCTATCCCCCCATGAGCACCCAGCTCGAAGCTCAGGGCATCGAGCTGACTCAGGGTTACGAACCCAGCCAGCTCGAACCGGCGCCGGACCTTGTGGTGATCGGCAACGCGTTGTCGCGTGGCAACCCGGCCGTGGAGTACGTGCTGAACAAAGGCCTGCCCTATGTCTCCGGCCCGCAGTGGTTGGCCGATCACGTCCTTCAAGGGCGCTGGGTGTTGGCCGCTGCCGGCACTCATGGCAAGACAACCACCAGCAGCATGCTCGCCTGGGTACTGGAACACGCCGGCATGAGCCCGGGCTTCCTCATCGGCGGTGTGCCGCAGAACTTCGGCATCTCGGCACGCCTGGGCGGCACGCCGTTCTTCGTGGTCGAGGCGGACGAATACGACAGCGCCTTCTTCGACAAGCGCAGCAAGTTCGTTCACTACCGCCCGCGCACGGCGATCCTGAACAATCTCGAGTTCGACCACGCCGATATCTTCCCAGACCTCGCCGCGATCGAACGACAGTTCCACCATCTGGTGCGCACCGTGCCCAGCGAAGGCCTGATCATTCATCCCGAGTCTGAAACGGCGCTCAAGCGCGTGATCGGCATGGGCTGCTGGACGCCCGTGCAGACCACCGGCGACGGCGGGCAATGGCAGGCCAAGCTGCTAAGTGCCGACGGCTCGCGCTTCGAAGTGATTTTTGAAGGCGCCGTGCAGGGCGTGGTCGACTGGGAATTGACCGGCCTGCACAACGTCAACAATGCCCTGGCGACGCTCGCCGCGGCACGTCATGTCGGCGTATTGCCGAAGCAGGGCGCCGAGGCGCTGAGCGAATTTCGCAGCGTCAAGCGGCGCATGGAGAAGGTCGCCGAGGTCAACGGCGTGACCATCTATGACGACTTTGCACATCACCCGACGGCCATCGCCACCACGCTGGATGGTTTGCGCAAACGCGTCGGTGATACGCCCATCATTGCCGTGGTCGAGCCGCGTTCCAACTCGATGAAGCTCGGCGCGCACCGTGAAGGCCTGGCCGACTCGGTGGCGCTGGCCGACCAGGCTATCTGGTATGCGCCGGCCAATCTCGGCTGGGACCTGGCTGCTACTGTGGCCGGCTCGCCGGTGGAGACGACTGTTTGCGATTCGCTGGAAGCGATCATCACCAAGGTCAAAGCCGATGCCACGCCGGGCACCCAAGTGGTGGTGATGAGCAATGGCGGTTTTGGTGGGCTGCACGTCAAGCTGGCCAAGGCTTTGAGCTGATCGCTCAAGGTGGAAAACGCTTCGCGGTTATCCACCCCACGTAGGGTGGAAATCGCCGAAGGCATTTCCACGCGTAAGGTTGCGACGGTAAAAGCGCCAACATCGGGTAACGGTGAAAACGCTTCGCGATTCTCCACCCACGAGTTTAGGAATACGGCGAATTTGTTTTCAAAGCGTCGCGAGCAAAGCTTAGGCAAGGCGAAACCTTGCGAGAAAGCGGAGCCTGCTGGCGCAAGTGAGCATTTCGAGTAAGGTTTCAACGCAGCATAAGCAAGCGCAGCAGCTTTGGGAGCAAATGCATGAGCGGACCGGAACGCATCACCTTGGCCATGACCGGCGCCTCCGGCGCGCAGTACGGCCTGCGCCTGCTCGATTGCCTGATCCAGGAAGATCGCGAGGTGCACTTCCTGATCTCCAAGGCCGCGCAGCTGGTGATGGCCACCGAGACCGATGTTGTGCTGCCGGCCAAACCCCAGGCCATGCAGGCGTTTCTTTCCGAATACACCGGCGCGGCGGCGGGGCAGATCCGCGTGTTCGCCAAGGAAGACTGGATGGCACCCCCGGCTTCGGGCTCTGGCGCGCCGACCGCGATGGTAGTGCTGCCCTGTTCGACCGGCACCCTGTCGGCCATCGCCACGGGGGCCTGTAACAATCTGATCGAGCGCGCGGCGGACGTTGCGTTGAAAGAGCGTCGCCAACTGATCCTGGTCCCGCGTGAAGCGCCGTATTCGAGCATCCATCTGGAGAACATGCTCAAGCTGTCGAATCTCGGCGTGACCATCCTGCCGGCATCACCCGGCTTCTATCATCAGCCGCAGACCATTGATGATCTGGTGGATTTCGTCGTCGCGCGGATCCTCAACCTGCTAAATATCCCGCAGGACATGCTGCCGCGTTGGGGCGAGCACCATATCGTCAGCGACGACTGAACATGACGGCGTAGGGTGGTGAACGCAGCGATATGCGTTCGATGACCTGGTGTGACGGCCAAACGGGGCACTAATGAAACGATCGGCCATGCGACTCTATCTGACCTTGCTGGCAGTCTCGCTCCTCTCCGGCTGCGCCACGGTGCGCACCCTAGATGCCGCCAAGCCTGGCGCACCCATCGTCTATTCGGGCACTCGCCTGGACTGGTACAGCCTCAATGGTGGTTGCTGCCCACTCGACCGTTTCGGTGCGACGGCGCCCAAGCATGCGGCGTTCGATCTACCAGCGAGTCTGTTGCTCGACACGCTGTTGCTACCGCTCTCGCTCGCGGCCGTGCTCGGGCTGGGGTTGAACGTGCAGGGCGGTCTCTGACGATCGCGCTCGCTCAGGAAAGAGGCGCCGCGACAAGCGCCTCAGTCTGGCGGGCTTCATGCTGCGCCAGTGCCCACTCGACGTGTTCGCGTACGAGCTCCGAAGGGTCGTCGCGGCGCGCCTGCAGCGCTTCAAGCACGGGGATGCTCGACGGTGCATTGCCCAGCCCCACGGCGAGATTGCGCAACCAGCTCTGATACCCCGTCCGCCGCAGTGGCGAGCCTTCGGTGCGACTGAGAAATTCCTCTTCGGTCCAGCGAAACAGCACTGCCAGTTCGGCGTTGTCGAGGCTGTGGCGGGGCTGGAAGTCGGTCTGCTCGGTCGGTTTGGCGAAGCGATTCCAGGGGCAGACCATCTGGCAGTCGTCGCAACCGAACACCCGATTGCCGATCTTCGACCGCAGCTCGATCGGGATCGAGCCCTTCAGCTCGATGGTGAGGTAGGAAATGCAGCGCCGCGCATCGAGCAAGCGCTCGCCGACGAAGGCTTCGGTCGGGCAGATGTCCAGGCAGGCGTGGCAGCTGCCACAGTGGTCGCGCGCAGTGGGCTCGTCGACCGGCAGATCGATGTCGACGAACAATTCGCCGAGGAAGAACCAGCTGCCGGCCTTGCGGTTGAGAACCAGTGTGTTCTTGCCGATCCAGCCGAGGCCGGCCTGCTGCGCCACGGCTTTTTCCAGTACCGGTGCGCTGTCGACGAAGGCGCGGAAGCCGAAGGGGCCTATGACTTGCTGAATGCGTTCGGCCAGCTGCTGCAGACGCTTGCGGATCAGCTTGTGGTAGTCGCGTCCCAATGCGTAACGCGAGACGTAGGCCTTCTCCGGGTGCGCCAGCTGCTCGGCCATGCGCGTGTCGCCCGGCAGGTAATCCATGCGCAGCGACACCACCCGCAACGTGCCCGGCACCAGTTGCTCCGGGTGGGAACGTTTGCTGCCATGGGCAGCCATATAGTCCATCTCGCCGTGATAGCCGGCCGCCAGCCAACGCTCGAGGTGCGCCTCGTGCTCGCCCAGGTCGACACCGGTGATGCCGACCTGCTGAAAGCCGAGCTCGCGGCCCCACTCCTTGATGGAGTCAGCAAGTGCGACGGGGTCGAGAGTGGTACTGGACATGGCTTCGGTTGTCGGGCGTTACGGCATGTGATGGGTAGCTGATGTTCGGTTCGGTGCGGTGGCTGTTACAGCTGCCGCGCTGTGCGCCCCTGAGGTGGTGACATCCATGTTGTCCGCCGTCGACGCGCTGCGGGCGGCCAGGCAGGCGCATGCGTATAATTCTGCCAGATATTCGCTCGGGTGATTCATGTCCCAGACCACCGATACACTCCCCAACCGTCTTTACTCGGCCGCCCAGGTGCGTGAACTCGACGCTCGGCTGATCGCCGCCGGTACGCCCGGTTTCGAACTGATGCAGCGCGCCGCCCACGCAGGCTGGCGCGCTTTGCGCCGCCATTGGCCGGATAGCCAAGAAGTCACCGTGCTGGCCGGGCGCGGTAATAACGCTGGAGACGGGTATCTGATCGCAGCACTGGCGCAGCGTGCCGGTCGTCAGGTTCAGGTTATCGCAGTGGGTGACCCCCTCCAGCTGCAGGGCGATGCTGCCAGCGCCTTCAATGAAGCACAGGCAGCCGGCGTGCGGGTGACTCCCTGGTCGTCTGGCGCCGAGCTGCACGGCGTGCTGGTCGATGCGCTGCTTGGCACCGGTATCACTGGCGAGGTGCGCGAGCCCTACGCAAGCGCCATTCGCGCCATGAACAAAAGTGCGCTACCGATCCTCGCGGTCGATTTGCCGTCGGGGTTATGTGCCGACACCGGGTGTCTGCTGGGCGAGGTGGTGCGTGCCGAACTGACCGTGACGTTCATTGGCCTCAAGCTCGGCCTGTTTACCGGAGAGGGGCCGGACCGGATCGGCGCGCTGGTCTTCGATGACCTACAGGCCGATGCCCAGGCGATCGAGCAGAATGCGTACGCCGCAGTGCGTTTGTCCGAAGCGGGTCTGCCCAAGCTCGCGCCCCGTTCCCCGACTGCTCATAAAGGCAGCTTGGGTCAGGTGTTAGTGATCGGCGGCGACCTTGGTACTGGTGGTGCCGCTTTGCTGACGGCCGAGGCGGCACTGCGCTGCGGGGCCGGCATGGTGACCCTGGCCACGCGCCCGGAGCACGTCACCGCCGCGCTGGTGCGACGCCCGGAGATCATGTGCAGCGGCGTCGAGTCCACGTATGCGTTGACGGGGCTGACTCAGCGCGCTGATGTGTTGGTGATCGGGCCAGGCCTGGGGCAGGCGCCGTGGGGGCGCAGTTTGCTGTCGCTGGCCCCGCAGTGCCGCGTCCCTCAAGTGTGGGATGCCGATGCGCTGAATCTTCTGGCGACTGGCGCGGTCGAGTTGCCGAGCGATTGCCTGCTGACGCCGCACCCAGGCGAGGCCGCACGGTTGTTGGGCATCGCACAGGTCCAAGCCGACAGGCCGGGCGCGGCGCGTGCCCTGGCTGCTCGTTTTGATTGCGCGGTGCTGCTCAAGGGTGCTGGCACCCTAATCGCCGATCGTGATGGACGCTTGGCGCTGTGTGATCGCGGCCACCCGGCGATGGCCAGCGCCGGCCTCGGTGATGTGCTGGCTGGTGTCGCCGGCGCGCTGCTGGCGCAGGGTCTGCAACCTTACGATGCGGCGTGCCTCTCGGTCTGGCTGCACGCCACGGCCGGTCACCGCCTTGGTCAGCAGGGCCGAGGCCTTGCCGCCGCTGACCTGATCCCGACCATCCGCCAATTGCTCGAGGAACATTCGCCATGCCTGACGTGACGCTCATTGCTCCAGACGAAGACGCCATGCTGGCGCTGGGTGCGCGTATCGCCCAGGCGACCGGCGGTCGGGGCGTGATCTACCTGCATGGTGATCTCGGCGCAGGCAAGACGACGTTGTCACGCGGGCTGATTCGCGGTTTTGGTCATGAGGGTAAGGTCAAAAGCCCGACCTTTACCTTGGTCGAACCCTACGAAACGCCGGCCGCACGCGTCTTTCATTTCGACCTGTACCGGCTCGTCGATCCGGAAGAACTGGAATTTTTAGGCATTCGCGACTATTTCGAAGGGGACGCCTTGTGCCTGGTAGAGTGGCCAGAACGTGGCGCCGGCATTTTGCCAAAGGCCGACCTGGACATTACCATTACGCCCCAAGGCGCTGGCCGCTCGCTGCGTCTTACGCCACGAGGCGAACGTGGAGTTGGCTGGTGTTCTGTCCTGACCATCGGTAATCAATGAATAACATGGGGTTGGGTATGCGCATGCGCGCGCTGGTAAGTGGTTTGGCATTGATGCTCGCGGCCCTGCAGGCCCTGGCTGCTTCCGACGTGCAGAGCGTACGTTTGTGGCGGGCGCCGGATAATACGCGCCTGGTATTCGATCTCTCCGGTCCGGTAAAGCACAACGTTTTCACCCTGACGGCGCCGGACCGCATCGTGATCGACGTCGATGGCGGCAATCTGCCCAAACCGTTCGAGCAGTTGCCATTGGAGAGCACCCCGATTTCCGGCCTGCGTGCGGCCAAGTACGATGCCGATACGTTGCGGGTGGTGATCGACCTCTCTTCCCATGTGACACCCAAGAGTTTTACCCTGACCCCGAATCAGCAGTACGGTCATCGGCTTGTGGTCGATCTGTACGATGAGGGCGCAGACCCGTCCACTACCGCAGACGTTCCGGCGACGACCACGCCAAGCACGCCCGCGGCCCCCGTATCACCGACGTTACCTACGTTGAGCCTTCCGTCACTCCCAAGCAGCAAGCGTGACATCGTGATTGCCATCGACGCGGGTCATGGTGGTGAGGATCCGGGAGCGATCGGCCCGGGCAAAATCTACGAGAAAAACGTGGTGCTGCAGATCGCCAAGGAATTGCAGCGCCAGATCAATGCCGAAAAGGGCTTCCACGCCGAACTGGTGCGTACGGGCGACTACTTCATTCCATTGCGCAAGCGCACCGAGATAGCGCGCAAGAAGGGCGCGGATCTGTTCGTCTCGATCCACGCCGACGCGGCGCCTCGCTCATCCGCCTACGGCGCCTCGGTATTCGCGCTGTCGGATCGCGGCGCCACCTCGGAAACCGCACGCTGGTTGGCTGACAGCGAGAACCGTTCGGACCTGATCGGCGGCGCCGGTAATGTCAGTCTGGGAGACAAGGATCAGATGCTCGCTGGCGTGTTGCTGGATCTGTCGATGACGGCCTCGCTCTCATCCAGCCTCAATATCGGACAGAAAGTCTTGAGCAACATGGGGCGTATCACGCCGTTGCACAAACGCCGAGTGGAGCAGGCCGGCTTCATGGTGCTGAAGTCACCGGATATTCCTTCGATCCTGGTGGAAACCGGCTTCATCTCCAACCCGTCCGAAGCACGCAAACTGCAAACCTCCGCTCATCAACAATCGCTGGCACGCTCGATTCGCAGCGGTGTACGACAGTTCTTCCAGGAAAACCCGCCGCCCGGCACCTATATCGCCTGGATGCGTGATTCCGGCAAGATCGCCAGTGCGCCCCGCGAACACGTGGTTCGTTCCGGTGAAAGTCTGGCGCTGCTTGCCGAGCGTTATCAGATCAGCCTGCCGGCGCTGCGCAATGCAAACAGCCTGAAGAGCGACGTGATAAAGATCGGTCAGACCTTGAAGATTCCAGCCACCACCCTAGCGGCGCAGCCATGACTGAGGCGGCGCGCATCCAGCTGCTCAATCCGCGGCTGGCGAACCAGATTGCGGCGGGGGAAGTCGTCGAACGGCCCGCTTCGGTCATCAAGGAGCTGCTGGAGAACAGCCTCGATTCGGGCGCCTCGCGTATTGAGGTGGATATCGAACAAGGCGGGGTGAAACTGCTTCGCGTACGTGACGATGGCTGTGGAATTGCCGCCGAGGACTTGCCGCTGGCGCTGGCTCGGCACGCGACCAGTAAGATTCGCGATCTTGAAGACCTGGAGCGGGTGATGAGCCTGGGTTTTCGGGGCGAGGCGCTGGCATCGATCAGTTCGGTGTCGCGGTTGACGCTCACTTCTCGCACTTCCGATGCCGCTGAGGCCTGGCAGGTCGAAACCGAGGGTCGGGACATGGAGGCTCGCGTCCAGCCGGCAGCTCATCCGGTCGGTACGTCCGTCGAGGTGCGCGACCTGTTCTTCAATACGCCCGCCCGTCGCAAGTTCCTGCGCACCGAGAAGACCGAATTCGACCATTTGCAGGAAGTGATCAAGCGACTGGCTTTGGCGCGCTTCGATGTGGCCTTCCATCTGCGCCACAACGGCAAAGTGGTGCTTGCCCTGCATCAATCCCGCGATGCCGCTGCGCGAGCGCGGCGTGTAGCGTCAGTATGCGGTCCGGCCTTTCTCGAGCAGGCGTTGCCCGTGGAAATCGAGCGCAACGGATTGCATCTGTGGGGCTGGGTCGGTCTGCCGACGTTTTCTCGCAGCCAGGCGGATCTGCAGTATTTCTACGTCAACGGACGTATGGTCCGTGACAAACTGGTCGCCCACGCCGTGCGCCAGGCGTACCGCGATGTGCTGTTCAATGGCCGTCACCCGACCTTCGTGCTGTTCCTCGACGTCGATCCGGCGGTGGTGGACGTCAATGTTCACCCGACCAAGCACGAGGTGCGTTTTCGCGATAACCGCATGGTGCATGACTTCCTGTACGGTACGCTGCACCGCGCGCTGGGTGACGTGCGTCCGGAAGATCAGCTCGCCGCGCCGGCCAGCGTTGCGCCGGTCACCCAGGCAAGGGGACTGGCTGGCGGAGAGTTCGCCGGGCAGAACGAGATGAGTCTCGCGGCCAGCGTGCTCGAGCAGCCGCAGGGCGAACAGCCTGCTTGGCGGGTGGGCGGTGCCGGCTATCAGGCACCCCGGCAAATGCCGGTGGGGAATGTTGCCGAAGCCCAGGGCGCCTATCGGGAATTCTTTTCGCCACTGGCCGAAGTCGGTCCGGCGGCGTTGCCGGAGAGTCAGCAGGATATTCCGCCGCTGGGCTATGCGCTGGCCCAGCTCAAGGGCATCTATATCCTTGCGGAGAATGCGCAGGGGCTGGTGCTGGTGGATATGCACGCCGCTCACGAGCGGATCATGTATGAGCGGCTGAAAACCGCGATGGCCAGTGAAGGTTTGCGAGGGCAACCGTTATTGGTGCCCGAGTCGATCGCGGTCGCCCAGCGAGAGGCGGACTGTGCCGAGGAGCATGCTCACTGGTTCAAGATGCTCGGGTTCGAGCTGCAGCGCCTGGGGCCGGAAAGCCTGGCGATCCGCCAGATTCCTTCGTTGCTCAAGCAAGCCGAAGCGACGCGACTGGTTCAGGATGTGCTTGCCGACCTGCTTGAATACGGCACCAGTGACCGCATTCAAGCGCATCTCAACGAATTGTTGGGCACGATGGCTTGTCACGGAGCGGTTCGAGCCAACCGCCGCCTCACCCTGCCGGAGATGAATGGTCTGTTGCGCGATATGGAGCAGACCGAGCGCAGCGGTCAATGCAATCATGGTCGCCCGACCTGGACCCAGATGGGTATGAGTGATCTGGACAAGCTGTTCCTCAGGGGGCGGTAAGTTCTATTCGCCAGCCTCGCCATCACACCGGTTGCGCGTTGCGTAGCCGAATCACCTGCCTCTCGAGCTCTCGATGTCCCGACTGCCTCCCGCCATTTTCCTCATGGGCCCTACTGCCGCAGGCAAGACCGACCTGGCAATAGAGCTTGCCAAGCAGTTGCCCTGTGATCTGATCAGCGTGGATTCGGCGTTGGTGTATCGGGGCATGGATATCGGTACCGCCAAGCCTTCGGCCGAGCTGCTGCGGGCATTTCCGCACCGGTTGATCGATATCCGTGATCCGGCGCAAAGCTACTCGGCGGCTGATTTTGTCGGTGACGCACTGGCTGCGATGGCGGAAATTGTCGCGGCTGGGCGCATCCCGCTGCTAGTTGGCGGCACCATGCTCTATTTCAAAGCGTTGAGCGAAGGCCTCGCCGATATGCCCGCTGCCAACGCATCGGTGCGCACCGAGCTGGAAGCGCAGGCGGAGGTGGAGGGGCTGGCGGCGCTTCATCGGCAGTTGGCAAAAGTCGACCCGGAGTCGGCGGCGCGGATTCATCCCAACGACCCTCAGCGTCTGATCAGGGCGCTGGAGGTCTACCGGGTCAGCGGTATCAACATGAGTGAGCACCGCGCCCGACAAAGGTTGCAAAAAGCTGGAGCAGGCACGCCAGACGGCTGCGTCTTGCCTTATACTGTCGCGCAGTTGTCCGTTGCGCCCGCGCAGCGGCAGGTCTTGCATCAGCGTATCGAACAACGCTTCGTGGCGATGGTTGAACAGGGCTTTGTCGAGGAGGTCGAAACCCTTCGTAGGCGTGGCGATCTACATCCCGAACTGCCTTCCATGCGTGCCGTAGGCTATCGTCAGGTCTGGAGTTATCTGGACGGTGCCTATTCGCGAGAGGAAATGGTTCAGCGCGGCGTCATCGCAACCCGGCAACTGGCCAAGCGTCAATTGACATGGTTGCGGGGGTGGGAGGGGGTTCACTGGTTGGAAAGCTCGGCCTGCGACAATCTGCCGCGAGCATTGAAATACTTGAAGACGCTCACCATATTGAGCTGACACTGTAATTTGACCGGCTATTCTCAGATCTCTGATCGGCCGTGTTTGATTCTAAAAATTAATGAAAAGATCCTTTAAGGAGTGCGGCACATGTCAAAAGGGCATTCGCTACAAGACCCTTACCTGAACACTTTGCGTAAGGAACGCGTTCCGGTTTCCATCTACTTGGTCAACGGTATCAAGCTCCAGGGTCAGATCGAGTCATTCGACCAATTCGTCATCCTCTTGAAGAATACTGTCAGTCAGATGGTATACAAGCATGCTATTTCGACCGTTGTTCCCGGCCGTCCGGTGCGTCTGCCGGCAGCTGGCGATGCGGAGCAGTCCGAGTCGGGTAACGACTAAAGGGGGCCTTCATTGTTCTTCGAACGTCCCGGTGGTGGTGAGCGGGCTATCCTGGTTCATCTGGATGGTCAGGATCCAGCGGCGCGTGAAGACCCTCAGGAGTTTCGGGAGCTGGCACGGTCAGCAGGCGCCGAAACTGTCGGTTTCGTCAATGTAGCCAAGCATCAACCTTCCGCCAGGTTTCTAATCGGCAGCGGCAAGGTTGAAGAGCTGCACGATCTCGTCAAGGATGGCGAGGTCGAGTTGGTCATCTTCAATCACACACTTACTCCCAGTCAGGAGCGCAATCTCGAGCGTGCGCTCGAATGCCGTGTGCTCGATCGAACCGGTCTTATTCTGGATATCTTCGCCCAGCGTGCGCGTACGCATGAAGGCAAGCTGCAGGTCGAGCTGGCCCAGCTGGAGCATATGAGCACGCGTCTGGTGCGTGGCTGGACTCACCTTGAGCGGCAGAAAGGTGGCATCGGTCTGCGGGGGCCGGGCGAGACCCAGCTGGAAACGGACCGGCGCTTGTTGCGCGTGCGGATCCGTCAGATCAAGCAGCGTCTGGAAAAGGTTCGCGGTCAACGTGAGCAGGCTAGACGGGGTCGCCGCCGCGCCGACATTCCGCTGATATCCCTTGTGGGCTATACGAACGCCGGCAAGTCCACGCTGTTCAATGCGCTAACTGAATCCGATGTTTATGCGGCCAATCAGCTATTCGCCACGCTCGATCCGACGTTGCGTCGTCTCGAGTTGGGCGACCTGGGGCCGGTGGTGCTAGCCGATACGGTGGGCTTCATTCGCCACTTGCCTCACAAACTGGTCGAATCTTTCCGAGCCACGCTTGAAGAGTCGAGCAATGCTGATTTGCTCCTGCATGTCATCGACGCGCACGAACCCGAGCGGGATCAACAGATTGAGCAGGTGCTGGCGGTGCTGACCGAAATCGGCGCACACGAGCTGCCGATTCTGGAGGTCTACAACAAGATCGATCTGCTAGAGGGTATTGAGCCGCAGATCCAGCGCAACGCCGACGGTGTGCCGCAGCGGGTCTGGGTATCGGCACAGCAGGGGCTGGGCCTCGACTTGGTGAAACAGGCCGTCGCGGAGTTGCTTGGCAATGATCTGTTCGTGGGCACGCTTCGACTTCCGCAGCGTCTTGGGCGGCTGCGGGCGCAATTGTTTGACTTGGGAGCGGTGCAATCCGAGTCCCATGACGAAGAGGGTGGCAGCCTGCTTGACGTGCGATTACAGCGAGTCGAGCTGCACCGCCTCATCAGTCGTGCAGGTCTTGAGGCGGAGCAGTTTTTCGAACAACACACTTTGCAATAAAGCTCGGGGGGCTTTTGAGCCGTTCGTTCCGGGCTTTCGGTAGCATTGGCGGGCGTGCCGTCTGGTGCGTCTTTAGCTTTATTTGAATGGAGAGCGCTATGGCTTGGAATGAGCCGGGTGGCAACTCGAACAACCAGGATCCCTGGGGTAGCGGTGGCGGTGGTCGTCGCGGCGGTGGCGATCAGAAAGGTCCGCCGGACCTGGATGAAGCTTTCCGTAAATTACAGGACAGCCTCAACGGCATGTTCGGTGGCAGGAAGCGCGGGGGCGGTTCGTCAGGTGGCGGCACCGGTCGGCGTGGCGGTTTCGGGCTGGTCTGGATCGGCCTGGTGCTGCTGCTTGCCGTCTGGCTGTTCAATGCGATCTATATCGTCGATGAGCAGGAGCAGGCGGTGGTATTGCGCTTCGGCAAGTACCACGAAACCGTAGGGCCGGGTCTGAACATTTATTTCCCGCCGTTTGATCGTAAGTTTCAGGCTAACGTCACCCGTGAGCGTTCCTACAGCAAGCAGGGGCAGATGCTTACCGAGGACGAGAACATCATCGAAGTGCCATTGACCGTGCAATACAAGATCAGCGATCTGCAGGCCTTTGTACTTAATGTTGAAGATCCGGAAGCATCTTTGCAGCACGCGACCGACAGTGCCGTGCGTCACGTGGTGGGCTCGACTGCCATGGATCAGGTGCTGACCGAGGGTCGTGAGGCCATGGCGGGTGAGGTAAAAGAGCGCCTGCAGCGTTTCCTCGATAATTACGGCACCGGCATCATCGTCACTCAGGTCAACCTGCAAAGCGCGGCGGCCCCGCGTGAAGTGCAGGAAGCCTTTGACGACGTGATCCGTGCGCGTGAAGACGAGCAGCGCGAAAAGAATCAGGCCGAGTCCTACGCCAACGGCGTCATTCCTGAAGCGCGCGGCCAGGCCCAGCGAATGCTGGAAGAGGCGAGCGGCTACCGCGATGCGGTGATCTCACGTGCTCAGGGTGAGGCGGATCGATTCTCCAAGTTGGTTGCCGAATACCGCAAGGCGCCGGACGTGACGCGCGAACGTCTGTATCTCGAGACCATGCAGGAAGTCATGGGCAATACCAGCAAGGTCCTCGTGACCGGCGAGAGTGGGCAGAACAACCTGCTCTATTTGCCCTTGGACAAGATGATCAACAGTCGAGGGGCTACCTCCGAGCGTTCTGCCGCGACGTCCGCTTCGGGCGCTTCGACTCAAACCACACGACTGCCCCCGGAGTTGGATCCGCGTGAAGTGCGTACAAGGGAGGTCCGCTAATGAGCAATAAATCCCTGACCGCCCTGATTGTGGGTGTGGTGCTTGCGATCGTGCTGTGGAATAGCTTCTACATCGTCTCGCAGACCGAGCGTGCGGTGATGCTGCGCTTCGGCCGCATCGTCGAACCCGATGTAAAGCCGGGTCTGCACTTGAAGATTCCTTACGTGAACAGCGTGCGCAAGTTCGATGCGCGCCTGATGACGCTCGATACCAGTACGGCGCGTTTTCTGACACTTGAGAAGAAAGCGCTGATGGTCGACTCCTACGCCAAGTGGCGAGTGGATGATGCCGAGCGCTTCTACACCGCAACTTCAGGCATGAAGCAGATCGCCGATGAGCGACTGGCGCGGCGCCTGGAGGCTGCGTTGCGAGATCAGTTTGGTAAGCGAACCCTGCACGAGTCGGTGTCGGGTCAGCGCGACGAACTGATGAGTCTGGTGACCAACAGCTTGAACCGCGCGGCTCAGCAAGAGCTCGGTATCGAAGTGGTCGATGTTCGCGTCAAGGGTATCGATCTTCCTCGCGAAGTGAACCGCAGCGTATTCGAGCGCATGAGCTCCGAGCGGGAACGTGAAGCGCGTGAGCATCGGGCGAAAGGTAAGGAATTGGCTGAAGGCATTCGTGCCGATGCTGATCGTCAGCGTCGCGTGCTGCTTGCCGAAGCGTTCCGCGAGGCTGAAGAACTGCGCGGTGATGGCGATGCGCAGGCGGCGGCTATTTATGCGGCGGCGTACGGCCAGGATCGGGAGTTCTACTCCTTCCACCGCAGCCTGCAGGCCTATCGCGAGAGCTTCGCCAACAAGGAAGACGTGTTGGTACTGGATCCCAAGAGCGATTTCTTCCGCTATCTGGAATCCTCGACGGCGCAGTAACCAAGAGGTCGCCCGGGGGACGATACTGTCCACCGGGTGACCCGTTGGCGAAACATTGTTATGATCCGCGAGCCGGGGAGAGCCCGGCTTTTTTGCGTCTGCGCCCCAGTGGAAAGCAGATGGACCCGTGCATGGTTAGCCATGCGGATCCCCTTGCGGGGCATGGCGCTGTCGCCATGGTTCGAACACAATCGCACGCGACCGATGGGCGGCTCAGGCTGTAGCCCCGGTGTTCGTCTGCTTGACTAGGCTTGCCGTATCGAGAGGTGATTGGCGAAATGGCAACGGTAGACCGCTGGCTCCTGCCAGATGGCATCGAAGAGGTGCTGCCGCCCGAGGCGGCGCGTATCGAGACCGCGCGACGTCGCGTGCTGGACCTGTTCCAGCGCTGGGGCTACGAGTTGGTCATTACTCCTCATGTGGAGTTTCTCGAGTCACTGCTCACTGGAGCGGGACAGGATCTTGATCTCAAGACGTTCAAGGTTATCGATCCGTTATCGGGCCGGCAGATGGGCTTGCGCGCCGATATCACACCGCAGGTGGCGCGTGTGGATGCACATACCTTGCGCCGCGAAGGGCCCAGCCGCTTGTGCTACGCCGGCAGCGTGCTACATGCCAAGCCGCAGGCGCTCGCGACTTCGCGCAGCCCGATCCAGCTAGGTGCCGAGCTTTATGGTGACAGCAGCACTTCCAGCGATCTCGAGGTGATCAGCTTGATGCTGGAAACCCTCGGTCTTGCCGATGTGCCTGATGTGCATATGGACCTGGGGCACGTGGGCATCTATCGCGGACTGGCGCGTGCGGCGGGTCTGTCCGGGGATGTCGAGCAGCGCCTGTTCGATGCGCTACAGCGTAAGGCGATGGGCGAAATCGCGGCTTTGACCGCCGATGTGACGCCTGCGCTCGCAAACATGCTGCGCGCGCTGGCGCGACTCTGTGGTGGGCGTGAGGCGCTGGATGCTGCGCGTGCTGCGCTGGCTGATGCGCCAGTTGTGGTACGCGAAGCGCTCGAATGTCTTGTTCAGATCGCCGACCAGCTAGCGGTGCGGTATCCGGATATCCCGCTGTATTTCGATCTGGGCGAGCTGCGAGGCTATCACTATCACACCGGGGTGGTGTTTGCGGTGTTCGTACCGGGTGTCGGCCAGTCGATTGCTCAGGGCGGCCGTTATGACGATATTGGTGCGGATTTCGGGCGGGCGCGGCCGGCGACCGGCTTTTCGACGGATTTGAAGACATTGGTCAGCTTGGGTAATGCGCAGCTCGTGACCCCAGCCGTGGGTATATGGGCGCCGTACAGCACCGATCCTTCGCTATGGCAGGCGATCTGCCGTCTGCGCGAGCAGGGTGAGCGCGTTGTGCAGGCACTTGACGGTCAGCAAGGCGACGTTGCGATAAGCGTCGCCTGCGACCGGCAGCTAGTGTTGCACGAAGGTTCCTGGGCGGTGACGCCGCTGGCTCGTTGATGCGGGCTGCGCAAAATACGCCAGGCAGGTTTTCCAGATTTTTTCGCCGGTCGTAACCGGTATGCTTCGCCAAGAGGACAAGGTTTATGGGTAAGAATGTCGTGGTCCTGGGCACCCAATGGGGTGATGAGGGCAAGGGCAAGATCGTCGATCTGCTAACCGACCAGGCGGCGGCCGTGGTGCGTTTCCAGGGTGGCCATAATGCGGGGCACACCTTGGTCATCGACGGCGAAAAAACCGTTCTGCATCTGATCCCCTCCGGCATTTTGCGTGAAAACGTGCAGTGTCTGATTGGTAACGGTGTGGTCGTGGCGCCGGACGCGTTGATGCGTGAGATTACCAAGCTGGAAGAAAAGGGCGTACCGGTACGTGAGCGTTTGCGTATTAGTCCTGCCTGTACGCTGATCCTGCCGTATCACGTTGCGCTGGATCAGGCGCGTGAAGCGTCGCGCTCCGAAGGCAAAATCGGCACCACAGGCCGTGGTATCGGTCCGGCGTACGAGGACAAGGTGGCTCGTCGCGGGCTGCGTATCGGCGACCTGTTCAATCCCGAGCGCTTTGCCGTTAAGCTGCGTGAGCTGCTCGAGTATCACAACTTCATCCTGCAGAATTTCTACAAGGTCGAGCCCGTCGATTTCCAGAAGACGCTGGACGAAGCGCTTGGTTATGCTGAAATACTCAAGCCGATGATGACAGACGTGTCGGCTCGCCTGCATGAGCTGCGCAAGCAGGGCGCGCGCATCATGTTCGAAGGTGCTCAAGGCTCGTTGCTGGATATCGACCACGGTACCTATCCGTACGTCACCAGCTCCAGCACCACGGCTGGCGGCACGGCTACGGGTTCCGGTTTCGGGCCGCTGTACCTGGACTATATTCTTGGTATTACCAAGGCCTACACGACTCGTGTCGGTTCCGGCCCGTTTCCGACGGAGCTGTTCGATGAGGTGGGTGCGCGTCTGGCGGAGCGTGGTCACGAGTTCGGCTCTACGACTGGACGGGCACGGCGTTGCGGCTGGTTTGATGCGGTCATTCTGCGTCGCGCCATCGAAATCAATAGCGTGTCGGGCATCTGCCTGACCAAGCTGGATGTACTCGATGGGTTGGAGACCATTCGACTCTGCGTCGCATACAAGGATCACAACGGCGAAATGCTGGTCGATGCGCCGACCGATGCTGACAGTTATCAGGGCCTGCAGCCGGTTTACGAAGAGCTGCCGGGCTGGTCTGAATCCACGGTTGGCTTGAAGTCGCTGGAGGAGCTGCCAGCCAATGCTCGCGCTTACATCAAGCGCATTGAAGAGTTGGTCGAAGCGCCGATCGATATCATTTCGACCGGCCCGGATCGTAACGAGACAATCGTGCTGCGCCACCCGTACGCCTGATCGTAACCGTTGAACAAAAGACCGCCGTTGGGCGGTCTTTTTGTTCTTGTCGAATGCGCTGCGTAGGGGAGTGCGCTGTGCTGTTGGCGCCGATAAATGTCGGCTTCGTGCTGACACGCTGTTCTATTCGGGTCGCCTTGGGGCAGAAACGAAAAAACCGAGCTAAGAGCTCGGTTTTTTCTTGAAGAGTGGTGCCCAGGAGAAGACTCGAACTTCCACGATGTTGCCATCGCTAGGACCTGAACCTAGTGCGTCTACCAATTCCGCCACCTGGGCACATTGCGATGATTGCTCATCGACTTCTCTGTCGGTTGCTGGTCGAGGTCGACAGCCTCGTGCCTATGAGATGCTTGCGAAGCGCAAGAATTTCATCAATAAGTGGTGCCCAGGAGAAGACTCGAACTTCCACGGTGTTGCCACCGCTAGGACCTGAACCTAGTGCGTCTACCAATTCCGCCACCTGGGCACTGCAAACGATGATACTTCATCGTTTCCGTGTTACAACGTCTACCAGACATTGTGGGCGCGAACTATACGGGCGAGGTTATGCCTTGTAAAGCCCCGCACAGGAAAAATAATTCGCTCGAAAGCTGCCGCCAGCATGCGTTTCGCGCTTCAATAGATATAGGGCGTTCTGCCTCTATAAATGAATGAAAGGTGACATCTCTTAATGGCCGATTGGCAATCCCTCGACCCCGAGGCCGCACGTGAAGCGGAAAAGTACGAAAACCCTATTCCAAGTCGCGAGCTGATTATTCAGCACCTGAGTGAGCGCGGCTCACCAGCGGCGCGTGAGCAGCTGGTGGAAGAGTTCGGATTATCCTCCGAAGATGATATCGAGGCTCTGCGCCGCCGTTTGCGTGCGATGGAGCGTGACGGTCAGCTGATCTACACCCGGCGCGGCACTTATGCCCCGGTGGACAAGCTGGACCTGGTTTGTGGTCGCGTCAGCGGCCATCGCGACGGTTTCGGTTTTCTGATTCCCGATGATGGCAGTGATGATCTGTTTCTGAGCCCTGCACAGATGCGCCTGGTGTTCGATGGTGATCGCTGTCTGGCCCGGGTGGCCGGGCTCGATCGCCGCGGTCGCCGCGAAGGTGCCATCGTCGAAGTGATCAGCCGCGCGCATGAAACGATTGTTGGGCGCTATCAGGAAGAAAGCGGCATCGGTTTCGTCATGGCCGATAACCCTAAGATCCAGCAGGAAGTTCTGGTGACACCGGGTCGCTCGATGGATGCCAAACCGGGGCAGTTCGTCGAAATCAAGATCACTCACTGGCCGACTCAGCGTTTTCAGCCTCAGGGCGACGTGGTCGAAGTGATCGGCAACTACATGGCGCCGGGCATGGAGATCGACGTTGCGCTGCGCAGCTTCGATATTCCCCACGTTTGGCCTGATGCGGTGAAGCGTGAAGCGGCCAAGCTAAAGCCGGAAGTGGAAGAGAAGGACAAGCACAAGCGTGTCGACTTGCGGCACCTTCCGTTCGTTACCATCGATGGCGAAGATGCACGCGACTTCGATGATGCCGTCTATTGCGAAAAGCTCAGCGGCTGGAAGCTGTTTTCCGGTGGTTTCCGCCTGTATGTGGCCATCGCCGACGTGTCGCACTATGTGAAAGTGGGCTCGGCACTCGATCAGGAAGCTGAAGTGCGTGGCACCTCTGTGTATTTCCCCGAGCGGGTGGTACCGATGCTGCCGGAAGAGCTTTCCAACGGGCTCTGCTCGCTGAATCCGCACGTCGATCGTCTGGCCATGGTCTGCGAAATCACCCTGAGCAAATCGGGGAAGATGACCGACTACCAGTTTTACGAAGCCGTCATCCATTCCCACGCGCGACTGACCTATAACAAGGTCAGCAGCATGCTGGAGCAGCCGTCATCGGCAGAGGGCAAGCGCCTGGTCGGTGAGTACGGCGAAGTACTTCCACACCTCAAGCAGCTGTATGCGCTGTACAAGGTGTTGCTCAAAGCGCGTCACACACGCGGTGCGATCGACTTCGAAACCCAGGAAACGCGGATCGTGTTCGGTGCCGAACGCAAGATCGCGGCGATCAAGCCTACCGAACGCAACGATGCGCACAAGCTGATCGAGGAATGCATGCTGTGCGCCAACGTGGCCACGGCGCGCTTCCTGCAAGATCATGACATTCCCGGCCTGTATCGCGTTCACGATGGTCCTCCACTGGAACGGCAGGAGAAACTGCGGGCCTTCCTTGGCGAGCTGGGTCTGAGCTTGCATAAGGGTAAAGAGGGGCCAACCCCGAAGGATTATCAAGCGTTGCTCGAGCGCATTCAGGGGCGCCCCGATTTCCATGTGATCCAGACGGTGATGCTGCGGTCGCTCAGTCAGGCGGTCTATAGCCCAGACAACAACGGCCACTTCGGTCTGAACTACGAGGCCTATGCACATTTCACCTCACCGATCCGTCGCTATCCGGATCTGCTGATCCATCGCGCGATCCGCAGTGTGATTCGCTCACGCCGCGACACCTCCCATGTGCGGCGCGAGGGTGCGACCAGCATGCCCAAGGCTCGCATCTATCCGTACGACGAGGCGGCGCTGGAACAGTTGGGTGAGCAGTGCTCGATGACAGAGCGCCGCGCCGACGAGGCGACCCGCGACGTGGTGAATTGGCTCAAGTGCGAGTTCATGAAGGACCGAGTCGGTGAAAGCTTCCCTGGCGTCATTACGGCGGTCACCGGGTTCGGCCTGTTCGTCGAATTGACCGATATCTATGTCGAGGGCCTGGTGCATGTGACCGCCATGCCCGGCGATTACTACCACTTCGATCCGTTGCATCATCGCCTCTCTGGCGAGCGCAGCGGCCGCAGTTTCCGTCTCGGTGACAGCGTCGAAGTGCGGGTAATGCGTGTCGATCTAGACGAGCGCAAGATCGACTTCGAGTTGATCAGTGGTGGTAGCAAGACCGAGAGCCGCGAATCCGGCTCGGCGGATAACCGCGGCGCACGAAAGGATAATCGCAGTAAGAAAGGCGCCGAATCGTCAAAAGGGCGTGAGCCAGTCAGTGCCGATGTTCGCAAAAGTCGCGAAATGAAAAAGGCGTTACTGTCTGACGCAAAAAGTGGCGCAGCGAAGAGCAAGCCCAAACGCAGCTCGGCGAAGCCCAAGACGTCGAGCAAATCTCCATCCAAGCCGGATGGCGGTGCGCCGCGCAAGCGTAAGGCCAAGTCATGAGTGATCTTGAAAAAATCTACGGCCTGCACGCCGTAGAGGCATTGCTGCGCCACCATCCGAAGCGGGTCAAGCAGGTCTGGCTGGCCGAGGGGCGCGGCGACCCGCGAGTGCAGGCATTGATGCAGCTGGCTGCACAGTCCAAGGTTCGTGTCGGTCAATGCGAGCGCCGCGAGATGGACGCCTGGGTTGAAGGTGTGCATCAGGGGGTGGTTGCCGAGGTCAGTCCCAGCCAGGTCTGGGGCGATGCGATGCTCGATGAGTTGCTGGACCGGACCGAGGGCGCGCCGCTGCTGCTTGTGCTCGACGGCGTCACCGACCCCCACAATCTAGGCGCCTGCCTGCGTACCGCCGATGCAGCCGGTGCGCTGGCGGTGATCATCCCCAAGGACAAGTCCGCCAGTCTAAACGCCACGGTGCGCAAGGTTGCCTGTGGTGCGGCGGAAGTCATTCCACTGGTCGCGGTCACCAATCTCGCGCGTACGCTGGAAAAGCTGCAGCAGCGTGGGTTGTGGATCGTGGGCACGGCTGGTGAAGCCGAGCAGGACATCTACGATCAGGATCTCAGTGGCCCCATCGTTCTGGTGATGGGCGCCGAGGGCAAAGGCATGCGACGCCTGACCCGCGAGCACTGTGATTTCCTGGTCCGGTTGCCAATGGCCGGGAGCGTCAGCAGCCTCAATGTATCGGTCGCCACTGGCGTCTGCTTGTTCGAAGCGCTGCGTCAGCGTCGTGCGGCAACCCGCTGAAGACTTGATGGGGCGCCGTCAGGCGCCGGTCCGCTCTTGAAAGCCGCTCCTCTCGAAACGGATTGTTTCTCGCGCGGTCAATTATCTGTTCTGGGGCTGACTGGCGGTCTCTGAGTTATGTTTGGTTGATGCCTGTGTACACGGGCACAGCGTTTGATTGCGGCCGGCGACAGGCTCGCATCATGGAGGTTGTATGCCGCAACGCCCGCCTTTCGAGGCACTGTTCAGGTCTTCTCCGAACGCCTATCTGCTGCTTGACCGAGAGCTCATCATCCAGGATGCCAACGAGGCATACCTGAAGCTCACGGCGCGAACGCTCGAAGACATCGTCGGGCGCCGCATACATGACGCGTTCGCTGCGGATCCGCAGGCGCCCGAAACCAGCCATGTCGAGCAGCTGCTGCAGTCCTTTGCCCGGGTACTTCGCAGCAAGGCTTTGGATACGCTGCCGGTCATCCGTTACTCGATCGCGGTGAGTCCCGATAGCGGGGCGTCCTACGAGGATCGTTACTGGAGCGCGACCCATACGCCGCTGCTTGATGAGCAAGGCGAAGTCACTGCTATTCTGCAGCACACTGTGGATATCACCGAGCTGCAGTCGCTGAAGGCGTCCCTGCGCTCGAGTGAGTTGCGAGGCCAGCCTTTGCAGCAGATCGAGGCCGCGATCATGTCCCGCGCCCGGTCGATGCAGGATGAAGGCAATCAGCTGCGTCAGCTGTTCGCCCAGGCGCCGGGCTTTGTCTGTTTTTTGCGGGGGCCAGAGCATGTATTCGAGTTGGTCAACGAGGCCTATCAGCAACTGACAGGTCATCGCGAGCTGATCGGAAAAAGGGTGCTCGATGCCTTGCCCGAGCTTCAGGGGCAGGCATTTATTGACCTGCTGGATCAGGTTTATCGGTCCGGCGAGCCTTACATCGGCAGGGGAATGCGGGCGCTGCTGCAACGTCATCCCAACACGGAGCCTGAAGAGGTCTTCGTCGATTTCGTATTCCAGCCGATCATCGAACGCGATGGGCAGGTCTCTGGCATTTTCGTACAGGGCAGCGACGTGACTGAGCAGCAGCGCAGTCAGCGGGAATTGCAGGCGCATCGCGAGCATCTCGAGGAACTGGTTCGCGACCGGACAAGCGACCTGATGCGTAGCGAAGCCGAGCGGCGAGTAGCAGAGGCAGCCCTGATGCAATCGCAGAAGCTCGAGGCGGTGGGTAAGCTGACCGGGGGCATCGCCCATGACTTCAACAACATGCTGCAGATCATCGGCGGCAATCTTCAACTGTTGCGCCGTAACCTGAGCACCGATGCGACTGCGCAGCGGCGTTTGGAATCGGCGGTCGGCGGCGTGGAAAAAGGCGCACGACTGGCGTCCCAGTTGCTCGCGTTCGCCAGCCGTCAGCCGCTTCAGCCGCAGTCGGTGGATCTGGGTGAGCTGCTTGAACAGATGAGCGAGCTGCTGAACGGCGCATTGGGCCGGGCGGTGCAGGTAGATGTCGATATCCAGCCAAATCTGTGGCCAGTTTTTGTCGATGTGGGCAACCTGCAGGCCGCAATTCTCAACCTGGCGGTCAATGCGCGCGATGCGATGCCCGGGGGCGGTACGTTGTGCGTGCGCTTGTGCAACCGCTCGCTGGATGCAGAACAACTTGCGTCGCAGCCCGGTGCCGCTGCAGGGCCTTTTGTTGAGCTAAGCGTCATCGACGAGGGCGAGGGCATGTGCCCTGAAGTTTTGGAGCGGGCATTCGAACCGTTCTTCACGACCCGCCAGAATGCCAATGGTTCTGGTCTCGGTCTGAGCATGGTTTATGGTTTCGTCAGACAGAGCGGCGGCTTCGTCGTGCTCGAAAGCGAAGAGGGTCGTGGCACTTCTGTCAGGGTTTGCCTGCCAGCCACCGTTGCTGAGGGCGCGCGCGGGATTCATGAACCGTTGATTAGCAGCGTTCAGGAGTCAGCGACCGCGGCCAGCTTCAGTGCGGCCGAGGTGCCGATGGAGAAGTCCGATGGCTTGAGGATTCTCTTCGTCGAAGACGACCCGACTCTGCGTATGTTGACCGGCGAGGTGATGGAGGAGCTCGGTCATGATGTCTGTCTCTGCGAGTCGGCGGAGGCTGCACTTGAGATGTTGAGTCAGCGTCAGTTCGATGTTCTCCTGACGGATGTCGGGCTGGCTGGTATGAGTGGCATCGAGCTGGTGCGCCAAGCCAAGTCGCACGATGCGGCGCTGAGTTTGGTCATCGCCTCCGGTTATGCCATCAGTGCCCGAGACGAAGGTCTGGACGATCTGCGCACCATGCTCAAGCCCTATGACATCCATCAGGTCAGGTCCTTGCTCGAAAGCATTCGGGCTGAGCGGTCTGCCTCGGCGCGCGGTTGAATCTGGCTGGTTAAATAATCACCAAAGCTCCTTGCGTGGTGGGACGGGCTTCTCTAGAATTGCGCCCCTTGCCCGGATGGCAGGCGTTTGCGCGCCTCTCTGGCTGGCAAGTCAACATAACTGATTCACTCCTTGCCTGACCCGCGTTGTGCGGCAGGCTGCAACCCGTAAGGAGCAACAATGCGTCATTACGAAATCATCTTTCTGGTCCACCCCGACCAGAGCGAGCAGGTTGGCGGCATGGTGGAGCGTTACACCAAGCTGATCGAAGAGGACGGTGGCAAGATCCATCGTCTGGAAGACTGGGGTCGCCGTCAGCTGGCTTACGCCATCAACAACGTACACAAGGCTCACTACGTGATGCTGAACGTTGAGTGCAGCGGTAAGGCACTGGCCGAGCTGGAAGACAACTTCCGCTACAACGACGCCGTCATCCGTAACCTGGTCATTCGTCGCGATGAAGCCGAGACTGAACAGTCCGAGATGCTGAAGGCTGAGGAAAACCGTAGCGAGCGCCGTGAGCGTCGTGATCGCCCTGAATCTGACTCTGTCAACGATAATGACAGTGACAGCGACAGCCGCGACAACAACGCTGACGAGTAATCCACGGACCTATTGAGGAGCCTATTTCATGGCACGTTTTTTCCGTCGTCGTAAGTTCTGCCGTTTCACTGCAGAAAACGTGAAAGAGATCGATTACAAGGATCTCAACACGCTGAAGGCCTACATTTCCGAAACCGGCAAGATCGTTCCTAGCCGTATCACCGGAACCAAAGCACGCTATCAGCGCCAGCTGGCTACCGCTATCAAGCGCGCCCGCTTCCTGGCCCTGCTGCCCTATACCGACAGCCACGGCCGTTGATCGAACTGTTCGGCAGACGTAAAGGATAAATCGCATGCGCGCCCTGGCTGACTTCATCATGCGCGGCCGTATGCAGGCGATTGTTGTAGTGGCTGGCTCTGCAGCGCTGCCGATGTTGTTCTGGCTGTGTGCTGCGGCAGGAAGTCTGGTGTTGTTGCGTCGCGGGCTGAATGACGCGCTGGGCGTATTGGTCTGGGCTGTATTGCCCGCAATGGTCTGGTGGTACTTCGGCGATCCGCGCACGTTGCTGGTATTGCTGGGATCGTTCGGGTTAGCGCTGCTGTTGCGCAACCAGCGCTCCTGGCCCCGGGTGATGCTGTGCAGTGTGGGGCTCGGGTTGTTGTATGCCTGGGCGCTTGGAGTGGTTTTTGGCGAGCCGATCGCGGCGCTCGCCGCTGAGTTGCAGAAAATGCTGCCCGACATGCTGTCGGACGCCTATCAGCAACTTTCGGTGGAAGAGCAGGCGCGTTTGGGGGCATTGCTGACGCCGGTTCTGACCGGCTTGTTGGCGGCGCTGTTGCAGATCACCACGTTGCTCAGTCTGATTCTCGGACGGTATTGGCAGGCGCTGTTGTACAACCCAGGTGGCTTCGGCCTCGAGTTTCGGACGCTGCGTTTTTCTCCAGCGCCGGCAATGGTGCTCCTCGCGGGCATGTTGCTTGGTCCGAGTCTCGGTGTGCAGCTGGCAATGCTGGCTCCGCTGTGCAGTGTTCCGCTGGTGTTCGCCGGTATTGCACTGATGCATGGGCTGGTGGCGCAGAGCCGGATGTCACGGTTCTGGCTGGTGGGGCTTTACGTCACGCTGGTACTGTTCATGCAATTGATTTATCCGTTACTGGCCGTCATGGCCATTGTCGACAGCTTGTTTGATTTTCGCGGTCGGGCATCTCGTGATGACGATGCGGGACCTGCGAACGGTGAAGGTTAAGTTAAAGAGGTAAGACTCAAATGGAAGTCATCCTGCTGGAAAAAGTCGCAAACCTGGGCAACCTGGGCGACAAGGTAAACGTCAAGTCTGGTTACGGCCGCAACTACTTGCTGCCGCAGCGTAAGGCTACTGCCGCCACCGCGGCAAACATCGCCGAGTTCGAAGCTCGCCGTGCCGACCTGGAAAAAGCTGCTGCCGAGCGCAAGGCGTCCGCCGAAACTCGTGCTGCTCAGCTGGCTGAACTGGAAGTCACCATCACTGCTACTGCAGGCGATGAGGGCAAGCTGTTCGGTTCCATCGGTACGCACGACATCGCTGATGCCCTGACCGCCTCCGGCGTTGAAGTGGCCAAGAGCGAAATCCGCCTGCCGAACGGCACCATCCGTCAGGTTGGTGAGTACGACGTAGCTGTGCATCTGCACACCGACGTCGAAGCAACCGTGAAGCTGATCGTGGTTGCCGGCTGAGACTAGCCTGCGTCTGGCACCCCTGGTACCTGACGCGTAACATCGGGCACGTTTCCATGCGAGTGGAACGTGCCCTTTGTCTTTTCTGAACATAAGAAGTCTGTTGCCGTTTCGTCGAACCGCACTGAACGATGGCAGGCCCCGAGAATTCCGAGTGCCATGAACGACATCAGCGTCCCCCAACAGTACGATCTGGAAACCGCAGCGCTCAAAGTGCCGCCACATTCCATCGAGGCCGAGCAGGCTGTGCTTGGCGGGCTGATGCTGGATAACAACGCCTGGGAACGGGTGCTTGATCAGGTGTCGGATGGCGATTTCTATCGCCATGATCACCGGCTGATCTTCCGCGCCGTTTTCACTCTGGCCGAGCGCAACTCGCCGTTCGATGTAGTTACGCTTTCCGAACAGCTGGACAAGGAAGGTCACCTGTCACAGGTCGGCGGTCTCGCCTACCTCGGCGAGCTGGCGAAAAACACCCCGTCCGTGGCAAACATCAAGGCCTACGCGCAGATCATCCGCGAGCGCGCCACGCTGCGCCAACTGATCGGCATCAGCAACGAGATCGCCGACAGCGCCTATGCGCCGCAGGGGCGTACGGGCGAGGAGATTCTCGATGAAGCCGAGCGACTGATCTTCCAGATCGCCGAAGCGCGCCCCAAGACGGGCGGGCCGATGGGGATCAACGACATCCTGGTCAAGGCGATAGACCGGATCGATTCGCTGTTCAATGCCGGTGAGGCGATTACCGGCATATCGACCGGCTTCACGGACCTGGACGAAGCCACCAGTGGCCTGCAAGCGGCCGATCTGATCATCGTCGCCGGGCGTCCCTCTATGGGTAAGACCACCTTCGCGATGAACCTAGTGGAAAACGCCGTGCTGCGTTCCGACAAGGCGATTCTGGTGTTCTCGCTGGAAATGCCGGCCGATTCCATCGTGATTCGTATGCTGGCCTCCTTGGGCCGTATCGACCAGACCAAGGTACGGACCGGTAAGCTCAGCGACGACGACTGGCCACGGCTGACCTCGGCGGTCAACCTGCTCAACGATCGAAAGCTGTTCATCGACGATACCGCGGGCATTTCGCCCTCGGAAATGCGCGCCCGGACGCGGCGTCTGGCGCGTGAGCACGGCGAAATCGGCATGATCATGGTCGACTACCTGCAGCTGATGCAGATTCCGGGCTCCAGTGGCGATAATCGCACCAACGAGATTTCCGAGATCTCCCGCTCGCTGAAAGGCCTGGCCAAGGAATTCAACTGCCCGGTGATCGCGCTGTCGCAGCTCAACCGCTCGTTGGAACAGCGACCGAACAAGCGCCCGGTGAACTCTGACTTGCGTGAATCGGGGGCGATCGAGCAGGACGCCGACATCATCATGTTCGTCTATCGGGACGAGGTCTATCACCCGGAAACCGAATACAAGGGTGTGGCTGAAATCATCATCGGCAAACAGCGGAACGGCCCGATCGGCACAACCCGTCTGGCGTTCCTCGGCAAATACTCGCGCTTCGAAAATCTGGCGCCGGGCAGCTACCAGTTCGACGACGAATGAGTCAGGTCCTGTAGGACGGCGCCATGGCCTCGCCACAGAGATAGGGGGCGAGGTAATGCTCCAGTCGTTGTCCAGGACCCGATTGGTAAGTTTCGTCGAGGTTGTCCAGGCTGGCCACTCGGTCGATGCGAAAGTTGCGGAAATCGTTGCGCAACTTGCACCACCTACACAGCGTTCAGGTCTGCCCCCGGAAGAACAGACCCAGCGGCCAGATGCGACGCAGGCTGGCTTGCCCGCTTTCGTCGCGGTAACTCAGGAGTTTTCGCCGTTGGCGGATCGCCTGGCGTAGCTGACCGAGCCAATGCACGGGATAAGCGTTCACCTCCGGCGCAAACAGACGGTGCCGTTGAGCTCGTCACGCAGGGCGGTGGGCAGCACGCCATGGATTTTCGCCAATGCCGCTTTGCTGTTCGGGCGCGTGGCTCAGGCAGCCACCAATGCCGCTCTCCGGGTCGTAGGGAAACAGGCCCATGTGTCCGCCCATGCCCTCCATCGTCTCCAGCCGGGGTTGCCAGGGCCTGCTCGTAGAAGCGGTGGGCGTGTTCGAAGTCACTGACAAACAGTTCGAACAGTTGATTGCATTCTTTCTCTCTCCTTCGAATGGACGATGTCGCTAGGGTGGCGCCGTCGAGGGCGCGATTTGGCCTGCGAAGGCCACTTTAAGTCAGCGCTACTGACAGTCTGGTGTCAGCAGCGTCGACGGATTTCTTCTGGCGGTTGGAAGGCCGAGCGGCAGAGAAGACGCAAGGGGGGCGGCTTGACGCATGCCGCCGACTGAGCGGATTCGTGTCGCCCGGTGTGCGCGTATTGATTGGCGCCGGCGTTTGCAGCTTATTGGGCGAGGGTTAAGATGATCGGCCCCAGTACGCCGCTGAGCCCGCTCCATGCGCCCGCTAATTGCATCCATCGATCTGTCCGCCCTGCGTCACAATTACTCCTTGGCCAAACGCTGCGCCCCGGGCCGCCGAGCCTTCGCGGTGGTCAAGGCCAACGCCTACGGGCATGGCGCGTCAGCGGCAGTGGAATGTCTGTCGGATATCGCCGACGGTTTTGCAGTCGCTTCGCTGGAAGAGGCCGAACAGGTCAGAGCCGTCGCTGCTGGCGCGCGTCTGCTTTTGCTGGAAGGGTGTTTCGAGCCTGATGAATATGTCAGAGCGGCCGAGCTGGGGCTGGATGTCGCGGTTCAGGGCGAGGCGCAGGCGATCGCATTACTGGAGTCGTCTATCATTCAGCCAATGAATGTGTGGATGAAGCTCGACTCCGGCATGCATCGCCTGGGATTCTCTGCCGCAGCATTGCGCGAGTGGCACGCTCGCTTGAATGACGCGCCCCAGGTCGCCGAGCTCAACCTGATGAGTCATTTTGCCTGTGCTGATGAGCGCGGCCATCCACTTAACGAAGCGCAGCTTGAGCAGTTCGTCGGGCTGCTGGATCTGGATTTTGCTCACCGCTCGTTTGCCAACTCCGCGGCTGTGTTGACGTTGTCAGCAGCGCATATGGATTGGCTGCGCCCCGGCATCATGCTGTATGGCGCGTCGCCGTTCGCCGAGCTGAGCGCGGCTGCATTGGGGCTGAAGCCCGTGATGACGCTCACGGCGGCGATCATCGCAGTTCGCGACGTGGCGGCGGGCGAGAGTGTCGGCTATGGGGCCGGCTGGGTGGCGCAACGTTCATCGCGTATCGCCACGGTCAGTTGCGGCTACGCCGATGGCTACCCCCGTACGGCGCCGCCAGGCACTTGCGTGGTCATCCAGGGGCGGCGGGTGCCGCTGGCTGGGCGGGTGTCGATGGACATGTTGGCGGTGGACATTACCGATCTGCCGCAGGCGGCCCTCGGTGATGAAGTTGAGCTATGGGGCGCGCAGGTGCCGGTCGACGAGCTCGCCCAAGCCTGTGGCACCATCGGATACGAGTTACTGACCAAGGTTACGCAGCGCGTGCCACGGCGTTATATCGGCGGCTGACCGGCGTTTCGCCTGTTTGTGTTTGGGTAAAACCGACTAGCACAGTCGGCCTTCCTGATCATTTTTTGTGCTATATTCCGCGCCCGTTTTCGTTGCCCCGGTTTCTAGCCATGCACGCAGCCAAGCCCCTTTTCGATTATCCCAAGTCGGGGAAAGGTCTTGACGTTTCGCTGAAACCCGCACAGTAAGCAGACCCCATTCCCACGGGGTGCCGACATTCTGTATCACCTTTCGGTGTATGTCAGCTCAGGCTTGGATAGAAGTGGTCATGCATCTGGACGTTCGGACCGGCCAATCGACTAGGTGTCTGCACCGTAGCTCCGATGTCGACGTGCTTAAGCTCGTATGTTTGCCCCCTGGGAAAGCACCAAACCATTGCTTTGGCGGACTGTGCCATGCATAGGCGTCCTCTTTCAGCGCGTCCGGGTATCTTCGATACCGGTCGAGCGTTCCGAGGACAAGCGCTTGCTGGTAGTTTTGGGTGACAAATGTTCAGCTGTACCTATAGTGTTTAGTCCATAGCCTGCCGAAAATCAAACGGCCCCGGTTGACAAGTTTGTCCGGTGGAGAGGCCCGCACCGACTGTATCTGAAAGACTTCGGAAGGTATCATCGCGACATTTCGGCGCTTTGTGATTCGTCGTGATTTGTCGGTGCTTTTTGAGAATTTCCGGTGTAACTTCGTTCGTAAATTTTCACCGTGAGATTTAGCAGTTTCGGGTTTTCAACGATTTACATAATGCAGAACCCGTCATGGAAGCTAATTAAATAGTCTGCCACTAATAAGGATAAGGCAGTGATTGAGATACCATACACTGCAAAAGCTCTTACAGAATGCATTGGCTTTCAGGATGTCATAAAGAATCCTCACCTTCAGGACCGTTCAAGACGTGCTGATGAAGCAACCGCAGCCCTGGCAGAATTAAGAGCTGGCTCGGTCTTTAATGGTTCACTTCGAGAGATTTCGCTTGGTAGCGCTAAGGGCTATGTTTTTACTACCCTAGCAGCAAAAATGGTATCTCGCTTGATATCAAGAAATATCAAGGCAAACTACCATATAAAGCAGTCAGACAGGCAAACGATAATCTCTAACGTGTTATCTTTTTTTAAAGAGGGCACGCCTTATGCAGTCTACCGATTCGACTTAGTGAGCTTTTACGAGTCCATTGACCGTAAAGTATTATTTGACCGGCTCATGGCTGATAGTAAATGCTCGTGGCGTACGTTAGTGCTGCTTGACCAGCTATTTGCAGTGATTGATATTTGTGGGGTTGCTGGCCTGCCACGAGGGTTAGGGGTTAGTGCTACCCTCTCTGAATTTTATCTATCAAGTTTTGATCAGGCGATTAAAAGTGATGTTGACGTGTTCTACTATGCTCGGTTCGTTGATGACATCATCGTCATCACGTCTGGTCGAGAATCGAAGAATGATTTCGAGAAGAAACTTTTAGAGTTTTTGCCAGCCGGGCTAGACTTCCACAAAGTCGGAGACAAACGCAGTTATCACACTATCCCGAAGGCTAAAGAGCCTCATCTAGGCTTAGAGCAAAAAAAGTTCCAGATAAAGTATCTGGGATATCAAATGAAAATATTTGAGTGTTGCTCGGAAGAGGCGGTTCTGGGTAGCCTTCGGCGTAAAGTGGTCTGCGATATATCGCAAGACAAAGTTCTTAGGATTAAGAAAAAGTTTATCGCTGCGATTTCTAGTTTTTTATCCAGCGCGCAGCTGCCGCCTGACTATTTGTTGTTGAAAAATAGAGTGCGTGCCTTAACCGGAAATTACAACATCAACGACCCGATGTCTGGTATAGAAATAAAAACCGGCATTTACTTTAACTATATCCAGAAAAATTATATCGGCCACTGCTCCCTTGATGAGCTCGATGTTTTTATGAGGGGAGTGTTGTTTTCATCTAAGCATCAATTATCTAGACGAATTGCTTCTGCGCTCACCTTGCAGCAACGCAAGCTTTTGGCCGGGTATAGCTTCAAAACTGGCTTCAAGAAAATAAGATTTCATTCCTTTAAATACGAAACACTGCGTAAAATAAAAGAGTGTTGGCGAAAATGAAGTCAGGAAATCGCAGGGTTAAAAAAGAAGATTCCGCACGGGTGCTTCTAACCGAGACATGCCCGTATGAGGTGCCCATAATATTCAGCAACACTGGCTTCTATTGGCATGTTAAGAAGTACGAGTCTGGTACTAGTTTGTTCCCTCGCGTTATGGATTACCTATTTCATGGTAGCTTGACTGAAGAATATACCCTTCCGCTAACTTACAAGGTTCGCAAGGATGAGGACTCGTTTAGGGTCGTATCATTGTTGCATCCAAGAGTTCAGATAGGTTTCGTCGAGTTTTACAAAGAATTCAGCGATCAGATACTATTGGCTTGTTCAAAAAGCCAATTTAGTATCCGTCGGCCAAGCAAAATTGCCGGAAAGTATTTCGCTAAAAATCAGAGCGAAAACATAAGAAAATACCGGGCGGAATCATTGTCTCTTGCTTCAAGTGAAGTTAAATACAAGCATTTGACTTCTTACTTTTCTTACTCAGATTACACTCGGTTATATCGGTTTTTTGACTCGTCTGACTTCCTCAGCCTAGAAAGACAATATTCCTCATTCTGGTCGCTAGATATCTCAAAGTTTTTTGATAGTATTTATACACATTCCATTGACTGGGCGTTGAAAACTAAACCTTTCTCGAAGACAAATACCGGCACAAAGAATACATTCGGTGCTGTCTTCGATAGATTGATGCAGGTTTCGAATTATAATGAAACTGCTGGAATAATAATTGGTCCGGAAATTTGTCGAATATTTTCTGAAGTCATATTCCAACAAATTGATTTGAATGTCGAGACGGAGCTAGGAAGGGTAGGCTTTGAGTGTGGGCGTGATTATGTGATTCGTCGTTATGTCGATGATATATTTATTTTTGCTACGAATGATTCCGTTGCTTCGGTTGTAGCAAAGTGCGTTGAAGTTCACGCTAAAGAATATAAGCTAAACCTCAATAAATCAAAAACGACGAAGGCCAGTCGGCCATTTGTTACGAGTAAGACAAAATCGCTTCGCTTGATCAAAAATGCGCTGTCCAACTTTGAATTAAAGCTGGTGTCCAAAGGCGAGGACGGGGAAGGCGAGTTTGAGCCCCGCCGTGTTTTTAATCGCAAAAAGCTATGTATAGCGTTTCTTAATGAAGTGAAATCGGCTTGTATCGATGACGCTGCGGCTTACGGACTGGTTTGCGGCTATCTCATGTCCGCCCTCAAAAATCTACTAGTAAGAGTGGCTGAGAAAAATATAACCCGAACTTTCGAAGACAAGGCTGGGCTTAAAAAATACTCAGATTTCTTTCATGTTATTCTAGAGGTAATATTTCATTTATATACGGTTAGCCCTGGGCACAAAGGCTCCGTTAATTTGTTCGTGTCATCCACGGTGGCATGTTCCTTTTTTAGTAGACATCTGCCTGACGAAATAGACTCTATCAAAAGTAAAATCTACACGTCTTGTCGATCCTTTTTTGAAAGCAGCGAATACGCAAAGATGGCGGCCGAGAATGGTGATTATGCTTTGCTTGAAGCGTTAAATTTGCTTGTGTTGCTTAAAGAGATTGGTGAGGACTATCTGGTTCCTCGTCAATTGTTGGAGTCACTTGTAAAGATTTCAGAACGGCGAAGGTTTTCGTACTTCGAGATAGTTGTGCTCTTGTACTACATCGGTAACAATGCGAGCTATGCTTCTATAAAAAGAAGTATAATAAAAGATATAAATTCGATTTTAGAGTCTGTTTCGGATTTGCGGTTGAGCTCTGAGAAGCTATACTTATTTTTGGATTCAATGACCTGCCCGTATCTCGATGAGGCGTTCAAGTCAAAGCTTGCTGCTAAGTTGCTCAAGCAAATTTATTCAGCCGAGGCTACACCTCAGGAAATATCTGAACTGACGCTAAAGCTCGGTAAGTATCCTTGGTTTGTTTCTTGGGCTAATGTGGACTTTGTGACAGCCTTAGAAAAGAAGGAGTTGCTGAGGGGCTATTAGAGTCGTATGATCCAATTGCAGGGTGTACCAGCCAGCTTTACGGCCTAGTGTCATAGGGCTGGCTAACCGAAACCTGATTGTCGTTTTGCTCAGGATGAATAATTCGACAGGAAGGGGAAGGGATCATTTGCTTCAAGGATGGCGGTCTACCGCACACACTATACTGGCTGGACATCCTGCACTGTTTATCGCTTGGGCGTAGAACTAATTACGTTCGCTCTTGATAGGTTTATTATGAGTTTTTCCGAAAACCTCTGATTTCCATATGCGCGTTCAGCGTTGACATAGATGTTGACGCTGGATCAAGGCCATGAGCGCCACGTGTTCTATGATCGCCAAACCGAGCGATTGCCTTGCTGCTTCGTACTGTTCCCCGGTGTATCAATTTCTCGGCATAACATTTCGTGGGCGACCGCCAAATATGAATACGGGCGTCGTACAGACGTGTTACGCCTCAGGCATACACGAAGGGACATGAAAAAACGTTGCCTCTAGAACGGTTCAGCGTTGCCCTTGGGGGCTTTGTGAGGGATTGGGGCAGCAGAAAACTGCCAAGTGAAACAGTGCCTATGCAGGTTAACTGCGAGTTACCTAGCTGGGTTCCATAGACGTTTGATTGTCGAGAGGCTAACCGATAGCTCCTTAGCGACTGCCGATTGGCTCAAGCCCTCAGCCTTCAATTTCTGCACATTAGATTCGTTTGTCGCAGCGGGGCGACCAAGTGCCCTGCCTTCCTTCTTGGCCCGCTCAAGGCCCGCCTGGGTACGTTCCCGAATTCGGTTGCGTTCGAACTCAGCGAAAGCAGAGAAAATCTGCAGCATTAGCTTACCTTCCGAGCTAGTCAGGTCGTGCTTGCCAAGGTCAAGACTCACCAGATTGATACCGCGATTAGTCAACATGGTGATGGTCTGCTGCACGTCGATATTGTCCCTACCCAGACGATCTAGTTTGAGTACGACAAGGGTGTCTCCTGCTTCTAGCTTGTGATCGACCAAAGCTTTGAAGGCAGGACGTTTCATTGCCTCGATGCTACCGCTGATTGTCTCGGAAATTACACGTTGAGGATTTGTCTCATATCCCGCCTGTTCAACTTTCAGCATTTGGTTTTCTGTCGTTTGTTCGACTGTTGAAACACGACAGTAAACGAAGGTGCGGGACATCGTGCAAGCCTCTAGTGTCAAAAACGTAGGGTCACAATACCTTATGGTGTCAGAAAAAGAAATGCTATTTTCTGACACCAGAAGACGAGCCGATGAGCATAGGTTCATAAACGGTCGTTTTTGAGCTTTACCAATCCCGCCCCGAAGTGGGCGGGAGTTCATTTCATAATGCACAATTGGCGAACCGCAGCTGCTCGCCCAGCTCAGCCACGGCGTACCGCTAGACGCTTCCAGTCCTAGGAAGCCTGCTTATAGGTCCTCTACTACTATTAATAGCTTCTGCCAAGTCTTGAATCTTCCTCTTTCGGTCGCTGTAAACCTCTTCAAGAAGTAGCTCCATAATTTCCAAAGCGTTCAACGCGTCATCAAATTCCACTTGTATCCCTGGGTGACTCCCGTAATTACCGAGCCACCGGATGGCGTCGAATAATGCACGAACACTTTGATTGTCATCTCCAAGCATCTGGATTCTGCGACCAAAAGAAAGGTAACCCTCGCCCGATTCGGGATGAACAGGAACGCCAAGAGTTGTAAGGATTTCCTCGGCTGCTGCCCTTAAGCTATTGCAACATGTAGAGGGACTTGAGAAATACGATGAAAATGCCGTTCGTAAAGCAGATACGACCTCAGCTGGTGACTCAGCCGGAAAGTCGATCAACTGTAATGTGGGATGAAAAAAAGATGGACGATAAAATTCTACATAGCCCCTATCCCAGTCTCCATCCGGTCCTTCAAAATACTCTTCTTCAACTGATCCATCGCCCACTACGAAAACCGATTCACTGCATGAAGAGCATTTCAAAGTGCAACTAAAAATAAGTCTAATGAATTCCGGTTCCCAATATTCTTCCCTATGCTCAGCTTTGGAAGCGACTGTCTCTTTGGAATTGAAATCGCCTTCAAGGCGGAGTTCGCCCTTATAGCAATATGGGCATGTATATCTATGAATCGATTCTTTGGTGAAAACAGATTTCAATATTTTTTTATCCATTGCTCCTACTTCCTTTTTTCTTTCGCTATGAGTTTTCTCTGGATGGTCATGCTTTATATCTGTCAGTGATAATCCGTTATATCAAAAATAAAGATTTTTTGCAGCCAGTAACCGCTAGTGACTGGTAGAAACGATAGCTGTTAACTGTTTGTATAACCGCGTTACCCTTCGGTATACGTATGGTTACCAGGCGCTGAACGCAGTGAGGCGCTGCCCGAAGGGCAATGTCACTCGTACAGATCGATTAAGCGGTAATGATTGGTGGGAACGAGCAAACGTCAGCTGTTTGTATAACCGCGTTACCCTTCGGTATACGTATGGTTACCAGGCGCTGAACGCAGTGAGGCGCTGCCCGAAGGGCAATGTCACTCGTACAGATCGATTAAGCGGTAATGATTGGTGGGAACGATTAAAGTCACTGATTTAAACCAAATATAAACGATAAAATATAATCCTTAGATACTGTTATGGCTCGCCTTGAGCGGCGAGTGGACTCCCTCGATGAGGGAGCCCATTTTCTCTGAATTCATAATAGTTCTATTAACGAAACGTAGAATTTCTGTACGGCAGTCAAAGAATCCCGCCCTGCGGATTGGCGTATAAATTGATTTTTTTATAGGCAGTGGACTGTCCAAATCCCGCTTCCATTAACGATTTAACGATAGCGCTTCTTGCCTGTCCAAATTCCAGGCATTTTTTAATGATATCCCGAGCGCAGTCGTCGCGCTTGGCGGTTTCACTTGGCTCTCGGTTGATCATAAATGGGGGGGTCATAAGAGATCGATCAATGGTTGCGTTAGGTATGCATTGTTCGCGTAGAAACTCGCATACTTCATCGTCTTGTACATAAAGTGAAACGTGTAGCGTATTCCCCCTCTTTCTAATAGCTGTTCTTGTGACATCTTGTAGAGCCCGTTCTAGCTTCTCGGTGACACGCCAAGCCTCATGTAACTTTCCAGGCATGATTCCAAGTTTCCCCTCCAATGCGCTAAGAATCGGCTTATGATTCGGGCTTGCCTGGCCGCTGTAAACAAGAACGGCGGCGGTATACGCATTGTATGAGTTGATTCCTCTATTGTCTCCAGGGCATGCCTCTACGCCAATCAAATCTATTACTGATTTTGAGTTAAACCAATTATTGCAAAAAAGTAACATTGGTCTGCTTTTGTTGTGGTGATAAGCTTTGGATATTATTTCATCTATGTATTGATTGTTTGTCCCAAGATGTTCGTGAAATCCCTGGCCATCCTTTGTTGTAAGCGCCTTTGTCTTAGACCATCTCATTGGACATAAAGGGTAAATTACCACCTCGCTTTCGTACGCATAGTCAGGTGGCGAAAAGCGTGAGCTAATGAATTCGAAACCTTTTGCCTGCGCTATCGTGTGGAAAACACCTCCAGCTAACGTAGCTGTTAGTATATGTACTTCGCTAGCGACACTTGCTTTTTCAAAAAAATCTGTGGTTTTTCCAGTTGCGATGCTGAATTCGTCGTCTTTTCTGTACGGTTTAATGAAGACAACACCGTCGTGTAGTAAACAGTCGTAAATTCGACGCTCGAACACTGAGCAAGCGCTTCCAAAATAGCTTGAACTGCCAGCGCGGCTATACGAGTCAACTAACTCTCTGACGTGCTGAAATTTGTCGTGGCGAATCTCTAGCCGATTTTCAACATGTTTTAAGTTTACGAGTAGAGAGTCTAGATCGGCTTGCTTGATGTTTCTACAGTCAACGTCCAGAATTCGTGGCACCTCGTCAACTGCCAAGATGTATTCGGCTAACAGCTTAGAGTCCACTTCCATTAATGCTGCATGTGTAGTGATTACGAACGAAATGCCATTCTGCAGTGCTTCTGTCAGATATCTGCCGCGCTTTCCAATGGTTTCATCACCAATGATTGGCTTGCATTCCAGTTGCAGTGATTCGCATCTTTCAACCACTTCTCCTACTAACTTTAGTGTCGGTAGAGCTAGCACCAGCTTTCTGCCTAAGAACATCCAAATTTTTGCTCGTCGCAGAAAGTGCTCTGTTTTTCCACTGCCTGGAACGCCAATTGATACATAAATTTTCTTTCTCACTTACTTTTATTCCGTTTGCTTGTTTGAACGTAATATAGTTCTAACACGAAAATCAGCAGGTTTAAACAAATCTGGATCGTTTTTCTAGCTTATGTTTGATGCAATGGTTGGTTTGGTAAAGATTATGATTTAATCGCCTTGAGCGCCGTAGTTGCTCGGTCGATGCCCCCCTGAGGGGTTAATTTAAGCAATTTTATAAAATTGTTTTGCGTGTTAATTAAGTTGGCGGCTTCTGCGATGCTTGGTATCTTCTTCATTTCTTCTGCCATCCTCATTAATGGATTGATTCCGTATCCATTGCCAGCGCTCCCTGATGCGTGACCAGTGATCCAATCACTCACTTCTTTAGGTATGCCATGCGCCCTAGCAAGCGTTTTGAAAGAGTGCCTGAACGCATGGAGCGGGTGGCGGCCCGGTCGATAAATACCAAGACGCTGGGTTAATAAACTCCAATGCTTTGCCACGATTCCTGAGTAACGTCCCGATACCTTGTCTAGCTGCGCAAAGACTCTGGAGGATGGCTCCCGCCCTTCCACAAGCTCCAAAAAACCCAGTATCAGCAGGTCGCCATGAAGAGGTATGTCCCGACGACTGCTATTGGTTTTGACTGATTTATCCGGGCGGTCATCGATGATCCGGATGAACCATTGGCCGCTTTCGTGCTGGCGGACATCGCTCACGTAGAGCTGTGCGATTTCCTCTCGTCTTGCACCTGTGTAGGCCGCTAAAAGCGGCAGCCAGAACACAGCGTTACCTGGTCGGCCGGTGGCATATCGTTGGCTTTGAAAATCGGAGTGACTGAATAGTCTGACGAGCTCTTCCCATTTGTAGCCTTTATCATCATCCAGATGGCGTTTCGGTTTAGCTGCATCCAATTTACGAAGCACGCGTGATGCAGTAACTGGATTGGATGAGATATGGCCGCTTTCCACGGCGAATGACATTAAGGACGACAGCCGTGCAACGGTTAACCGAACGGTTGTAGATGAGAGGGTGGGGGTATCCGGCTTGGCCAGCATTTTCAGTTGTGCGATACAGGCGCTCTTGGTTTTGCGTCCCCTAATGACAGGAACCATTGCCAGCTCGACGGCGAAGGTTTGGATGTGGGATGACGTGATCCGATTGATGGCAAGATCGCCGATTAACTCGATGAACCTATCAACCACCTTGCGCAACTGGGATTCGTGATTGGCTCGTACGTGCTCCGGCCGACTGATTAGCGCCATCGACTCGATATGCCTGTTAAGGACCTGGGAGAGCTTTGGAAGCGAACTGGGCTCTTGCCCTGGGACTGCAACCTTTGAAGCTGAATTGAGCGCATACGCGCTGCTAGGGGCTTTGCCGTGGGCGTTGCCGGGAAGAGCGTCGAGGGTCTGTCTTGAAACCCCTCCGTGTAGCCGTGCTTCGTTGATCAGTCGTTCAGTTGCCGCGTAAGCGTCGGCAAAGAGAGCTTTGGCCTGTCGAAAATCTGTTGTCCCTAATGAGCGTCGAATCTCGACCCGGCCGATGATGGGACGCAAAGCTTGTGGAACAAAGCGGCGTATGTAGTACACCCCGCTGTCCGGATGGCGCCATGGTTGGGCGATAAGAGCCATGTTGCTGTACCTACCTTCTGTATCAGTTGGTAGGAAACGAGGTCTGCTTTAGGTTGGAAGCCAACGTACGGCTGGCGTGGGAACAAAAGGCAGCGCGGAAACCTCTGAAATCCGCTGATGCGCCAGAACGTCCGGAATTACTACGAAATCGAGTAAAGGCCGACTGGCGCAGTCGGCCTTCCTGATCATTTTTTGTGCTATATTCCGCGCCCGTTTTCGTTGCCCCGGTTTATTGCCATGCACGCAGCCAAGCCCCTGTTCGACTATCCCAAGTACTGGGCCGAGTGTTTCGGCCCAGCACCGTTCCTGCCGATGAGCAGGGAGGAGATGGATCAGCTCGGCTGGGATTCATGCGACATCATTATCGTCACCGGTGATGCCTATGTGGATCATCCTTCATTCGGCATGGCGATCATTGGTCGCCTTCTGGAAGCGCAGGGTTTTCGCGTTGGCATCATTAGCCAGCCGGACTGGCAGAGCAAAGACGCCTTTATGAAGCTCGGCGAGCCGAACCTGTTCTTCGGCATCGCCGCTGGCAACATGGATTCGATGATCAACCGCTACACGGCCGACCGAAAGGTCCGTTCCGACGATGCCTACACGGCAGGTGGCCTGGCCGGGAAGCGTCCGGATCGCGCCAGCCTGGTCTATAGCCAGCGTTGTAAGGAGGCCTACAAGCACGTCCCAGTGGTACTCGGCGGCATCGAGGCCTCGCTGCGCCGGATCGCTCATTACGATTACTGGTCGGACAAGGTTCGCCGCTCGATCCTGATGGACGCGACCGCGGATATCCTTCTGTACGGCAACGCCGAGCGTGCCATCGTCGAGGTGGCGCAGCGGATGGCGCGTGGTGAATCGGTCGAGCAGATTACCGATGTGCGCGGTACCGCCTTTATCCGTCGTGACGCGCCCCAGGGTTGGTTCGAAATCGACTCGACCCGCATCGATCGCCCCGGCAAGGTCGACAAGATCATCAACCCCTATGTGAATACCCAGGATCTGCAAGCCTGCGCGATCGAGCAGGAAAAGGGCGCCGTCGAAGACCCGAACGAGGCCAAGGTTGTCCAACTGCTGCCGAACCCGCAGATCGAGCGCGACAAGACGGTGATTCGTCTGCCGTCGTTTGAAAAGGTCCGCAACGACTCCGCCCTATATGCTCATGCCAACCGTGTCTTGCATCTGGAAACCAACCCCGGTAACGCGCGTGCGCTGGTGCAGCGCCATGGCGATCACGATATCTGGCTGAATCCGCCGCCGATCCCGCTGACCACTGAGGAGATGGATTACGTGTTCGCCTCGCCATACGCGCGCGTGCCGCATCCGTCCTATGGTGGCGAGAAGATTCCGGCCTACGACATGATTCGCTTCTCGGTAAACATCATGCGTGGCTGTTTCGGCGGCTGCACGTTCTGCTCGATCACCGAGCACGAAGGCCGGATCATCCAGAACCGCTCGCACGAATCGATCCTCAATGAGATCGAGGAAATGAAGAAGCTGCCGGGCTTCACCGGTGTTGTGTCGGACCTCGGCGGGCCGACCGCCAATATGTACCGCATCGCCTGCAAGAGCCCAGAGATCGAAACGCACTGCCGCAAGCCGTCGTGCGTGTACCCAGGCATCTGCGAGAACCTCAATACCGACCACAGCTCGTTGATCGAGCTGTACCGCAAAGCGCGCGCGCTGCCAGGCGTGAAGAAGATCCTGATCGCGTCGGGACTGCGCTACGACCTGGCGGTCGAGTCGCCGGAATATGTAAAAGAGCTGGTCACTCATCATGTCGGCGGTTACCTGAAGATCGCTCCGGAACATACCGAGCGCGGACCGCTGGACAAAATGATGAAGCCGGGGATCGGCAGCTACGACAAGTTCAAGCGCATGTTCGACAAGTATTCGAAGGAGGCGGGTAAGGAGCAGTACCTGATCCCGTACTTCATCGCTGCGCATCCGGGGACCACTGACGAGGACATGATGAACCTCGCACTGTGGCTCAAAGCCAACGGCTTCCGCGCTGATCAGGTGCAGGCCTTCTATCCGTCACCGATGGCCAGCGCCACGGCGATGTACCACAGCGGCAAGAACCCACTGCGCAAGGTTACTTATAAGAGCGAAGGTGTTGCTATCGTCAAGAGCGAAGAGCAGCGCCGTTTGCATAAGGCCTTCCTGCGCTATCACGATCCGAAAGGCTGGCCGATGCTGCGCGAAGCCTTGCAGCGGATGGGACGTGCCGACCTGATTGGCAGTGGCAAAAATCAACTGATCCCGGCGCACCAACCCGCGGCCGAAGGCTACCAGAGCGCCCGGCGCAAGAATTCGACCCCGGTGGGCAGCAAAAAGGCGGGGCAAGGCGGCAAGATTCTCACCCAGCACAACGGCCTGCCGCCGCGCAGTCACGATGGCAATGCCTGGGATAAGCGTGAGCAGGCCAAGGCGGCCGCTGACGCGCGGCGCAAGGCGGCTGCAGGCGGCGCTAAACCATCTGGCAAGAACCGCAAGCCGTCGCAGCGTCCTGTTGCGCCGCGCTGATCATGCCCCCGCCACGGGCTTCCGTGACGGGGTCAAACGGTGAGGCCGTCGCGTTAGTATTTAAACGCAAGCGTCGCCTGGTTCAGGTCTCCTGCCAGGCGCAGCATCTGCTCGCTCTGCTCGCGGCCGCGGCTGATGTGTTCCAGGTTGCTGTCGCCCAACTGGTGGATGCGCTCGCTATGCTCACGGATTTCGCTCACGGCATCGCTCTGCTGTGCAGTGGCCGATTCGATCTGCTCCGCCATATGCTCAATGGTGCCAATCGTGGTGACAATCTGGTTCAACGCCAGATCAGCTGTCTCGGCCAGCTCGGCGGTGGCTTCGGCATGATTCACCTGAGTTCGCATGGCCGCTACAGATTGATGAGCAGCCCTCTGTAGATTGCCGATCAGCTGCTGTATCTCCTCGGTGGCACCGCTGGTGCGCTGAGCCAATGTGCGGACTTCATCGGCAACAACGGCGAAACCTCGGCCCTGTTCGCCGGCCCGGGCCGCCTCGATAGCGGCATTCAGAGCCAGGAGATTTGTCTGCTCGGCGATGGAGCGGATAACGATAAGCACTTTACCAATGACGCTGGTTTCATCAGCCAGCTGCTCGATGGCCTGGGCGTTATGCCGTACTTCGCTGACGAGGCCCTGTAGGCCGGTGAGGCTCTGGCTGATCACCTGCTGCCCATGACTGACTGCCTGGCCTGCCGCTCGGCTAGCTTCTGCGGTCTGACTTGCACCGTTGGCCACGTCCTGAATGGTCGCTTCCAGTTCGCTCAGCGAATCGCGGATCTGCGCGGTGTCGTCGGTCTGCCGGCTGGCGCCCTCATGCAGGTCACTGCTCATCTGGGCCAGGGTGCGGCTGCTGTGATCCACCTCCTGGGCCTGTTGGCGCAGTGTGCCGACCAGCATCAGCATGTAACTGCGCAGTTGATTCAACGATGCCGCGATTTCGATCATTTCTGGGGTTTTCGACTTGAGTTGCGCAGCCACGCCGAAATCGCCCTGAGCCCAAGCGGATAACGTCGGAGCGAGTTGTCCCAACGCGCGCGTGACCTGGCGCTGCAAACGGTCGATGGCGAGCGCAATCAGCAGTATCAGCGCAATGATCGAGCCCTGGATGAGTCGTACCTCCAGCTGGATGCGCCCATGTTCGGCACGGATTACCGGCTCGAGCTCGGCAAGTGCCCGCTGCAACGTCGCGATTTTCTGCTCGCTGCTAGCCATCAACTCGCTGCGCTGGCGGATCAGTTCGCGTGTTCGTTGAAGTTCGGCGGGGTAGCGATTGATCAGGCCAAGCAGTTCACGTTTCAGCGCGACTCCTTGGTCTTCGCTTGCCTGCTCCTGTTGTTCGCCGAGGTCCAGCAATGCGGCGAAGGCACTGGCTCCCGAACGTTGTGCACTGGCGACGCCGAGCAAGGGCAGCGCATCGAGCGTGTCCGCTTCCTTGCCCAGCGCCTGCAGGGCCTGTTCCACTTCTATCGCCAGCTCATCCTGCCCGCTGCTGACCAGCTTTCCGCGCGCGTGGCTCAGGCGTGGCAGTTGACGGGCAGCTTCGAAGAGTGGGGTCTGATACTCCCTGGCCGCCGAATTTTCGGCGCCTTGCGTTGCGTAATGGTGCAGCTGCGTCAGTGAGCCGGCCATCTCTCGTTCGGCCTGCAGCAGCAGTCCTTGTGGGTCGCCGGCGAGCTTGCCAGCTGCCAGCAGGTCGGTTGCGGTAAACCGGCTGAGGTCTTCCAGGCTCGGTCGTAGCCGGTCGGCGAACTGGCTCGGTAAGGCCGTCACATCTGTCGAAAGATTATCCAGCGCCTGTAGCGCGGCACTGTGGGATACCGCATTGCCGCTAGCCAGGTAATCTTTGACGTTACTGGCGACCTGATGCTCGAAACGCTGGGAGAGCCCGAGGTAGCGGTCCATCAGTTGATACGGGCGTTGCAGTGCGCGCTCCGACCACCAGAGCGTGACGCCTAGTGCGACGCATATCGCAACAAGCAGGCATGTATTGAGTGTGGTGAGCGACTTCAGGCGCATGCTTACCTCCAAACGGCAGGGAGGTCGGCAATGTATGGCTATTTGATGTCATTCGCGTGACAGGGTGAACCGCTCGACTCGATTGCGGCCGCCGTGTTTAGCGCGATAAAGGGCTTCGTCTGCCTGCTGGGTCAGCGCCTTGATGTCGGTATCGGATGTCAGCTCGGCAATGCCACAGCTGAAGCTGCAAGAAAAGTCCACCTGTTGCGCCGGATAGCGTATCTCGGCAAAACGTCGGCGAATCTCGTCGAGCACTTTCACCGCATCTTCCGCCCGAGTATGCGGTAGCACCACCGCGAATTCCTCACCACCATAGCGGCCGATATGATCGGTCTTGCGCAGGCGCTGTTTGAGGAATAAGGCCAGGCTCTTGATGACCCGGTCTCCCATGGGATGCCCATAGCTGTCGTTGACCTTCTTGAAGTGGTCGATATCGATCATCGCGAAGCACAGTGGCTGGCCGTCGCGGCGGGCTCGCGAGCTGGCATCCTCAAGCAGCTGTAAGCTGTGTGTATGGTTGTACAGCCCGGTGAGACTGTCCCGTACGATTCTGGCCTTGAGATGGCGCGCCCGCTCGGCACGGGTTCGCACCGTGGCGATCAAATGGCTGGGCTTGATCGGCTTGGTCAGGAAATCGTCACCCCCTTCGTTCATCGCATCGAGCTGCTTCTCGAGATCGTCTTCCGCCGACAGGTAGATGATCGGCACGCTCACGTAGCGTTCGTGCTGGCGAATCACCTTGGCCAATTCGGTGCCCATGCACTCAGGCATGTACATGTCGAGGATGATCAGGTCGGGTTGAAACTCGGCCAGATAGTTGATGGCCTGAATCGGCTCGTTGAGCGTCTGGGTGATGATCCCCGCATTGTTCAAGACCCTCTCGGTGTGCGTCGCCTGCGCGCGGGAGTCGTCGATGATGAGCACCCGAAAAGGCTCGTAGTGGGCGGTGCGGGTGAAGATTTCTATCTTTTCCAGGAGATTCGAGGCGTCGATGGTGCCGGTAAAAAAATCCAGCCCACCGGCGCGCACGGCGGCCAGCCGCATAGGTGTATCGGTTTCCTGATGGCTGAAGAAGATCAATGGCAGCTTCTCCTCCAGGCCTTGTTGTATACGCTCGGCGAGCTTCAGGCCTTCGCCGGAGCCATTGAAGTCGACATCCATGACCAGCGCCGCGGGATGACGCTCATGCATGGCCGTCAGAAATTCGCTGTCGCTGGTAAACGCCCTGGCGGCCATGCTGAAGAATTCGAGTTGACGGACCACGTGCTTGGCGCGCTCATGATCCTCCAGCGCGATGTAGACGGGTTTACTCAGTGGCGGAACGTAGCCAGATTGCCCGCGCGGATCGCCGTGGCGCAGACCGGTGCGCGCGAGGCGATAGATCAATTGACTGAGGGTGGCGATGGTGTCGCTCGACAAGCGTCCGCGGTTGTCCTTGATATCAGCCAGGCAGCTGTCGATGCCGAGTGCGAGTTGGCGATGCTCGATCTGCTCGAAGCGTTCGGCAAACCGGCGCAAGCGCTGATTGGCGTCAGCAAGCGCGGTCCGGTAGTTGTCGTTCCATTCACCGCGCTGCAGCTGTTGCCAGACTTCGAGCACCTCTCGTGCTTGATGGATGACTCGTTGCGCGAAGTGTTGTTTTAATTCTTCCTGGTCCGACATGTCCGGTTCCCTGGCCCGCTGCGGCAGTGCTTTCAGAGGCCACTATGGTGGCGCCATGCTACCACTGTTGTGGGCGTTGCAAAGGCTCTGGATAAGCGGTCTGGTTCTCATTATGGGGCTTGCTGCGGATGAGCTGCGTTATAGTGGTTCACACGCCGTAACGCTCGCCCTTACCGGCGGTCGAATCTTGAACTCCAAAAGAAGGACAGATGCCCATGTTGGACTGGAAGAACCGCTTTGGCCGCCTCGGCTCGTCGGGAAATACCGCCAGAGCGGAAGGGGCGACACGCAACCCGCTAGTGCTGGCATTCGCCGTGGCGATCGGACTCTACTTGCTGGTTGCGCTGCTGGTGGGCTGGTACTGGAGTTCCGAGCCTGACCGCTTCCCCGTGCAACAGCATGTGCGACAAGCGGCCGACACGTCACAGCGGCAGATCGTCAACGGCTACACCACGGTCGAGACGCTCAGGCGGGTTGCCAGCACTTTGCTGGACAAGCCGGGTGGCTATCTGACCAATGACGTTGCACCTCCCGGCCTGTGGCTGGACAACATGCCCAGCTGGGAATACGGCGTACTGGTACAGGTTCGCGATCTCAGCCGTGCACTACGCAAGGATTTTGCCCGCTCCCAGTCTCAGTCGACCGAAGACGCCGATCTGTCCAAGGCCGAGCCCTTGTTCAATTTCGACAATCGCAGCTGGGCGTTGCCGGCCAGCGAATCGGAATACCGTAACGGCATCCGCTTTCTGGATCGCTATCTGGCGCGTTTGAGCGACCCCGCACCCAAGGCGCAGTTTTATTCACGCGCCGACAATCTCAACAACTGGCTGGGAGATGTAGGAACCCGGTTGGGGTCGCTGTCGCAGCGGCTGTCGGCCAGCGTCGGTCGGGTACGCCTGGATGCCCGTGTTTCACCTGAGTTAGAGCGTGACGGGGTGCAGCAAGTGGTCGAGGAGCAGCGCGTCGAGACGTCCTGGCTGCAGATCGACAACGTGTTCTACGAAGCGCGAGGGCAGGCGTGGGCCTTGTCGCATCTGTTGCGTGCCATCGAAGTGGACTTCGCCGACGTGCTGGCCAAGAAGAACGCGGCGATCAGCGTCAGACAGATCATTCGCGAACTCGAGGCCGCACAGGAGCCGCTCTGGAGTCCGATGGTGCTCAACGGCAGCGGTTATGGTGTGCTGGCCAACCATTCGCTGGTGATGGCGAACTATATCTCGCGGGCGAATGCGGCGATCATCGACCTGCGCAATTTGCTGTCGCAGGGGTAAGGCTCAGGCGGCCCTTTTGGGGCCGCCGCTTGCAGCTCAATCCAGCCCGAGCTTCTTCAAACGATAGCGCATGGATCGGAACGATAGCCCCAGCCGTTGGGCGGCCGCCGTGCGATTCCAGCGAGTTTCTTCCAGTGCCTGCATGATCAGCTTGCGCTCGACCTCCTCGAGGTGGTCTTCGAGATTGTCGATCTGCGCAAGGCTCGCCTCGCCGTTTTCGGCCATGCCCGGCGCGTCGGACAGGCGCAGATCGCTGGGCTTGATTTCCTCGCCTTCACAGAGCGTGTAGGCGCGCTCCAGCATATTTTCCAGCTCGCGCACGTTGCCAGGGAATCGATAATTCTGCAGTTTCGCCAGTGCTTCGGGATGCAGTCGTGCCGCCGTGTCGCCGCATTCCTGGGCGAGGCGACGAAGCATGACCTCGGACAACTGAGCGATGTCTTCGCGACGCTCGCGCAGGGGCGGCACACGTAGTTCGATGACATTCAGACGATAGTACAAATCCTGGCGGAAACGCCCTGCGGCGACTTCGCTGGCCAGATCCTTGTGCGTAGCGCAGAGAATCCGTACATCGACCACGACTTCCTTGGCCCCGCCGACCGAACGCACGGCTTTTTCCTGAATCGCGCGCAGCAACTTCACTTGCATCGGCAGGGGGAGGTCGGCCACTTCATCGAGAAACAGCGTGCCGCCGTTCGCCGCCTGGAACAGACCCGGTTTGTCTTCCATGGCGCCGGTGAAGCTGCCTTTTTTATGCCCGAAGAATTCGCTTTCCATCAGCTCCGACGGGATCGCGCCACAGTTAACCGGAACGAATGGGCGTTCATGACGCGGGCCCTGCTCATGGATCAGTCGTGCCACCAGTTCCTTGCCGCTGCCGGATTCGCCGCTGATATATACCGGGGCCTGGCTGCGCGCCAGTTTGCCGATCTGCTTGCGCAGCACGTTCATCGGGGGCGAGGCGCCGAGCAAGCGACTATCGACCGTCAGCTCGTTGGGGTTCGGATTACGCAGTCGCAGTGCGGTGTTGACCAGCTCGCGTAGCCGGCCGAGATCCACCGGCTTGGTCAGAAAGTCGAAAGCGCCAGCCTTGAGCGCGCCGATGGCGGTGTCGAGGCTGCCATAGGCGGTGATCATTGCCACCGGCAGGTGCGGATACTGTTGCTGAATGAACTGCACCAGCTCCAATCCGCAACCGTCCGGCAGGCGCATGTCGGTCAGGCACAGATCATAATGCTCGCGCGCCAGGCACTCGCGAGCCTCCTTGAGGTTGCGGGCGCTGCGGGTGTCCAGCTTCATGCGTCCCAGGGTGATCTCCAGGAGCTCCCGGATATCGGGTTCGTCATCGATGATCAGCGCTTTCTGGCGGGCAGTCATGGTCTCGGTCTTTTTTTAACTGACGGTGGCGCAGGGTCCGCAATGTTAACGCTACGGTGCGAGCTTTGTACCGCGACCGTGGCTGATTGTGACCTGTTGCGTGCTTGGCAGGCCTCAGCTCAGCTTACGCGGATGCGCGAAAACGATGCGAAAACAGCTGCCGCCTTCATCTCGTTCACGGTAGTCCAGACGGGCTTGATTGCTTTCGCAAAGCTCTCGGGAAATATATAGGCCCAAGCCCGTGCCCTTGTTCTCTGTCGTGAAGAACGGCTCGAAAATATTCTGCACCTGCTCGGGCGGCACGCCCGGACCATCGTCGAGGACTTCGAGCGTCGGCAAATCGCTGGTCTCATCGCGGAATACCTGCAGCCAAACCTGCGCTTGGCCATGTTTCTGGCCACTGTAGCGCAGGCCGTTCTGTACCAGATTGGTCAGCACCTGGATCAGCTGGTTTGGGTCCATGCGGGTTTGTAGCAAACTGCCTCGGGTTTCCACATGTATGCGCTGGCCAGGCGGCAGTGACTCACGAAATTCACTGGCGAATCGATGTACCCAGTATTTCAGGTCCAGCAACTGCGGCTCGGCCTGTCGCCGGCGTGACAGCTGAAGCACATTCTCGATGACCAGGTTCATACGTCGCGAATGGTCCTGAATGATCTGCGTCAGCCGCAGGTCCCCGGCATCCAGCACTTCGGATTCCTGTAGCAGCTGCGCTGCATGGCTGATCGCGCCGAGCGGATTGCGAATCTCATGGGCGATGCTGGCGGTTAATCGACCGAGCGAGGCGAGCTTGAGCTGCTGGGCCTTCTGTGCGATTTGCGAAGTGTCTTCAAGAAAAACCAAGGTGTCCTGCTTCACGCCATGCTGCAGAGCGGCGAAGCTTGGCTGCAGTGTGGCGCCGTCGGGGGTTGCCTTGAAGCTGCGCGGGCGCAGGGTGGGGTTGTCGCGCCATTGCTGAAGCGCTCTGATCAGCTCGGGGCAGCGAGGGGCTAGGCGTTCGCCGGTCAATGATTGTTGAGCGAGCAGCTCCAGCGCACCTTGGTTGGCAAGCAGCACGCGTTCCTGCGGATCGAGGACGATGATCCCGGTGCGCATACGTTGCAGGATCTGGGCATTCAGCGCTTCGAGATTGGCGACTTCCTCGGCGCGTTGGCGGGCAAGCGTTTCGCTGACCTGCAGCCGTCGGGTCAGGCCTTGCACCAGCAGCGCGGCGGCAAAGCATAGTGTGCCCAGCGCAGCGGCCTGGACGTACTGACTGCTGGCCGCGGTGTCGCTGACGCTGAGGTAGAACGTCAGGTAGATGAGGCCGGTCGCGGCAACTGCGGCGATGAAAAAGCCAATGCGCCCGTGCAGCAGAATGTTAGCGATGGCGACGGCGACAATCAGCAGGTTGCCAATCCCGCTGGGTGTGCCACCGGCGAAATAGAACAACGCCGCGAGCAGGGTGACGTCCAGCAGCGCGAGCGCCAGAACCGGTAGCTCCCGCTTCGGGTTCTGCAGCAGCACGGCGAAAAGGATGTTGAGAATCAGATAGAGCCAGGCGCCGTGGTGAAACGCCGCCGGGTTGATCATGCGCATCAGGTCGTTGTGCAGGTCGCTGCTGATGAGCAGGACCAACACGAGGCCGATTGCGACGCGATAAAGATGGTAGAGCCGAAGGATTCGCCGGCCCTGGAGGCCGAGAAATGTCAGGCGCTCAGTTCCCACCCGAATGACGGTCCTGTTCCAGATGGGCCTGACTGCAATACCACCGCTCATGGCTCTGCAGCGCCTGTTCACGCGGCAGATGCACACCGCACTGCGCGCAGCGAACCGTCATCACGGTAGTCTCTTGCGGTTTACGGGTTGTAGTGGGCTTGCTTGTCAGTCGACGCCAGAGCCAGAACGCTGCGGCAATCAGAACGATCCAGAACAACAGGCGAAACAGACCCATATTTCTACTTCCTGGCAAAGCCATGCGGGCCTGCCGGTCTGGCAGGCTCCGTGCGAGGTGGAGCGCTCTGGTCGATGATTCAGAGGCGGGTTGTCTCAGTCGAACAGGCCGAAGGTCAGGTAGCTCCACCAAGAGCGGCCTTCGCCTTGTTGCTCGTTCTCCGCTTCGGCGTCCCTCAATACCGGACGCAGTTCATCCGGAAGGTCCTGGGCGGCGTTCTCATACTGCCGTACCACGTCGCGGTTGGATTGCGAGCTGTCCGGTGCCTTGTTTTCCGTTTCGATCAGGCCGAGGGTGGCGCGGGATAACCAGCTCCGATTGTCGGCTTCCTGCTGGCGAGGCACGAACTCGCCGTCTTCCAGGCTTGGGTGGTCCGGGTAGTTGAGCTTTAGCGTTTCCAGGCTGGTGTTGGCGAGTTCGTCGAGCCCCAGGCGCTGGTAGGCTTCGGTCATGACCGCCAGGCCATCGCCGACCGCGGGGGTGCCCTGGAAGTTTTCTACGATGTAGCGCCCGCGATTGGCAGCGGCGACATAAGCCTGGCGGCGCAGGTAATAGTCGGCGACATGGATCTCGTTCGCCGCCAGCAGGTTGCGCAGATAGACCATCCGTGCCTTGGCGTCCGGCGCGTAGCGGCTGTTCGGAAAGCGTGTAGTCAGCTGGGCGAATTCGTTGAACGAGTCGCGAGCGGCGCCTGGGTCACGCTTGGTCATGTCCAGTGGCAGAAAGCGTGCAAGCAGCCCACGATCCTGGTCGAAGGAGGCCAGCCCTTTCAGGTAATAGGCGTAGTCGACACTAGGATGCTGCGGATGCAGGCGGATGAAGCGCTCGGCAGAGGAGCGGGCGGCTTCGGGCTCGGTGTTGCGGTAGTAGGCGTAGATCAGCTCCAGCTGCGCCTGCTCGGCGAAGCGGCCGAAGGGATAACGGGATTCCAGAGTCTTCAGTTTGTTGATGGCGCTGGTGTAGCTCTTGTTGTCCAGGTCGGTCTGCGCCTGACGGTAGAGTTCCGCTTCGCCGAGGTTTTCGCTAATGATGTCGTTGGACGAACAGGCAGCGGTAAGGGCGAAAATGGCGATCAGCAGCAGGTGTTTCACTCGCATGGCGGCTTGCGTCCCTGTGACGGCTGGCTGTCTCGCGCGGAGCCGTCCTGTTATGATGGGCGCCCCGGCTGGCCGGGACAAAGACGCCGTATTTAAACACAAGCGTGTTCTCGAAACCAAAGCCCGACCTATGTCTCCGTCGAAGGGATACCTTGGCGGGTGGCCCAACCATACGACATGCCAGTCGACCCAGGCAGCGCGACACTTGTTGCGCACAGTTGCCTTTCTCATCGAACCGCATTTTTGCCTCCCTCAATTATGAAGCGCCCCTAATTATGTCCACGATCTCCACTCAGGCCATTCATCTTCGCGCCGAGGTGCCGTTCGCCCTCGGCGGGCAGCGCCTCGATCAGGTCGCGGCTCAGCTGTTTTCCGAGCACTCCCGTTCACGCCTCGCTGCGTGGATAAAGGATGGGCAGCTTACGGTCGACGGCGCTGCGTTGCGTCCGCGTGACACGGTGCATGCCGGTGCCGTTCTGGAACTCTCGGCTGAACAGCAGGCACAGGGCGAGTGGGTGGCGCAGGACATCCCACTGGATATCCTCTTCGAGGACGAGCACATCCTCGTATTGAACAAGCCGTCCGGTCTAGTGGTGCATCCGGCGGCCGGGCACGCCGACGGTACGTTGCTCAACGCACTGTTGCATCACGTGCCGGACATCATCAATGTGCCGCGCGCCGGTATCGTGCATCGGCTGGACAAGGACACCACCGGCCTGATGGTGGTTGCCAAGACGCTGCAGGCGCAAACGCGGCTGGTCGAGCAGTTGCAGGCGCGCAGCGTCAGTCGCATCTACGAGGCCATCGTCATCGGCGTGATCATCACTGGTGGCACTGTCGATGCACCGATCGGGCGCCATGGCCAGCAGCGCCAGCGCATGGCCGTGGTCGAAGGTGGCAAGCCCGCTGTCAGCCACTACCGCGTGCTTGAGCGCTTCCGTTCGCATACGCACGTCAGGGTCAAGCTGGAGACCGGCCGCACGCACCAAATCCGCGTGCACATGACGCATATCGGTTATCCGCTGGTGGGCGACCCGCTATATAGCGGGCGCTTCCGAATTCCACCGGCGGCCAATCCGACCATGGTGCAAACGCTGCGCGACTTTCCACGCCAGGCGCTGCACGCGCGCTTCCTAGAGTTGGACCACCCGGTCACTGGCCAGCGGCTGAAGTGGGGGTCGCCACTGCCGGACGATTTCGTCTGGTTGCTGACACTGTTGCAGCAGGATCGCGAGGCATTCGTCGGGTGAGCGACCGGCCAGCCGACTGGATCTGCCCCGAGTGGCCGGCGCCTGCTCGCGTGCGGGCGTGCGTCACCACTCGTAGCGGTGGGGTGAGCCTGGCGCCTTTCGATAGCTTCAACCTGGGCGACCATGTGGGCGACGCCGTGGATGCGGTAGCTGCCAATCGGCTGGATTTGCGGCGCGTGCTCGGTTGCGAGCCGGCCTGGATGAGTCAGGTTCATTCGAATATTGCAGTCGAAGCCTATCCGCGGAGTTGTCCCACCGCCGATGCCATTTGGACGGGCGCGCCGGGCATCGCTTGCGCCGTCCTGACCGCCGACTGTCTGCCGGTGCTTTTTTGTGATCTTGTCGGGACCCGAGTCGCGGCCGCGCATGCGGGATGGCGCGGGCTGGCCGCGGGAATACTCGAGGCTACCGTGGCATCCATGGGTGTTCCTGGCACGCAGTTAATGGCCTGGCTCGGCCCGGCGATCGGGCCCGATGCCTTCGAGGTTGGCGCCGAGGTGCGCGAGGCGTTCGTATCACGACATGCCGCCGCAGCCGAAGCCTTTGCCCTCAGCCGCAACGCCGGCCGCTACATGGCCGACATCTACCAGCTGGCCAGCATTCGCCTGGCTGACTGCGGCGTCACGGCGGTATTCGGTGGCGGCTTCTGCACGGTCAGTGACCCGCGTTTCTATTCCTATCGTCGTGCCGCTCGCACCGGTCGCTTCGCCAGCTTGATCTGGCTCGACTGAGCGTCGAAGCTGTCTCGATCTTTCCGCCGGGTCGCCGGCAGCACCGTGGTAATCCCCGAGATGACCTGCGTCAATGCCATCCGGCTTGAATCTCCAATAATCAACCTTATCTAAGTTCCATCTCGCAGGCTTTTGCCGAGGTGCGATTGAGTGCGCCGGCCTGCCTAACCAGAAAGGTGATTACATGCGTATCGATCGTCTGACCAGCAAGTTGCAACTTGCGCTCTCCGACGCCCAATCCATCGCGGTCGGCCTCGACCATCCATCTATCGAACCGTTGCACTTGATGCAGGCGCTGCTCGATCAGCAGGGTGGCTCGATCCGGCCGCTGTTGATGCAGGTGGGTTTCGACATCAACGGCTTGCGCCAGGCACTAACCAAGGAACTGGACCAGCTGCCTAAACTGCAGAATCCGACCGGCGACATGAACATGTCGCAGGATCTGGCGCGCCTGTTGAACCAGGCAGACCGGCTGGCACAGCAGAAGGGCGACCAGTACATCTCCAGCGAGCTGGTGCTGCTCGCCGCGTTGGACAGCAACACTCGGCTGGGCAAGCTCTTGCTGGCCCAGGGCGTAAGCAAGAAAGCGCTGGAGAATGCCATCAGCAATCTGCGCGGTGGCGATGCAGTCAACGATCCCAACGCCGAGGAGTCGCGGCAGGCGCTGGATAAATACACCGTTGATATGACCAAGCGCGCAGAGGACGGCAAGCTCGATCCGGTGATCGGTCGCGATGATGAAATCCGCCGAACCATTCAGGTGCTGCAGCGGCGTACCAAGAACAACCCCGTGCTGATCGGTGAGCCCGGCGTGGGCAAGACCGCCATCGTCGAGGGGCTGGCCCAGCGCATCGTCAACGGTGAAGTGCCGGACGGGCTTAAGGACAAGCGCTTGTTGGCGCTTGACATGGGCTCGCTGATCGCCGGTGCCAAGTTCCGTGGCGAGTTCGAGGAGCGTCTCAAGGCCGTCCTCAATGAGCTGTCGAAGCAAGAGGGGCGTGTCATCCTGTTTATCGACGAGCTGCACACCATGGTCGGTGCCGGCAAGGCCGAAGGTGCCATGGACGCAGGGAACATGCTCAAGCCGGCTCTGGCCCGAGGCGAGCTGCATTGTGTCGGCGCAACCACGCTCGATGAGTATCGCCAGTACATCGAAAAGGATGCGGCGCTGGAGCGGCGTTTCCAGCGCGTGCAGGTCGATGAACCGAGCGAGGAAGACACCATCGCCATTCTGCGTGGCCTGAAAGAGCGCTACGAAGTGCACCACGGCGTGTCAATCACCGACGGCGCGATCATCGCCGCGGCGAAACTATCGCATCGCTACATCACCGACCGGCAGCTGCCGGACAAGGCCATCGATCTGATCGACGAGGCGGCCAGCCGCATTCGCATGGAGATTGACTCCAAGCCGGAGGAGCTCGATCGCCTCGACAGGCGCCTGATTCAGCTAAAGATCGAACGTGAGGCGCTGAAGAACGAAGACGACGAGGCGACCAAGAAGCGCTTGGCCAAGCTCGACGAGGAGATCGTCAAGCTGGAGCGCGAATATGCCGATCTCGAGGAGATCTGGAAGTCGGAAAAGGCCGAAGTGCAGGGCTCGGCTCAGATGCAGCAGAAGATCGAGCAGGCCAAGGTCGACCTCGAGGCTGCGCGGCGCAAGGGCGACCTGTCGCGTATGGCCGAGTTGCAGTACGGCATCATTCCCGATCTGGAACGCAGCCTGCAGATGGTCGACCAGCACGGCAAGACGGAGAATCAGCTGTTGCGCAACAAGGTGACCGACGAGGAAATCGCCGAAGTCGTGTCCAAGTGGACCGGCATTCCAGTGTCGAAAATGCTCGAGGGCGAGCGCGAGAAGCTGTTGAAGATGGAAGACCTGCTGCATCAGCGCGTGATCGGGCAGCATGAGGCGGTCGTTTCGGTCGCCAATGCGGTGCGTCGTTCGCGTGCCGGGCTGGCTGATCCGAATCGCCCCAGCGGTTCCTTCCTGTTCCTCGGCCCGACCGGGGTGGGCAAGACCGAACTGTGCAAGGCGCTGGCAGAGTTCCTCTTCGATACCGAGGAGGCGATGATCCGCATCGACATGTCCGAGTTCATGGAAAAGCATTCGGTGGCGCGTCTGATCGGGGCGCCACCGGGCTACGTGGGCTACGAGGAGGGCGGATACCTGACCGAGGCGGTGCGCCGCAAGCCTTACTCGGTGGTGCTGCTGGACGAGGTCGAGAAAGCCCACTCGGATGTGTTCAACATTCTGCTGCAAGTGCTCGAAGACGGTCGCCTGACTGATAGTCATGGGCGCACGGTGGACTTCCGCAACACTGTGATCGTGATGACGTCTAACCTGGGTTCGAGCCAGATCCAGGAGTTGGTGGGGGATCCAGATGCCCAGCGCGCGGCGGTCATGGACGCGGTCAGCAGCCATTTCCGGCCGGAATTCATCAACCGGATCGATGAGGTGGTGGTATTTGATCCTCTGGCACGTGAGCAAATTGCGGGCATCGCTCAGATCCAGCTAGGCCGTCTGCGGCAGCGTCTGGCAGAGCGTGAGCTCAGCTTGGAACTCAGCGACGAAGCCTTAGACAAGTTGGTCGCGGTGGGCTACGACCCGGTCTATGGTGCGCGGCCTCTGAAACGGGCCATTCAGCGCTGGATCGAGAACCCGCTGGCGCAGAACATACTGTCCGGTGCCTTCGAGCCGGGTTTCGCCATTGTCGGCAAGGTGGAGGGCGACGAGATACATTTCGCCAAGGCCTGAGTCGGGCTGGCAGAGTCGTCCGCGCGGGGCGGCTCTGCCGACGCTCCGGTGTCGCTCGCAACGCATTGTAGTAAATCGCATTTTTTCTGTTGACAGGCGCGTCGAGAACCGTAAAATGGCGCGCCTCTGAAGGGGGTTTGCAAGGCGGTACGGCAAGCCACTTGAAGAGCTGGAAGTGATAGTTCCGCGATAGCTCAGTCGGTAGAGCAAATGACTGTTAATCATTGGGTCCCAGGTTCGAGTCCTGGTCGCGGAGCCAATTTCCAATCGGGGTATAGCGCAGTCCGGTAGCGCGCCTGCTTTGGGAGCAGGATGTCGGGAGTTCGAATCCCCCTACCCCGACCAATTTTGGGTCGTTAGCTCAGTTGGTAGAGCAGTTGGCTTTTAACCAATTGGTCGTAGGTTCGAATCCTACACGACCCACCAAACTGCCTGAGCAAGGCTGAAGAAACCGGAAGATTCCGAGCGAATCTTCCGGTTTTTTATTGCCTGTCGTTTATGCCAGCCTTTGCTGATGTCTCCTGCTTCCGGTTCGCGCGTCGCCGCCCCCTGCACGGGGAGGCGACGACGTGGCTATCCGTCAGTGCAGCTTGAGGCGGGGTACCGTGCTGGTGCTGAGCTTGTCGCCGATCATCATCAGCCCCGTACGAGCGACTCCATACAGCGCGATTTGGTGCATCCGGTACAACGAAACATAGAACATTCTCGCCAGCCAGCCCTCTAGCATGACATTGCCAGTAAGGTTGCCCATCAGATTGCCGACCGCGGAGAAGCTCGACAGGGAGATCAGGGAGCCGTAGTCGCGGTAACGATAATTAGGCAGGCTTTCGCCTTGGAGTCGTCGAGCGAGCGATTTGGCGAGCAGGGAGGCCTGCTGATGCGCCGCCTGCGCCCGCGGCGGTACGTTGCGGTCACTGTCCGGTTGTGGGCAGGCCGCGCAGTCGCCGAAGGCGAATATGTTCTCGTCTCGAGTGGTCTGCAGGGTTGGCAACACCTGCAGCTGATTGATTCGGTTGGTTTCCAGACCATCTATTTCGTGCAGGAAATGCGGTGCTCTGATCCCGGCCGCCCATACCTTCAGCGTGGCGGGTACGAAGTCGCCATTGGTGGTGTGCAATCCTTCGTCCGTCACCTCGCTGACTGCGGCGTCGGTGAGTACGCTCACGCCCAGGTCAAGGAGCGTCTGAGTCACCGGCTGGCTGATGCGCTCCGGTAGCGCTGGCAGAACCCGCGGGCCGGCTTCTATGAGCGTGATGTGGACGTTTTCCGGCTTGATGCCGCCTAGGCCATAGGCGGCGAGTTCGCGTGCGGCGTGGTGCAGTTCTGCTGCCAGCTCGACGCCGGTAGCACCGGCGCCCACGATGGCCATGTTGATGGTGCCGTGGTAGCCCTCGCTGGCGTGCGCGCGCATGTAGCGGCTGAGCAACTGGCGGTGAAAGCGTTCAGCCTGCTCCCGCGTGTCGAGGAAAATGCAGTGCTCGGCGGCGCCCTTGGTGCCGAAGTCGTTGGTGGTGCTGCCGACCGCGATCACCAGGGTGTCATAACTGAGCGTGCGAGCCGGTACCAGCTCGACGCCGTGTTCGTCGAACGAGGCGGCGAGGTGTACGCATTTCCGTTCCCGGGCCAGACCGCTCATGCGGCCCATCTGGAACTCGAAGTGGTTCCACTTCGCCTGGGCGACATAGTTGAGCTCATCGGCTGACGAGTTCAGCGAGCCGGCGGCCACCTCATGCAATAAAGGTTTCCAGATGTGCGTCAGGTTGGCGTCGATCAGCGTGATGCGGGCCTTGCCGCGCTTGCCCAGGGTTCTACCCAGGCGGGTGGCAAGTTCCAGGCCGCCGGCGCCGCCGCCGACGATTACGATGCGATGTGTCATGGAATGAACTCATAAGGCTTTGCGGAATTCGGTCGAGCAGCTGGGTGAGGGATGAATTACTCATAACACCAGGTGGCTCAGGAAGCGGCTCAACAGGCCTAGGCCGACGACCACGACCAATACCAGCACTAGAAGCAGCCATGGCCGAAAGGGCCGGCGCTCAACTTGGTGCTGCGGCGCATTGAGGTACTGGTCAACAAGTTTCTGGTCTTCGGGATTCAGGCGGCTGGGCATACGCACCTCGAAGGAAGGATGCAGGCATTCTAACGGTGCGACGGTAAAAGCCAAGCGCGATGGCTGAGCGGCCGGGGCTTCGGTGGGGTGGCAATGCGATGTGGGGCGGGATTGCTGGTGGGAGCGGCACGGCATACAGGCTGCTTCCTGTATGCCGTGCGGGTCTAGCGACCGTTGCTTTTCAGGCTGCGGAGGTTGCCAATCACTGACTCCAACGCACGGTCGAAGAGCAGGGCATCGTTGAGCAGGCGTATCGCGTTGCGACGGAATTCGATGGCTAGTCCCATACGGGTCTTTTCCAGGACTTTCATGCCGGTGCGGTTGACGAAGATGTATTTGCCCGTGGGTTTGATCACGGCGGCCAGCTTGCAGCGAAGCTTGTGATCCTCGTCTTCCTGGAATTCGACCCAGCTGCCGACTCGCAGATTGTCAACCTGCGTCAATGCTTCGTCGTTGTCGGCCAGATTGACTTCGGGCTCCTGCTCGCGGCTTTCGCCGGGAGCCAACAAGACGATTTCCTCGTTAACCTCGACCATTGGGGGAAAGGCGGTGCTTTCCTCGGTATGGTCTTCGCGGGGAGGCAGTTCCATTTTCTGCTCGGTGAAGAGCTTGTCGTTCGCGCCCGTATGGTTGGCCGGGATTGCGTGAGCCGGTTCAATGGGCGGGTTGAGTTGTTGCAGTGTCTGCACGTGCAACGCTTCGAGCCGAGTGAAGAAGTCGCTGGTGGAGAAGGGGTCGAACGCCGCGCTAGCCAAGCCCTCGCGGAGATTTTTCAGCAGGCTCGGCACAAGTTCCAGTAGTTGCGCGCGAGCTTCGGCGTCTTCGTGCGGCGTCACGCTCCAGATCAGATCATCCATAGTGGCAAGGGCGGCTTGCCACTGTTCTGACTGGGTGCCGTGCTTGAGGCAGGTCAACAGCAGGACCTTGCTCCATGCCTCTTGGAGCAATCGGACCACGACCTCGGGAAGCGTTTTCCCCAGCAGGCGCTGATTGAGCGCGTGCTCAACCTCTTTGCGCGCCATCTCGGCTTTGGCACGCCCTTCTTCGGCATCCCGTGTGCGCTGCTCGAGCAGTTCGCTGCGACGGCGCTCATCGCCGGTGAAGGCGAGGAAGTCGGCAAGCAATTCGGAAAAGATTGCTGGATCGTCGACGAAGTCATTGAGCAGGCGAGACACGACCTGCTCGATCTTCTGGTACAGACTGTCTCGCTGAGACTCGTCCTGATCGACCCAGCCCATGGCGGCCGAGGCAATTTCGTTGAGCAGGCGGCGGGCCGGATGGCTGCCACGGCTGAAGAATGTCTTGTCGAGAACGGCGACTTTCAGCACCGGGATCTGTAGGCGCCCGATCAGCGCTTTGAGTGAGTCGGGCAGGGTGCGATCGTCAAGTATGAACTCGAACAGCATCGACACCAGGTTTATGACGTCCTCGTCGACTTCACCGACTACACGTGATTTTCCGCTCTTGGCGCTGACTCGATGCAAAAGCTGCTCGAGCTGGCCCTGCAGATCGTATTCGACTACCTGCTGAGGTGCGCGTGACTGAAGGTGCGAGAGCAGCCGCATCAGGTCGTTGCTGGAGATCGGGACGGCATCGCTGGGAAGGTTGCGGGCTGGCAGCGCGCTTCCACGCAGCTCTGAAAGCAGGGCCTGCAGAGTGCCAAATGCTTCGTGAGCACCGTCATCGCTGAATGCAGGTGCTTCGCTGAAGCCTGTGCCGGAACGCGGTGCGCTGCTTCCAGATGCGCCTGGACGACTAGGCGAGCGGCGCGGTTGGGCGGATTGCAGCTCCGGCAAAATGCCCGCTGCCACCAGTGTCTGGTTCGATTCGGCATATAGCTGGTCAAGGTCCGTCAGCACGTAGCGTTCGAACAGTTTGAGAATGATCAGCTTGACCTTGATTTCGACGCCCAGGCTGCGGCAGGCCTCGAGAAAATATTCACACAGCTGTTGGGGGCCGAGCGGGTTGTTCTTGTCGTCCAGTTTTTTGCTGACCAGCACATTAATGCGGGTGGTGAGGTGGCTGAGCGACTGACTGGCGCGGCTTATAACCTTGGCGACCATGGTATCGATCGCGACCGACTCTTCCAGTTCGTCGTTCTGCACCAGCGCCAGGCTTTCAAAGGATGCTTCCGACTGTGCCGGTTTACCAATTTCGTACTGATTGAGTTTGGCGAAGGACTCGAAAACCTGTTGCAGGAAGCTGCGCTCGATACCGCGACGCTTCATGCGCAAGTCGCGCATGGCTTCGAAGAACGCATTCTGCTCAGCATTGCTGGTAGCGCGATCGGCAATTTCGAAGAGTGAGTCGTCGGCGTTATCGAACAGCGTCTGCAATGCCAGCCGCAGCTGCTGGGCTGCTTTGTCGCGCACGCTGATGAGCGCGACAGGTAGTCTACCTGCCGGCGAGGTCGGCTTTTGCTCAGGGGCGGCCTTCAGGTGCACCACTTTCGCATCGGTTCGCATTGAGACTCTCCGGTCGCCTGTGATTCAGACGCTCAACACCGTGTAGCATGCCGCTGATCAAGGGCAGGGGCAACGGCTTGTCAAATTTGGCAAGGGCTCGCCATTTCCGTGGCGCCAATTTATGGGCCCATTATAGGCACCTTGTTGATTAGCCTAGCGCGGATTTGTTTTGGACATGATGTAGCTCACACATACTCGCCGAATTCCTACGGACGGTCGGAAAAAGGATGCAACAGCGCAAGGACACCTGACGCAACCCCCCTCGCTGTTCGAGCCGTGCTGCATGATCGGTCGAAGCTTTATACTCTCGCCGAATTACATGGGAGCCCGTCGTGACCAATATCACCCTTGCGGACTTGTCCGCTGAGATCGAAACCAATGTGCGCAAAGCGCTGGCCGAAGATGTCGGTAACGGCGATATCACGGCGCAGCTGATTCCGGCCGAGCGACTCGCCCATGCAGCGATCATCACCCGTGAAGCAGCCGTTATCAGCGGCACTGCCTGGGTCGATGCGGTGTTTCGGCAGCTGGACCCGCGGGTTGCGGTGCATTGGCAGGTGGCGGACGGCGAGCAGGTGGTGGCCGATCGCGTACTGTTTCACCTCCAAGGTCCTGCGCGTGCGTTACTCAGCGGCGAGCGCGCGGCGCTGAACTTTTTGCAAACGCTCTCGGGCGTTGCAACCCGTTGCCGGCACTATGCCGATCTTGTTGCAGGCACCGGCGTGCAATTGCTCGATACCCGAAAAACCATTCCTGGGTTGCGTCTGGCGCAGAAGTACGCTGTCACCTGTGGTGGCTGTCATAACCATCGAATCGGTCTGTACGACGCCTTCCTGATCAAGGAAAACCACATCGCTGCCTGCGGCGGGATCGCCGAAGCCGTTGCAGCTGCTCATCGCATCGCGCCGGGCAAACCGGTAGAGGTCGAGGTGGAGAGCCTTCATGAACTGGAGCAGGCGCTAGATGCAGGTGTCGATGTCGTGATGCTCGATGAGTTGAGTCTGGAAGACATGCGCACCGCGGTCGGCATTGCGGCAGGGAGAGCGAAGTTGGAGGCGTCGGGGGGAATCGATGATGAGACGCTGCGCGCGATTGCCGAAACCGGCGTGGACTATATTTCGATCGGCGCACTGACCAAGCATGTCCGAGCGGTCGACCTGTCGATGCGTCTGACGCAGTAGCGCTTGCGCAAAAGCGGCACCGAGGTGCCGCCATCCGACTCAGTGCTTGCTTTTCAGTCCGAAGTTCTCATGGAGCGTGCCGGGGACATCGGTGTCCTTGGGCGCGTAATCCTTCGGCGGCTCGGTGAACGTCGGTGAAGTAAGACGCTCCCGATGGCTGTGGCTTTCCTCGCTGTGCAGTGCGGCGAGCAGACGCTGGCGGGTCTGTTCGTCCAGCGCGAGCTTGTCGGCGCCCTCGGACAGATGATCCTGCATGTCCTGATAGCTGTTGGTCAGCTTGCGCAGCAGGCTGGCAGTCGTATTGAAATGAGTCACCACTTCGCTTTGATAGGTATCGAAGCGCTCCTGCAGCTCATCCACCTGACGCTGTGTGCTGGTCGGCGCGTTGTTGCGCGCGATCAAAAAACCAATGGCGATGCCGACAATCACGCCGACAATTGGGAGCAACCAGGTCGCGAGGGTCTGTTCCACGAGTACTTCCTCTATATAAACGGCTTGCTTTCAGGCCGCGAAAAACCATGTGGCGCGCTCAGACGGGGCGGCTATCAGGCCAGGACGCAACTGATAGCCGGGATCTGCAGCGCCTTGTGCAGTGGTTTTCCCACGGCCTGATACGTTAACGTCTCGTACCTGCCCTGTATACCGCGACGCGATGCGAGCGGCTCAGGCGACGTGTATGCAAGACGAGTCGACTTGCCCCAAGGTCACGGAGTTACTTTCTTGAAACGTGAAAAGCCTATATCGATCGACGGTCCGGCCGGCGTGCTGGAGGGCTTGTATTTCGATCAACCGGACGCACGCGGACTGGCACTGATCTGCCACCCCAACCCCGTCAAGGGCGGGACCATGCTGAATAAAGTGGTCTCGACGCTGCAGCGCACGGCCCGCGATGCGGGCTATGTCACGCTTCGCTTCAACTTTAGGGGAGTCGGCGGCAGCGCGGGCAGCCATGACATGAACACAGGCGAAATCGACGATGCAGAAGCGGCGTTGCAGTGGCTGCGGGCACAGCATCCCGAGTTGCCTCTGACGCTGCTCGGGTTTTCATTCGGCGGTTTCGTTGCCGCGGCACTGGCTGGGCGGGTCGAGGCGCGCGCCGAGCCGCTGGAAAAACTGTTCATGGTCGCGCCGGCGGTTTCGCGATTGGCGGATCAGCCGCTGGCCGAGCGCTGTGCGCTCACCATCATCCAGCCGGACGATGACGAAGTGATCGATCCCGTCTCGGTGCATGCCTTCTCCGCCGAGCTGCGGCGCCCCCACGAGCTGCTGAAAGTGGCAGAATGCGGCCACTTTTTCCACGGCAAGCTGGTGGATCTGAAAGAGTTGGTGGCACCGCGGCTGGCGTAGCGCGCTGACGGTGCAGGCGATTTTGCCTGGCCCTCATAGCTACCCGTTCAACGGTCCATTGGCCGCTTGCGCTGACTGAATTGAGACGATCGTATGAAAACCCGAATCCTTACCGGTATCACCACTACCGGCACGCCCCACTTGGGCAACTACGCCGGCGCCATCCGACCAGCTATCGTGGCCAGCCGGGAGGCCGATGCCGACTCCTTCTACTTCCTCGCTGATTACCACGCATTGATCAAATGCGACGATCCGTTGCGTATCCAGCAATCGCGTCTGGAGATTGCCGCCACGTGGCTGGCCTGTGGGCTGGATGCGGATCGGGTGACTTTCTATCGTCAATCCGACATCCCCGAGATTCCGGAGCTGACCTGGTTATTGACGTGCGTTGCCGGCAAAGGTTTGCTGAACCGCGCTCACGCCTACAAGGCCTCGGTGGATAAAAATGTCGAGCTGGGCGAGGACCCGGATGCTGGCGTCACCATGGGGTTGTTCAGCTATCCGGTATTGATGGCCGCGGACATTCTGATGTTCAACGCGCATAGGGTGCCGGTCGGTCGCGACCAGATTCAGCATGTGGAGATGGCGCGCGACATCGGTCAGCGCTTCAATCACCTGTTCGGCAATGGCAAGGAATTGTTCACCTTGCCGGCCGCGGTGATCGAGGAAGGCGTGGCGACGCTGCCGGGTCTCGATGGTCGCAAGATGTCCAAGAGCTACGACAACACCATCCCGCTGTTCGCCAGTGCCAAGGCGCTGAAAAGCACAATTGCCCGCATCGTCACCGACTCGAGGTTGCCGGGCGAGCCGAAGGATCCGGACGATTCCCACCTGTTCACGATCTATCAGGCGTTCGCAACGCCGGCGCAACTGGCCGAGTTCCGCGCCGAGCTGGTCGATGGGCTGGCCTGGGGTGAGGCCAAGGAACGTCTGTTCCAGCTGCTTGACAACGAGCTGGGCGAGGCGCGTGAGCGCTATCACTCGCTGATGCAGCGCCCCGGCGAGCTGGAAGACATCCTGCAGGCGGGCGCCGCCAAGGCACGCAAGATCGCCAAGCCGTTTCTCGGCGAGCTGCGTGAGGCGGTCGGTTTGCGCAACTTCCGCAGCGAAGTGGCAAGTGCCGCCCCGGTCAAGAAGAAGGGCGGCAAGGCCGCTCGGTTCGCCAGCTTCCGCGAGAACGACGGCAGCTTCCGTTTTCGCTTTTTTGCCGCGGATGGCGAAGAGCTGTTGCTGTCGCACCCGTTCAGCGATCCCAAGGCGACAGGCGTGATCAGTCAGCGCCTGATCGCCCAGGGGGTGGATGCGTTGGAACTCCGTGCTGACGAAGACAATCAATTCACCGTGTGGCTGGACGGCGAATGCATCGCTGAAAGCCCCGCCTACGGCGATGACGAGGCGCTGGAAGCTGCCATGCAGCGCCTGCGCCAGGCCTTGGCCACGCTGGCCGTTTGATCCCCCGCACGAGTTCGCCGGTCGCTGCTCGGTCGGCGCATTCCTGTCGAAACCCTGTTACCACTCGAGGCTTGAGCGCTTGAACGACCTGCGTAAATTGCCAACCACCGAGGGCGCGGCTAAAGTGTCGGCCCCGTTTCACTACCCAGACCCCGCCATGACCCCCCTTGAGCGCTATCAGGAAGACCTGAAACGTCCCGATTTTTTCCACGATGCCGCCCAGGAAACTGCCGTGCGTCATCTGCAGCGTTTGTATGACGACCTGGTTGCCGATGACCGCAACAAGTCCGGGTTGCTCAGCAAGCTGTTCGGCAAGAAACAGCAGGAGCCGGTCAAGGGCTTGTATTTCTGGGGCGGCGTTGGTCGCGGCAAAACCTATCTGGTCGATACGTTTTTCGACGCGCTGCCGTTCGAGCAGAAAACGCGCACCCACTTCCACCGCTTCATGAAGCGCGTGCATGAGGAAATGCGCACCCTCAAGGGCGAGAAGAATCCGCTGACCATCATCGGTAAACGTTTCGCCGACGAATCGCGGGTGATCTGTTTCGATGAGTTCTTCGTCTCCGATATCACCGACGCGATGATTCTCGCAACCCTGCTCGAAGAACTGTTCAAGAACGGTGTGAGCCTGGTGGCGACCTCCAACATCGTTCCGGACGGCCTGTACAAGGATGGGCTGCAACGCGCTCGCTTTCTGCCGGCGATCGAACTGCTGAAAAAGCACACCGAGATTGTCAACGTCGATAGCGGCATCGACTATCGCTTGCGCGCACTCGAACAAGCCGAGCTCTACCACTTCCCGCTGGATGCCGAAGCGGAGCAGAGCCTGGAAAAGAGCTTTCGCAGCCTCCTGCCGGAACAGTGCCGAGTGCAGGAGAACGAAGCGCTGATGATCGAGAACCGCGAAATCGTTGCGCGCAAAACGGCCGGCGGAGTCGCATGGTTCGAGTTTCGCGAGCTCTGCGATGGTCCGCGCAGCCAGAACGACTACATCGAGCTGGGCAAGATCTTCGATGCGGTGCTGGTTTCCAATATCGAGCGGATGGATGTATCCAAGGACGACATGGCGCGGCGCTTCATCAACATGGTCGACGAGTTCTACGACCGCAATGTGAAGCTGATTCTCTCCGCCGAAGTCGAACTCAAGGACCTATATGCTGGCGGCCGCCTGGAGTTCGAATTCCAGCGCACGCTGAGTCGCCTGCTGGAAATGCAATCGCACGAATATCTGTCACGCCCGCATAAGCCCTAAAAGCAGCTGTAAACCTGAAGCTTAACCGTGCAGAAGCTTACATATGTCGGGCGTAGGCTGCGTCAGGCTTCACCGGCCGACGAGCGGATACAAAGGTGGATGTGAAAAGCGCCATCCACCCTACGTGCACTTTCAGTTTCTAGCTTTTCAACCTGTACTGCTGCCGGTACTGATTCGGCGATAGCTCGGTATGCTGGCGGAACAACCGTGCAAAGAAACTCGCATCGTCATAGCCGACCTCATAGCTGATGGTCTTGATGCTCTTGCGGGTGGTGGAGAGCAGAGTCTTGGCCGTCTCGATGCGCAGTCGCTGCAAGTAGTGCAGCGGCTTATCGCCCGTCGCCGTCTGAAACCTGCGCATGAAGTTGCGAATGCTCATCCCGTGATCGCGGGCGACGTCTTCGAAGCGGAATTTCTCCGCGAAGTGCTCTTCCAGCCACTCCTGAATCTGCAGGACCCGGGTGTCCAGGTGGAGCTTCTGTCCGCCGAAACCGATGCGGCCGGGGCTGTAGTTGCGTCGTACCTCAAACAGGATGTCGCGCGCCATGCCTTGGGCGATGTGCGCTCCGCAGAAGCGCTCGACCAAGTGCATGTAGAGGTCGCATGCCGAGGTGGTGCCGCCTGCGCAATAGAGGTTGTCGCTGTCGGTCAGATGCTTTTCCTGCGTGAAGAGCACGCGCGGAAAGCGCTCGGTGAATTCGCGCGCGAAGCGCCAGTGTGTAGTGCCTTCACGCTCGTCGAGCAGTCCTGCGGCTGCCATCCAGAAAGCTCCCGAGGCTTCACCGCAGATGGCGCTGCCGGCCACGTGTCGCGCCTGTAGCCAGGGCGCAACCTGGGGATACTGTCGGCAGAGCGCGTCGAAATCCCCCCAGAATGCCGGGAGGATCACCGCATCGGCATCATCCAGAGCCCCGTCGACTTCGATGCGGGGGCCGCTGAAGGTACTGACAGACCGGCCATCGGGGCTTACCAGCACTGTCTCGAATGCTGGCGTGAGGTTCAGGCCCAGCTGCTTGCCATACCGCAGGCTGGCCATGTGAAAGAAATCCTTGGCATGCAGCAGGGTCGATGCGAATACCCCGTCAGTGGCCAGAATGCTGATACGTTTCAATGGTTGGGCTGTGAGCATGCCTTTTCTTCTGACTATTACGATTGTTTTTATAAGGGCAAAGTAGGGTAAAACTGCCGCAGTCCGGCGGGAGCGTCTTATTTTTTTGCGCGACTGTCCAGTCAGTCTTCAGTCTAAGGCGGGGGAACCGCTCTGGGCGCTGCTGATCTGACAGACAGGAGGGCTTTTCATGACAGTCAACACACCGCCGGTTCGTCCCGAGGCATTCGATGGTTGGGATGGTAGTCCTGCTTCCGCCCGGGAGCTGCAGAAGCAGCTGGCGGGCAAGGTTGTATTGGAAGATGGCTTTGGTTCGCTGCGGCTGATTGCGGGCGTCGATGTCGGGTTTGAGGAGGGCGGCAAGATCACCCGCGCTGCGGCGGTGCTGCTCGATGCCGAATCTCTCGAGCCGGTTGCTCAGGCATTGGCGCGAGTTCCGACCTGCATGCCTTATATTCCCGGATTGCTCTCCTTTCGCGAGCTTCCGGCTGTGCTACAGGCACTCGAATCGCTCGGGCAGACGCCCGATCTGATCTTTTCCGATGGGCACGGCATTGCGCACCCGCGCGGCCTCGGCATTGCGGCGCATCTTGGCGTGATAACGGGCTTACCGACAATTGGCGTGGCCAAGAAGATTCTCACCGGCCAGCATGCGCCGCTTGGCGAACGGCGCGGTGATCAGGTCGATCTGCTGGACAAGGGCGGCAAAGTGATCGGCACCGTATTGCGAAGCAAGGACAAGGTACGCCCGCTGATCATCTCGCCAGGTAACCGCGTCAGCCTGGCGGCCGCACCGCAGCTGGTGATGCGCTATGTCACCCGCTACCGGCTGCCGGAACCGACGAGACTGGCCGACCGCCTCGCCTCGCGTCGCGATGAGAAGCGTGCTGGGCCCCAGCAGATCACGGGCATCGAATAGCGCACGCCGCTTGCAGCGTGCGGCTCGCAGGCGCTAGCCTGCAGACCCGCAGATTACCCAGGTCTCGCCGCGATGCAGCTGGATCACGCGACAGGTTGGTGCCGCGGCATTCGCCATTGCCCCTCGCCCAATTTCAACCAGCGCCCGGACGGCGAGATTTCGCTACTGGTCATCCACAACATCAGCCTGCCACCCGGGTGCTTCGGCACCGGCAAGGTTCAGCAATTCTTTCAGAACTGTCTGGCCAGCGACGAGCATCCCTTCTTCGAGGAGATTGCCAGCCTGCAGGTCTCGGCGCATTTCCTCGTCGAACGTGATGGCGCGGTCACTCAGTTCGTCTCCTGCCTGGATCGTGCTTGGCACGCCGGGGTGTCCTGTTTCGGCGATCGTGAAAGCTGCAACGATTTCTCCCTCGGTATCGAATTGGAGGGCACTGATGAAACGCCCTTCAGCGAAGCCCAGTACGACAGCCTGATCCGCCTCTGCCAGTTACTGCAGCAAGCGTACCCGGCCATTACACCGGAGCGCGTCTGCGGCCACAGCGATATCGCACCGGGGCGCAAGACTGACCCGGGCCCGGCATTCGACTGGCAGCGCCTGCGCGCGGCCTCGATCGTTGTCTGAACCGGCCTTCATAGGATGCGAACATGATTTTTTTGGTGGTGCTGCTGGTTCTGCTCATCGACAAGCTCACCGATTGGCGGCGTGATGTGCAGCACGACGGCCCCTGGCTGCGCCTGCTACAGCGAGTCGAAGGCCATTCGGGGACGGCGTCCAGACCATGGTTGGGCCTATCGCTGTTGGTGCTCCTGCCGGTGCTGTTACTGGCTTTACTGCTGATGGCTCTCAAGCCGCTGGCTTACGGTTGGCTCAGCCTGCCATTGCATCTGCTCGTGTTGCTCTACAGCCTGGGGCGTGGCCAAGGGAAGCTCGAATTCGGGGCCTTCCGCGACGCCTGGCGCCGGGGCGATGACGAGGCCGCCATGCTGGTAGCCGAACGCGACCTGGGCCTCGGCGCATCGGATGCGCCGAGTCTTCTGCGCGCCGTCGAGGCGCAACTGCTCTGGCGCAGTCATCAGGGCTTCTTTGCGGTGATCTTCTGGTATGTATTGCTCGGGCCGATGGCCGCACTGGCTTACCGGTTGCTCGCATTGACGATCGAGCATGCCGGGAGCGAGGCCATGCGGGAACGAGCTGGGCAAATTCGGCACGCGTTCGATTGGCTGCCGGTGCGAGTCCTGCTTGCCAGCTTCGGCTTGGTTGGCAACTTCGTTGCGGTCAATCGCGCCTTGCTGCATGACCTGCTGCATTGGGATATTCCCGCTCCGCGGCTGCTGGCCGGGGTTGGCCCGGCTGCGGCCGACCTGGGCGAGCCCTATCAGGGCGAGGCAGGTCTCTCTCGGCTCGACAGCCTTGCCGCGTTGCTGGTTCGCGCCCGCATGCTCTGGTACGCAGCCATCGCGCTCTGGGTTCTTCTTTTCTAGCCCTATCCGACACCAGCTGCGGAACCGCACCTGACAGCAACCCGCAGCGGCTACCGAACGTCGCATAAGCAGGGTGGATAGGCCGGAATCGGCGCGCCTTCTGCCAGTTGTCGGGCCATCATCCTGCCATTACCTTAAGTTACATAAACCGCGACCGATATCCCGTATAAGTGTCCCGCGCCACCTCTCTGACGAGCCCTGCCGCGGCCCTTGATGCTGCCGGCAATACAATAAGAAACTGGGAGACGTCTTTTGAAAAGTTTGTTGTATCCCGCGATTGCATTCATGAATCGTCTGAGCTTCGGCATGAAGTTCAGCCTGATCAGCGTGCTGTTCTTCGTCCCCATGCTGTTGACCAATTTCTATCTGGTGCGTGATTCGTATCGGGAATTCGTCGGCACCCGAACCGAGCTGCAAAGCCTGGAGCTGCTGGGGACGGCGTTGCAGATGCGTCGTGAGATGGAAGGCTGGAAAGATCTGGTGGAGATCGAAAACATCATCGGTCAGACCGGTGAAGTGCAGGCGCTGGTGACCCGGCTGACCAATGCCGAGCGTGAACTCTCGACTCGGATGCAGAGCCTCGCGCCAGTCAGCGAAAACCCTGAGCAGGTCGCCGAATTCAACACGCGCCGAGATGAACTGGATGCGGCGTTGCGCGAGGCTCAGGCGCAGCAGTCGTTACAGGCCAAAGCGGCGATGGCACGTGCACTGCTGGGCAAGGCTCAAGTGATGATCAAGCTGATCGCCAGCCAATCGGGTCTGAGCCAGGACGGCCAGCGCGATGTGCGAATGCTGTCCGAATTGCTGACCTCGGTTACGCCCTCGATTACCGCCGCGCTCGGCGAAGGCCGAGCAGTCGGTTCCTACACCTTTGGCCAGGGCTACCTGAATTCCGATGCCAGCAACAAGCTGGACGACCTATTGCTCGAGCTGGAGAAACAGCAGGCGCAGTACGGTGCCCAACTGCAGGACGTGCTCGGCAGCAGTGCCGCCGCGCTGCATCAGCTCGAAAGCTACACCGAAGCCAGTCGCGCGTCCTTGCAGGCCAGCAGCGATATCTTCCAGGATCAAGTGATCATGGCCGAGGCCCTGGACCGTCCCTGGGAAAGTTTTTACGACCAGATCAGTATCGAGATGGCGAAGACTTATTCGCTCAATGACGCCATTCTCGGCTTCCTCGATGATGAGCTGGAACAGCGACTGGAGCAGAAGCGTCTGCTGATGACCCTCTTGCTGGCCGCGCTGGCAGTGGTCTTCGTCCTCGTGGTTTATCTCTATAGCGCCTTTTACATGTCCACTCGCGCGTCGCTGCGTAGCCTCGGTGCGACCATGGACCGCGTGGCTGCCGGGGACATGACCGCCCGTTTCAAGGTGCAGAGCCGCGACGAGCTGGGCGAGTTGGGCCAGGTATTCAACGAGACCGTGGCGAAGATCCGCGAGCTGATCGAGCGGGTCGGCCAGACCGTCGGCGAGGTGGAGCGTCAGGCGTCACGTGTCGAGAGCATTTCCGGCGAGAGCAACCAGACCGTTTCCGAACAGCGCGGGCAGATCGAGCAAGTCGCGACGGCCATGAACGAGATGTCGGCGACCGCGCAGGAAGTGGCGACCAGCGCCGAGGCTGCGGTTGGCAGTGCGCAAAGCGTCAATGATGAAACCGTCAGCGGCCGCGGCCTGGTGACGGCTCAGGTCGATGGAATCGGGCGATTGGCAGCGGAGATTGATCAGTCGGTCAAGGTCATCAACCAGCTGGCCAGCGACAGCAAGGCCATCAGCCAGGTGCTGGATGTCATCAAGGGTGTAGCCGAACAGACCAACCTGCTGGCGCTCAACGCAGCGATCGAGGCGGCGCGTGCTGGTGAGCAGGGGCGCGGATTCGCGGTCGTTGCCGACGAGGTGCGCAGCCTGGCCAAGCGCACCCAGCAGTCCACCGAGGAAATCGAGCAGATGATCGGGCGGCTGCAGGGTGGTGTCGGTGCTGCGGTCAAGACCATGCATTCGAGCCATTCGATGGCTGAGGAAACCGTCAATCAGTCGGCTCAGGTCCAGCAGGCGCTGGAGAACATTCTCGGCGCCGTCGGTGTGATCGTCGATCAGAATCAGCAGATCGCCGCCGCTGCGGAAGAACAAACCGCCGTTGCGCACGACATCGATCGCAACATTGTCGCCATCAACGAAGCCGGCCAGCGTACCGCTGAAGGGGCCGGACATACCGAGCAGGCGAGCCGCGAGCTCACCGAGCTGGTAGGTCGCTTGCAACAATTGATCGGCGCATTCCGGGTTTGATCGTCAGCCGCCGGTGACGCTTGGCCATCCATCGGTGGCTATGAACAATCCCTCCCGCTCCCGGGTCTGCCGAACAGGCAAACCTGGGAGTTGTGCTTCATGTCCAGCACCGCAAAGAAAACCGACCCCGCATTGTGGGATCGGGTCAAAAAAGAGGTCACCGATGGCGACAAGGGCGGCGAGCCCGGCCAGTGGTCTGCGCGCAAGGCGCAATACGCCGTTCAGGAATACAAGAAGCGCGGCGGTGGCTACGAGGGCAAGAAATCATCCGACAATCATCTGCGCGAATGGACCCGCGAGGATTGGGGTACCCAATCTGGCAAACCTTCTGGCGAAACCGGTGAGCGATACCTGCCCAAGCATGCGCGCGAATCGCTAAGCGAAAAGGAATACGCCCGCACGACGCGCAAGAAGCGGGCGGATTCTCGGCGCGGCAAGCAGCATTCAAAACAACCCGCAGACGTTGCGCGCAAAGCCAGTCGCGAGCGCGAGCCGGCTCTCAGTGGGCTGAATAAACCCGAACTCATGCGCCGTGCCGCGCAGCGAAACATTCGCGGCCGATCAAAAATGAAAAAAGACGAACTGGTTGCCGCTCTGGAACGAGAGGGCGAACGATGAGTGAGTTCGACGAAAAAACGCGGCAGGGCATCCGCGATGAATTTCATCAGGTCGTGAACATGCCGCCCACCGCGCTGCGCCGTTGGCTCGAGAGCGAAACCAGCCGCAGCGTCGGCATGACCAGCGAGGGCGAAAAGGTTACTGCGCCTGGCGATGGCGAAGCGGTTGGTCATGCGATGGGTGAGCGCATCCTCGAGCTCAAGGGACGACGCCAGGCTGAATTAGATGATGCCGATTACCAGGCGATGCGCAAGGTGATCGGCTACGTTCATCGTCATCTTGCCCAGCGGCCCAAAGGCGACATACAAGACAGCCGCTGGCGGCATTCGCTGATGAATTGGGGGCACGATCCGCTCGAAGACTGAGCTCAGGCTGCCGCGTTCGAAACCGGAGGCGAGCGTCTGCTCTCTACGGCTTGGTTTGTAACAGCGCGGGCTCGGCGCGGCGGTTAATCCGAATGCGAACCAGCCGAGTGATCGTGCTGAGCTGCCGCGGGATATCGGCGCGCTACAGCAAGGCGGCGGATTTCATAACGTTTTTCAACGCCGTGCTTAGCGCCAGCCAAACAGCTCACAGCTGTTTCGATAACTCGCGTCGGCCAGCTCCTCAGGGCTAATGCCGCGCAATTCGGCCAACTCGCGACAGATGTCCGGCAGAAACTCCGGACTGTTGCGCTGACCTGCGTGGCTGTGCGGCGCGATGTCGGGTGCGTCGGTTTCCAGCACGATGCTGTCCAGCGGTAGCTGCTGCAGCACCCGGTGCATACGATGCGCCTGCGGCCAGGTTCCCGCACCACCCAAGCCGAGTTTGTACCCCAGCTTGATATATTCACGCGCTTCCTCCCAGCTGCCGCTGAAAGCGTGGGCGATACCGGCGCGCTTGAGCTTGCGCTCCTTCAGGGTGGCGATCATCTGCGCGTGGGCACGGCGCACATGTAGTAACACCGGCAGTTCGAACTCGTCAGCCAGTTCCAGCTGGGCTTCGAGCAATCGTTGCTGGCGGGCTTTGTCGGGGGCTTCGATGTAGTAATCCAGGCCGATCTCGCCGATGGCGCAGAGCTTGTCCTGTCCGCGAAGACGGACCAGCCAGTCACGCAGCTCATCGATGTGTTCCGCTTGGTGGTCCTGGAGAAACACCGGGTGCAGGCCCAGCGCTGCGTAAACGGCCGGTTCGTCCGTCGCCAACTGCCAGACGCGCGCCCAATTGGCCTGGTGCACGCCAAGCACGAGCAAACGCTCCACACCTGCCTCGCGGCAGCGCGTGAGCACCTCACCGCGGTCGGCGTCGAAAGGGTCGAAGTCGAGATGGGTGTGGGTGTCGATCAGGCGCACGGTTTCTCCTGGGCTGGTACGGGTTCGAGCAGCGTTCAGCGATTCGGCTCTTCCTCGATCTGGATGTCGCTGACACCCAGTTCGGCCATGCGGCTGTCCTCGCTGGGGCGCACCGGAATCTCCCAAGGGGCATCGGTCGCCGCGCGTGGCTCGCGAACATGATGCAGCAGAATCTCCAGTTCGGCTTGCTCCATGTCCGGTTCTTCAAAGGAGCTGAGCGTCAGCGACGACGGGTTGCCGTTGATCAGGTAGTGGATGCGATAGCGTTTCAGTTCGGTCATGGCGGCTCTCGACTCCGGGGGTGTGGAGTATCGGACCGCCAAATCGCCGTCAGGCTCCCGAATCCTCGCGCTCCGATTCGAGCAGCGCCGCTTTGCGTTCGAGTCCCCAGCGATAACCGGTCAGCGATTGATTGGCGCCGACGACCCGATGACAGGGCACCAACAGCCCGACCGGATTGCTGGCGCAGGCTCTGGCGACGGCCCGGGCGTGGCTGTCGAGATGTTCGGCCAACTCGCCGTAGCGCCGCGTCTGGCCCCTGGGGATGTCCTGCAGCGCTTGCCAGACGCGCTGTTGAAACGCACTGCCACGCAGGTCGAGTGGCAACCGCGCGGCGCGCGAGGGCTCTTCCAACTGAGCCAGGATCGAGCGCAGCCACTCGCCCAGTCCTTCCTGATCCCGGAGCAACTCGGCCGCGGCGAAGCGCGACTGCAGTTCGCTCAGCAGCGCCTGTTCGTCGTCTCCGAACAACAGCGCGCAAATCCCTTGGTTGCTGGCCGCGATCAGCAGCAACCCCAACGGGCAGGCGCTGGTTGCATAGCGCAGGGACTCGCCGGCACCTTTACGGCGGCGCTGTGCCGGACTCAATGCCGTGACGCTCTGGTAGGCCCCGCGCGTACTGCCAAAGCCCGCATCGAGGGCGGCTCCTAACACCGAGTCGGCGGCAGGCAGCCGCGTCTCCAGTCGTTCACGGCGTCGGGCGGCCGCCCAGGCGCGTGGCGTGAGGCCGGTGCGGGTTTTGAACCCGCGCGCCAGGTGCGACGAGGACAGGCCGATACGCGCGGCCAGTTGCTCCAGCGTCATCGGCTCGGGGCTTTCATCCAGCAGGCGACAGGCGGCAATAACCAGCGCATCCAGCTGTTCGGCTGGGCTCTGCCCCTGTGGCGAGCAGCGTCTGCACGCGCGGTAACCGGCGGCTTGGGCATCCGTGGCATTGCTGAAGAAGCTGACGCCGTCACGCCGCGGACGACGCGCCGGGCAGCTTGGGCGGCAGAAGATTCGGGTCGAGCGAACGGCGAACACGAAGCGATCGTCGTAGCCGGCGTCGCGTTCGCAGAGGGCTTGCCAGCAGCGGTCGAAATCGAGCATTGCGGTGCTCCCTGAGTGATTGATTTCGATTGTCCGTCCTGCTCACCCTGGATGCCAATCCACAACGCGCTTTTAAACTTGCTGGCGAGCATGGAAGCCCGCTGACGATTACCGTAACCTGCAGACCTGCATAGTCGAAAAGGGTCTGTAAGCTGCTGATGAAAACGCCAAAACGACTCGAGCCGCTGGTCGAGGATGGGCTGATCGACGAAGTGCTGCGGCCGCTGATGAGCGGCAAGGAAGCAGCGGTCTATGTGGTGCGCTGCGGTGACGAGCTGCGTTGCGCCAAGGTCTACAAGGAAGCCAACAACCGCAGCTTCAGACAGGCCGTCAAATACCAGGAAGGCCGCAAGGTTCGTAGCAGCCGCGATGCTCGCGCCATGGCCAAGGGTTCCAAGCACGGGCGCAAGGAGAAGGAAGAAAACTGGCAGAACGCTGAAGTGGCCGCCTTGTTCAGGCTGGCGGATGCGGGCGTGCGTGTGCCCAAACCGTATGACTTTCTCGATGGCGTGCTGCTGATGGAGATGATCTCCGGCGAAGACGGCGATGCCGCGCCACGCCTCAACGACGTCGACCTGCACCCCGACGATGCGCGGGAATTTCATGCCTTCATGATCCATGAAGTGGTCAAGATGCTCTGCGCCGGCCTGGTGCATGGCGACCTGTCCGAATTCAATGTGCTGCTCGATGAGCATGGGCCGGTCATCATTGACCTGCCACAGGCAGTCGATGCGGCGGGTAACAACCACGCCTTCGAGATGCTCGAACGGGACGTCGGCAACATGTCAGCTTATTTCGGGCAGTTTGCGCCGGAGCTAAAATTCACCCGTTACGCCAAGGAGATGTGGGCGCTGTACGAAGACGGCAAGCTGACACCGGATTCCGAGCTGACCGGTGAGTTCGCCGAACCGGAAGACGCCGCCGATCTGGATGCCGTGATGCGGGAAATCAAGGCGACCCTCGCTGACCAGGCGCGAAAGGAAGCCCTGCGCAACGCCACGGACGAACCCAGCGACGAACCGCCCACGCCGCCCTGGATGCGTAACTGACCGGCGGTGATCCGCGGGGCAGGCATCGAGGGCGCTTTGCCCCGCTTTCCGTAGGCGCGAGTGTGCTCGCGAACCTGGCGGTCGAGTAATTCGACAAAGGCAACGCCAGCAAGGACTGCGCGTCCTGCTGGCTCTTACAGGAAATGGACTCGCTCTGATGCGCAAGTCCAATGTCCGCTCATTCCGTGGCAGGGCACCCGAAGGAAATCACGTCTTACGCCGCCTCTTGAGGAGCGAGCTTGCTCGCGGTCCGGGTCTTCGCCGTGGTGGTGAGTGAAGGACCGCTCGCAAGCGCCTGGCGTACTCTGGCTACCGGAACGCTTTCCAGTGCTGCTGAGCATCGCTCAGCCAGATGCTTTCAGTCCACGCGCTCCGAGTCCGACGTTTTCGGCGCTGGCTCTACGTCCTGCACCGCACTCGGATCCATTTCCCAGCCGCCGCCCAGCGCGACGAACAACGCCACCTGCGCTGTTGCCAACGCCGTGCGGCCTTGCAGCGCTTGCTGGCGAGCGCGCAGCGAACCGCGCTGGGCGTCGAGCACTTCGTTGAGGTTCGCTTCGCCCAGTCGATAGCTCTTTTGCGCCAGCTCATAGGCATAGGCGCGATGGCGGAGGGTGGTGCGCAGCGAGTCCAGACGGCGTTGTTGCCCGTCGATGCGCACCAGTGAGCGCTCGACCTCTTCGAGCGCTTCGGCCAGCGCCTGCTGGAAGCCGAGGTAGGCACTTTCGCCTTCCACATCCGCCAGGTCGATCGCCGCACCGCGCCGGCGGTAGTCGAGAAAGGGCAGGCCGAAGGTCGCTCCGAGGCGGGCGAAATTCGACGCGGTAGAAAAGGCATCACCCAACGCCAGCCCCGAGCGCCCGACTGCCGCCTGCACGGCAAGCGTCGGGAACAGATCGCGGCGGGCGGCTAACGATTGCAGTTGGGCTGCTTGCAACTGCGCCGCTTCGGCAATCAGATCCGGGCGCCTTCGCAGCAGGTCCAGCGGCTGTCCGGGCGGGATGGGCTTGTCAGCCAGTGGAACCTTGGCGTCGGGTGTAAGCCGCCGGGCGGTGCTTCCTGGCGGTTCGGCGAGCAGCGTATCCAGTGCCAGCCTCGCTTCGGCCAGGTTGATTTCCAGCTCATCCAGATCCGCCTGCAGCGAGGCGCGTTCAGCGGTGCTGGCCTCGACGTCCAGCCGGGTGACCTCACCCGCCTCGAACAGTCGGCTGGCGATATGTTCGAGGCCTTTCGCCAGCTCGATCCCTTCAACCAAAAGCGCGCGTTGCCCCTCAAGGGCGCGCAGTTGCATGTAGCCCTGCGCCGTATTCGAGGCGACCGCCAGCCGTGCCGCAATGGCTTGGGCTTGGGCGGATCGAATCTGTTGGCGCGCACTGTCGGTTCGCGCGCGGGTGGCACCGAAGATATCCAGCTCCCAACTGGCCTGTAGCGCCAGTTCCCAGTTGTCGAAGGTAATCACGTCTTCATCCGGAATGAATTCGCCGATGGGGCTGTTGGGATCCTGTGCGTTGTTGTTTTCGATCCATTGACGGCTGGCCGAGCCGGGCAGATCGAAGGTGGGAAACAGGCCCGCCCGCGCCTGCCGCAATTGTGCACGCGCGGTGTCGACGCGCAGCATGGCCAGGTGGATGTCGCGATTGTTCTCCAGCGCCTGACGCACCAGCCTTGTCAGTACTGGATCGTCGAATCGCTGCCACCAATCGGCAAGCGCCTCGGCGTCGGCTGGCTGCTGGCGCACTGCATGAAACCAGCTATCCGGCACATCGGGTGCCGGCCGCTCCGGCACGCTGGAGCAGGCGCCGAGGGCCAACGCCAGTGCCCAGACCAGGGGCGTACGGGGCAGTCGGCTCGGCATCAGGTTTCCTCCGGTTTGACGCGCATGAACAGCAGGTACAGACAGGGCACCGCCAGCAAGGTGAGCAGAGTGGCGAAGCCCAGCCCGCCCATGATGGTCACGGCCATGTTGGCGAAGAAGGGGTCGAACAGCAGCGGCACCATGCCCAGCACCGTAGTGCCGGCCGCCATCATCACCGGTCGCAGGCGCGAAGCGGAGGCTTCGATGATGGCCGTCAGTCGAGGGACTTCGTCTGCTATCTGCCGGTCGATCTCGTCCACCAGCACCACGGCGTTCTTGATCAGCATGCCCGTGAGGCTGAGCAGGCCGAGCAGGGCCATGAAGCCGAACGGCTGGCCGGTTACCAGCAGCCCGAGCGTGACGCCGCACAGCGCCATCGGCACCACCAGCCAGATCATCAGTGGCTGACGGACCTTGGCGAACAGCAGCACCGTCACCAGCACCATTGCCAGGTAGGGCACCGCGAGCGTGCTGGACAGCGCCTGCTGGGCATCGGACGACTGTTCGTGATCGCCGCCCCATTCCAGCGAATAGCCGATCGGTAATTCGATGCCCTCGATCAACGGACGAATGCGCTCAAAGGCGACGTTGGTGTTCTCGCCGTCGCGCGGTTCAGCACGGACGGCGATGGTCCGTTCGCGGCCGTAACGGCGAATCATCGACTCCTCGGTCGTAGCCTCGATGCCGTCCGCAACCTGGGCCAGCGGCACATAGCTGCGGGTGGCCGGGCTCCAGATCAGCCGTTGCAGGAGATCGCCCGGTTCGACGCGATCCACCGGGGTGGCGCGCAGGAGGATCGGGATCAGCTCGTCCTGATCGCGGAACACACTGACCTGCTGGCCATCGCTGGCCACCGACAGCGCCTGCGCCACCTGTTGACGGGTCAGCCCGGCATCGGCCAGGCGGTCCAGGGCCAGCTGCGGGCGCAGCACCGGCACAGGCGAGCGCCAGTCGTCGCGGATGTTGAAGACCTGGCCCTGTTCGTGAAGGATTCGCTGACCTTCGGCCGACAGCCGGCGCAACTCGTCATTGTCAGGGCCGCTGATCCGCGCTTCGAGCTTGGCTTCGGCGTTGGGGCCGAACATGAATTGCGCGGCGGCAACGTCCGCAGACGGGTAGCGGCCCGGCAGTGTCTGGTTCACCTCGCGAACCAGATCGGCGATCACCTCGGCCTCTTTGGTGCGTACCAGAAAGTGCATCAGCGCCGGGTTGGGCTGTTCCGGCGCGTAGGTAAGCATGAAGCGCGACGCGCCCGCGCCGACAAAGGTCGACACATCGGTGACACCGTCCAGCTGCTTCAGATAACCCTCGACATCCTCGGCGATGCGGCTGGTTTCGCGAATGTGCGTGCCCTGCGGCAGGAACAGGTTCACGTAGAAGATCGGCGTGCTCGATGGCGGAAAGAAGCTCTGTGGCACGCGGCTGAAGCCCAGCACGCTGAGGACCGTCAGCACAACTAAGATGCCCAGCGTCAGCCAGGGCCGACCCAGCACAACGCCCGCGATATGCCGGTAGCGGTTGTAGATCGGCCCGCTGTAGGCATCGTCCGGGTTAGCGTCTTGGTCCTGTTTGTCACCCTTGCGCTCGAGCAGGTAATGCCCGAACAGCGGCACCACCAGCAGCGCCAGCAGCCAGCTGAGCAGCAGCGACGCGGCGATGACGAAGAACAGCGAGAAGAGGAATTCACCTGTGGTGTCCTGCGACAGGCCGATTCCGGCAAAGGCCAGGATGCCGATGATGGTCGCGCCCAGCAGCGACCACTGCGTCTGCTGCAGCGTCTTGCGCGAGGCTTCGAGGATACTTTTGCCGCGCTGTTTCTCGATCAGCATGCCGTCGCAGACCACTACGGCATTGTCCACCAGCATGCCCATGGCGATGATCAGCGCGCCGAGGGAGATGCGTTCCAGCTCGATCCCACCGATCCACATGAGCAGCAGCGTGCCGAGCACGGTAAGAAACAGCACGGCGCCGATGATCGCGCCGGCGCGTACACCCATGGCCAGGCACAGCACGCCGACGACAATGGCCACGGACAGGAAGACGTTGAGCGCGAAGCTGTTGACCGACTCGTTGACGATGCTGTGCTGTTGATACAGCGGATGCAGTTCGGCGCCCAGCGGCATCAGGTGCTGCATGGATTCCAGCTTCGCCTCGACGCTACGACCGACTTCGACGATGTTGCTCCCCGACACACCACTGATACCCAGGGTCAATGCCGGCTCGCCGTTATGGCGGATGATCTGGCGTGGCCGTTCGGCGTATTCGCGTTTCAAGGTGGCGATGGAACCCAGGTCGACGCTTTGCTGGCCCTGGCCCACCGGCAATGCACGCAGCGCATCCAGGGAATCGAACGCGCCGGTCGGGCGGATGTGCACGAAGAATTCGCCGGCCCGCACGCCGCCGGCTTCCACCGCTGCGTCGGCATCGGTCAGCGCCGCAACCAGCTCTTGTGGAGACAGCTTCAGTGCGGCCAGACGCGCCTGATCGACTTCCACCAGAATTCGCTCTTCACGCACGCCGGCCAGTTCGACCTGGCCAACGCCGTCCGCCGTGATCAGCCCGCGGCGCATGTCCTTGGCGACTTCATGCAGCTCTTCCAGCGTCAGGCCTTCACCGGTCAGGGCAAAGAAGATGCCGTAGACATCGCCAAAGTCGTCGTTAACCAGCGGTGGGTCCAGGCCGGGAGGCAGCTGTTGCCGAGCATCCTCGACCTTGCTGCGCAGCTGATCCCAGATCTGGTCGAGCTGCTCACCGGAATAACGGTCCTGAATTTCGACACGGATTTCCGCCAGGCCGATCATCGAGCGCGAGCGGATTTCCTTGACCTCGGAGAGCTCCTGGATGGCGCTCTCCAAGGGTTCGGTCACTTCCTGCTCGACCTCGAGCGCGGTCGCGCCGGGATACTGCACCGTGACGATGGCTTCCTTGATGGTGAATTCGGGGTCTTCCAGGCGGCCCATTTCGAAGAAGGCGAGCACGCCGCCGACCAGGCAGATCAGTACCAGCACCCAGATGTTGACCGGTTTGCAGATGGCGTAACGCGCTAAATCCATCCGTTTACTTCCGCCGTTCGGCTTTGATCGGTTGGTCTTCCGACAGTTTGCTGCCGCCCGCTACCACTACCAGCATGTCGTTGTTCAGCTCGCCGCTGACCACCGCGTGATCGTTTTCGATGCGCTCTAGCTGCAAATCCTGGCGTTGGGCATGGCCGTCCACCGCCAACCAGAGGTAATGGCTGCCGTTCGGCGCTGTTTGCACGGCGTTGAGTGGCAGGCGGAAGCGCGGCTGCGGATGGTCTTGCGGAGCAGGCGGGCGCTGCAGGCGAACCCGCATGGCCATTCCCGGCAGCAGGTTGTAGTCGGCCGGCGGCTCGCCCTGCAGTGTCAGGCTGTAGGTGCGTGAGCCTTCGCGGGGCTGGGTGCTGTGTTCCTTGTAGGCCAGCGGCAGGGTCAGGTCGGCGATCACCAGTTCGCCTTCGGCCTCCAATGTTTTGTTCAGCGGGATGCTCAGCGCCGCGCTCTCTGGCAGGTCGACCGTGACCTCGATGTGTTGATTGTTCTGCAGCTCAAGCACGGGCGTACCCGTGGCGACCACCATGTCCGGTTCGACCAGCCGGCGCGCGACCACACCATCGAACGGTGCCTCCAGCGTGCTGTGATTGATATCGCGGAGGGCGCTGTCACGGGCGACCCGCGCCGCCACCACATTGGCCTGCAGCGGCTCGACCGCGGCGGGGGCGAGAATCCCCTCGGCCAAAAGGGCACGCTTGCGCGCCAGATCTGCCTCCAGCTGGCGCAGCCGCGCCTCGGCTTCGCGCAGTTGCAGCTCGTAGTCGGTGTCATCGAGCTTGGCCACCGGCTGACCTTTTTCAACGCGTTCGCCCTCGTCGACAAGGATCCGCTCGACACGGCCCGGCACCTGGAACGCCAGCTGCGTGCTGGTTACGCTTTCGACCACGCCGGGAAAGCTCAACGACTCGGGGCCGTTATCAATGCGCTGCAGCGGCTCGACGACGGCGACGCGTGGCGGGACTTGCGCTGGCTCCTTGTCTTCGGAACAGCCGGACAGGGACAACAAACTGCAGATCAATGCGGTGATGCAGAGAGACCGTGAATGGTTTCTCGACGATAAAAGCGGCATCCGTTCTCCTGGGCGATAAAGACGAGCAGGGCGTCGCGGCGACCGTACGAAACGCGGCGGCAAACCAGTAGAACCCCGCTCTGGCTCGGGAGTTCGGCCTATGCTGAAGTGACCCGCTGGTCAGCCGGCTTTGCCTGCGGCGATGGGGCTGCGGTCAATCTGCCGATGATTGGGCGTATCATTGCCCGGCGTTCCAATGTCAGTGCAGGAGAGAGTCGCAATGCAAGGTCAGCCACAGGTCATCGAATATCTGAAAGAACTGCTGCGTGGGGAGCTGGCGGCGCGCGATCAGTATTTCCTGCACTCGCGGATGTATGCCGATTGGGGCTTTACCAAGCTCTATGAGCGGATCAATCACGAGATGGAAGAGGAAACCCAGCACGCCGACGCGTTGCTCAAACGCATTCTTTTCCTCGAAGGCACTCCAGACATGACGCCGGAGGCGATGCATCCAGGCCATACCGTGCCGGAAATGTTGCGAGCCGATCTGGCACTTGAGTACAAGGTGCGCGAAGCCCTGGCCAAGGGCATCACGCTGTCTGAGCAGCATGGCGATTACCAGACGCGGGAAATTCTCGAGCTGCAGCTGTTGGACACTGAAGAGGATCACGCCTACTGGCTGGAGCAGCAGCTCGGCATGATCGATCGCATCGGGCTAAAGAATTATTTGCAGTCGCAGGCCTGACGACTAATCGTTATTTTATCGTTTTGGGAACTGCATCACTCCGCAGGGTTCAATACGCCAGTATCCGAGCCTAGTTATCACATGGAGTGGTGAATGATGAAGCGTCTGAATGGAGTCGTTCAAGGTATCGTTGTATTCATGGGTGCGTTGGCACTGTTGATGCTGATGACCTATCTGCTTAACCGGGATAAGAGTGTCCTGAGTCAGTTGCTCAGCGCGCCGATGATGCTTGAGATGAGTATCATGACCGCGCTGATCTGCGTCTTGGTCTGGACTGCTCACCGCCGGCACTAGTCGATCTTGACGCTCTGAACCGTGCTGTCGACGGTGCTGATGCATGCTTCAACAGCATCCACGTGACTCTAAATCCTTGAGAATAGGACAGTCCGGGCGCCCATCGCCGTGGCAGGAATCGACAAGCGCTTGCAACGTATCTCGCAGGCCAACCAGCTCCGCGATCTTCTGGTTCAATGCTTCGATGTGCGCGCCAGCCAGCTCCTTCACATCGGCGCTGGCGCGCTGGCGGTCCTGCCAGAGCGTGAGCAGCTTGCTCACTTCCTCCAGCGAAAACCCCATGTCACGCGAGCGCTTGATGAAGGCGAGGCGGTGCAGGTCGTCCTCGCCGTAGTGACGGTAGCCGTTGGCGCTGCGCACGGCGGGGGAGATCAGGTCGATGGACTCGTAGTAGCGAATCATCTTTGCCGACAACCCGCTTTTCTTTGCTGCTTGGCCAATGTTCATATGCGCATCCAGACGAATCGGTGTGAGGTTGTTGTGGGCAGGGTCGGCGCGGTGTTCCATCGGCACCCTGCCGGCCACAGCGCGTATGGCGGCAGGTTATTCCTTCGGCTCCCAGCGCTTGAGCAACAATGCATTGCTGACCACGCTGACACTCGACAGCGCCATCGCCGCACCTGCCACCACCGGGCTGAGAAAGCCCAAGGCCGCCAGCGGGATGCCCACCAGGTTGTAGATGAAGGCCCAGAAGAGGTTCTGCTGGATCTTGCGATAGGTGCGTCGGCTGATCTCCAGCGCCGCCGGTACCAGCCGGGGATCACCGCGCATCAGGGTAATGCCCGCGGCGTGCATGGCCACATCGGTGCCTCCGCCCATGGCGATGCCCACATCGGCGGCGGCCAGCGCCGGCGCATCGTTGATGCCGTCGCCGACCATTGCTACCACCGCGCCGCCTTTTTTCAGCTCGGCCACCGCGGCGGCCTTGTCGGCCGGCAGCACCTCGGCGTGCACGCTGTCGATGTGCAGTGCTTCGGCCACCACGCGCGCACTGCCGCGGTTGTCGCCAGTGATCAGGTGGCTGCGGATATGCCGTGCGTTGAGGGCGGCGATGGCTTCGGCGGCGCCGTCCTTGAGGCTGTCGCCGAAGGCGAACAGGCCGAGCACGCGAGGCTGCGGCGCTGTCTCGATCAGCCAGGACAGGGTGCGGCCTTCGTTCTCCCAAGCTTCGGCTTTGCCCGCCATTTCGCCCGGTTGCAGGCCGTTGTCGTCCAGCAGCCTGCGGTTGCCCAGCGCCAGCGAGCGGCCATCGAGGTCACCGGCAATCCCGCGCCCAGTGAGCGACTGGCTCCGCTCCACATCGGTGACCGTAATGTCCCATTCTGCGCAACGGTCGAGTACCGCTTGGGCGAGGGGATGTTCGCTGCCGCGCTGCAGCGCTCCGGCCTGCTGCAACAACTTGGAATCGTCTCCGTCGACGGCATGCAGATGAACGATGCGTGGCTTGCCGGAGGTGAGCGTGCCGGTCTTGTCAAAGGCAACGGCTGTCACGGCATGCGCGACCTCCAGAGCTTCGGCATCTTTGATCAATATGCCGTGACGCGCCGCCACGCCCGTGCCGGCCAGAATCGCCGCCGGGGTGGCCAGGCCGAGGGCGCAGGGGCAGGCGATCACCAGCACGGCGACGGCGTTGATCAGCGCGACTTCGGCCGGCGCGCCAGCCAGCATCCAGCCGATCAACGTCAATAGCGCAATCACCAGCACCGCCGGGACGAATACCTGGCTGACCTTGTCTACCAGCTTCTGGATCGGCGCCTTTGCCGCCTGGGCATCCTCGACCAGGCGAATGATGCGCGCCAGCACCGTCTCGCCACCTAATGCGGTGGTGCGGACCAGCAACCGGCCTTCGCCGTTTATCGCGCCGCCGGTAATGCGGTCGCCGGGCATCTTGCTCACGGGCAGGCTTTCACCGCTGATCAGGGCCTCATCGGCCTGGCTCTCGCCTTCGACCACCTCGCCATCGACCGGGAAGCGCTCACCTGGCTTGACCAGCACCAGATCGTTCAGCCGTAGCGCGGCGATGGCGACATCCTCCTCGCGACCATCGACGACTCGCATCGCGCGATCCGGGCGCAGCGCCTCGAGGGCGCGAATGGCGGCGCTGGTCTGGCGCTTGGCGCGGCTTTCCAGGTATTTGCCGAGCAAAACCAGCGCGATGACCGCCGCCGAAGCCTCGAAATACAAGTGCGGCGTCTGCCCAGCCGGCGCCATCCACCATTGATAGAGGCTCAGGCCGTAGCCCGCGCTGGTGCCGATGGCGACCAGCAGGTCCATGTTGCCGGCGCCAGCGCGCACGGCCTTCCAACCTGCGATATAAAAACGCGCACCGAGAATGAACTGCACCGGGGTGGCGAGCAGCAACTGCAGCCAAGGCGGCAGCATCCAGTGAAGGCCGAACAGCTCACCGAACATCGGCATCACCAGCGGCGTCGCCAGTAATAGCGCGACGATTACCGCGAGACGTTCGCGCTGCAGGCGGTTCTCGGTCCTGTCGCTATCCGGTTGTTCGATACCGCTGGCCCGGGCTTCGTAGCCAGACGCCTCGACGGCCTGGATCAGGACCGCAGGCTCCACCGTCCCGAGCAACTCGACGTGCGCTCGTTCGCTGGCGAGATTCACCGAGGCGCTGCGGACCCCCGGCACCTTGAGCAGGGCACGTTCGACGCGGCCCGCGCAACTGGCGCACGTCATCCCGTCGATCGCCAATTCCAGCGACCGCACCGGCACACCATAGCCAGCGTTTTCCACCGCCTGAACCAGCTCCTCGACCTGGCCTTCGGTGGCTTCGACACGCACCTGTTCGCCAGCCAGGTTTACGGCGGCGCTTTGTACGCCGGGCACTTTCAACAAGGCACGCTCGACCCGGCCGGCACAGCTGGCGCAGGTCATGCCGTTGATGGGCAAGGTGTAGGTTGAGCTGGGCATGATTGGCTCCCGAATGGCCTGTGGCCAATGATGTTCAACCTTTACCTTGTGGGAAGGTCAAGTCTAGTAGCCAATTGGCGCAGCGAAAGCCACTGGACTTTCGCGCCTGCATGGCAAGCTCGATTTATCCATAGACAGCCACGGAGACCTCATTGATGCAGACCTTCAACGTAACAGGCATGACCTGCGCTCATTGCGAGCGCGCCGTGACCCGTGCGATCCAGGCGCGCGATGCTCAGGCCAGGGTTCGCGTCGATCTGCAAGCCAGTGTGGTACAGGTTGAGGGCAACCTGAGCGCCGCGGCGATTCGCGAAGCGATCGAGGAGGAGGGCTATCAGGTCCGATGAGCGGGTCGCGCCTGGCACCAGGCGCACATGAGGCGAAAGGCGCTCAGGTAAGCGCCTTGGCTGCGTCGTCCCAGTTGCGGATCAGGCCTCGGAAGAGCGGATCGACCAGGGCCGGGCAATCGACTTCCGGGTCGAACAGGCTGGCGTCGCGGGTCCAGTCACTGAACAGGCCGACGATCAGAGCATGGACCGAGCGTGCGGCGAGTCGCGGTGTTACGCCTGGGTACAGGTTGTCGGCGGCGCGCTCGAGCATCCCTTCACAAAGCTCGATGAACATGTTGATGAACGCATGATGGCGCTCTTCGGCTTCGCGCAGTTCCTCGGTGAACTCACAGCGGTGCAGCAGTATGGTCATCACGCGGCGTTTCTGTTCGTCACGGCCTAGCGCGCTGATACCTTCGATGCAGAGGTCGCGCAGCGCACGCAAGGGCTGCTGCTGGGTGCAGCTGCAAAGCCGCTCGGTCATCTGTTCCGGCGGCAGCCGCACCTGATTGAGCATTTCATGAAACAGGTGAGCCTTGTTCTGAAAATGCCAGTACACGGCGCCACGGGTCACGCCGGCATCGCGGGCTATCTGATCGAGGCTGGTATGCGCCACACCCTTGTCTAAAAACAACCGCTCGGCGGACGCGAGCAGCGCAATACGGGTCTTTTCGGCGTCTTCTTTGGTTCTTCGCATGTCTGAGCTACGGCAGCATCGGGCTGCGTTGAGGCCCTTGGAAGGGCGGATGATACGGAGCTGTCCTTCAATCTCTGCAACTTTGGTTGTTTACAATCGTCTGTGTATGTAACAGCATCTCACCTTCTCTGTAAATGTTCGATCTCGGCTGCGGCTTCGCTGCATATCGATGCGTCGACTATTCCGCTTCGCGAGTTTTTACCAAATGCCCCTTTCGATTCTGCTCATTCTGGGCGCGCTCAGCGCTTTCGGCCCCTTGGCCATCGACTTTTATCTACCCGCATTCCCCGCAATGGCGCATGCGTTCGCGACGGACGTCGAACACGTCCAGCTGTCGCTGGCGGCGTATTTCGTCGGTCTTGCCTTCGGTCAGTTGATCTACGGGCCGCTGGCGGATCGCTATGGGCGGCGCTTGCCGCTGCTGGTCGGCGTCACGCTGTTCACCCTTGCCTCGGTGGCCTGCGCGTTCGCGCCATCGCTCGATTGGTTGATAGCCGCACGTTTCGTCCAGGCGCTGGGCGGTTGCGCCGGAATGGTGATCACCCGCGCGGTCGTCCGAGACAGCTGCGATCCGGTGCAGGGGGCCAAGGTTTTCTCCCAGCTGATGTTGGTGATGGGTGTCGCGCCAATTCTCGCGCCGCTGGCGGGAGGGTTGCTGCTCAACACCTTCGGTTGGCAATCGATATTCGTCTCGCTGACAGCATTCAGTGCACTGTGCGGGATCGCGGTCGCGCTGCGGTTACCGGAAACGCTGCCAGCCGACGCTCCGAAGCTTCCCTTGAGCGGCACCTTTGGTCGCTATGTCGCCTTGTTTCGCGACCGTGAATTCATTGTCTTCGCGCTCGCTGGCGGCGTGGCGATGGCGGGCATGTTCGGCTATATCGCCGGCTCGCCCTTCGTCTTCATCGAGCTGTACGGCGTGCCGGCCGAGCACTATGGCTGGTTGTTCGGCAGCAACGCGGCGGGCTTCATCATCGTTTCGCAGGTCAATGCGAGGCTGCTCCGGTCGCGCGGTCCGGGCTTCTGGCTGCGGCGTTTCGTCTGGTTCTACTTCGCGTGCGGAGCGACGTTGCTCGCCGTTGCATTGAGCAGGCCGGATGTGCTCTGGCCGCTGCTGATTCCGCTGTTCGCGGGCCTGGCGAGCCTCGGCAGCATTCTGCCGAACGCCACGGCCTGCGCCATGGCGAAGCAGGGCCAACAGGCTGGATTGGCGTCGGCGCTGATGGGCAGTCTGCAATTCTGTATCGCCGCCGTTGCGTCGGCCGCGGTCGGTTGGCTGCACAATGGCACGGCCGTACCGATGGCATTGGTGATCACGGTATGCGCGCTGCTGGCGGCATGCCTGGCTTGGTACACCGGTCAGATTGCTAGTCCGCAGCGCAGGCAGGAAGCCGCCTCGTCCTGAGGCGGCACTCAGCCGACCTACGCGTCAAAAGCCTTCGAGGACGATCTTGCCCTTGGCCTTGCCGCTTTCGATGAAGGCGTGGGCGCGGCGCAGGTTCTGCGCGTTGATTGTCCCGTAATGCTCGCCCAGGGTGGTTTTGAGTACGCCGTTGTCGATCAGCTCGGCGACGCGGTTGAGCAGCGTGTGCTGCGCGATCATGTCCGGCGTCTGGTACAGCGAGCGGGTGTACATGAACTCCCAGTGCAGCGATAGGCTCTTGCGCTTGAGCAGGCTGATGTCGAGGCCCGCCGGGTCGTCGATCAGCGCCAGGCGGCCCTGAGGCTGTAGCGCCTCGACGATCTGAGGCAGATGCAGATCGGTGTGTGTCAGGCTGGCGACATGGGTGACGTCTGCGATGCCTAGACGTTGCAGTTCGGCGGCGAGCGGCTGGCTGTGATCGATCACTTCATGCGCGCCGAGCTCACGCACCCAGGATTGAGTATCGCTGCGCGACGCGCTGCCGATCACCTTGAGTCCAGTCAGCTGCCGTGCCAGTTGGGTGAGGATGGACCCAACGCCACCGGCCGCACCGACAATCAATAGGCGCTGATCGTGGTCTTCCTTTCCTTCGCTGATCTGCAGGCGTTCAAACAGCAGTTCCCAGGCGGTGATCGAGGTCAGCGGCAGCGCCGCGGCGGCAGCGAAATCCAGCGTGGCCGGTTTGCGTCCAACGATGCGTTCATCGACCAGATGCCGTTCGCTGTTAGCGCCGGGCCGATCCAGCGCACCGGCGTAGAACACCTCGTCGCCAGGCTTGAACAGGCTGACGTCGCAACCCACCGCGCGCACCACCCCGGCTACATCCCAGCCGAGTACTTGGTGCTGGCCGTTTTCCGGCTGCACGCGCATACGGATCTTGGTATCCACCGGGTTTACCGAAATGGCGTGTACTTCGACCAGCAGATCACGAGGCCCGGGCGTCGGCTCCGGTAGTTCGATGTCGAGCAGCGAGTGAGGGTCATCGATGGGCAGGCACTGCTGGTAGCCGATGGCTTTCATGATGTTCTCCTTGGGTGGCATGAGCATGGGTTGCCGCTATGTTCGGCTTTCGCCTTAGCAAGAAAAACAGCATATTGCGAACAGGCTCTTTCAACGGATTATTGAAAATGTTGCGCACCGATGATCTGCAGGTGTTCGCTTTGACCGCCGAACTGGGCAGCCTGTCCGCCGCGGCTCGGCGGTTGGAGCTGTCGCCAGCGGTGGCTAGCGCTGCGCTTAAACGACTGGAGGCGGTGCTGGGTTGCCGCCTGCTGGTGCGTTCGACTCGCAGCTTGAGGCTGACGGGGGAGGGTGAGCAATATCTGCCCCATGCACGCTCGGCCCTGCAAAGCCTGCGCGAGGGGCAGCAATTGCTGGCGGGCGGCAAGGCGACGATCAGCGGCCAGTTGCAACTGACCGCGCCATCAGATTTCGGTCGTAACGTGCTACTGCCTTGGCTCGACGAGTTTCAGCTGCAGCATTCGCAGATCAGCCTGCGACTGCTGCTCGCCGATCGCAACGCTGATCTCTTTCGCCAACCGGTGGATATCGCCTTGCGCTACGGCCTGCCGGAAGATTCCAGTCTGGTGGCGCTACCGGTGGCGGCCGCTAATCGGCGCGTCTTGTGCGCCGCGTCTGACTACCTGGCGCGTCATGGCACGCCGCAGCGACTTGGCGATCTGGCCGAACACAATTGCCTGCGTTTCACACTGGCCGGTCGCGTTCATGGCCGCTGGCGTTTCCACGACGGGCGTAGGGAGCAAATACAACAGGTGGCGGGCGATCGCGTCAGTGACGATGCCGATGTGGTGCGTCGTTGGGCCCTGGCAGGCCGGGGGCTGGTCTACAAGTCCTGGCTGGATGTTGCGCAGGACGTGCAGGCGGGAAGGTTGACAGTCCTGCTGCCGGATCTACTCGGCGAGCCGGCGCCGCTGAATCTGATCTGCGCCCATCGCGCGCACCTGGGCGAAACCCTGCGACTGTTGCGCGAGCACCTGATCGAGCGTTGCCAGTCGTTGCTCGAGCAGGCGCCGTTCGCGCATTGAAGCGGGCCACGGCTAGCGGCCCGTTCGCCTCAGTTGGCCAGCCGCGCGTCCAGGCTGTTCTGCGCCAGGCGCCGCGCCTGGTTCTCGGTCATGCCCAGGCTGTCGTGCAGGGCCATGAAATTCTCGGTGACGTAGCCGCCGAAATAGGCGGGGTCGTCCGAGTTCACCGTGACCTTCACGCCCTGTTCCAGGAGATCCAGGATGTTGTGCTGGCTCATGTCGTCGAACACGCAGAGCTTGGTGTTCGATAGCGGGCACACCGTAAGCGGAATCTGCTCGTCGATTAGCCGTGCGATCAGTTTCGGATCCTCAGCAGCGCGGACGCCGTGGTCGATGCGGCTGACCTTGAGCAGGTCCAGCGCTTGCCAGATGTAGTCCGGCGGACCCTCCTCGCCGGCATGGGCGACGGCGAGAAAGCCTTCGGCTCGCGCCTTGGCAAAGACTCGTTCGAACTTGCTCGGGGGATGACCCATTTCCGAACTGTCGAGGCCGACCGCAAAGAAGACATCACGGAAGGGCATCGCCTGTTCCAGCGTCTTGAAGGCTTCTTCCTCGGGCAGGTGACGCAGGAAGCTCAGGATAAGACCGCTGCTCACACCCAGTAACTCGCGCCCATCGGCGAGAGCGCCGCTGATGCCGCGCATGGCGACTTCGAACGGAATGCCGCGGTCGGTATGCGTCTGCGGATCGAAGAAGGGTTCGGTGTGCACGACGTTCTGCGCCTCGCATTTCTGCAGGTAGGCCCAGGTCAGGTCGTAGAAGTCCTGCTCGGTGCGCAGTACATCGGCGCCAGCATAGTAGAGGTCGAGGAATTCTTGCAGGTTGCCGAAATTATAGGCGCTGCGCAGCGCATCGACGTTGTCCCAAGGCAGGGCGATCTTGTTGCGCTCGGCCAGGCGGAACAGCAGTTCCGGCTCGAGCGAGCCTTCCAGGTGAAGGTGCAGTTCGGCTTTGGGCAGGGTATTGAGCCAGTCGTACATGGGCTAGTTCTCGTCATCTGATTTGCGAGGCATTCTAGTCATGAGTGCCTGCAACCGATATGCCGGTGTGCGGCCTGCTTCGATAGTTGAGCAGGACAAGATTGCCGAGGCATGGCGGCAAGATGAATAAGCGATGACATTGACGGAATTTTGATCAGCGTCGCCAAGCGCAGCAACCATCAGGGCTCGGCGGGTTATTCCCAACGTTATCCACAGACTTCTCCACTTCTTTCGGGCATAACTTTCGAACCGTTTTGCCATGATTGATGGCTAAACGATTGCACGGCTAAAAAAGGCGAAAAACGCTTCATATTCATGTATTTGAGAGGCTTCGCTAAGGCACTAAGACAGATTTGTTCAATAAGTGAACAAGTTTGCGCAGGCCGCGCCGTTTCGGTGTCGCAGCCACTCATCAAAAGGTTATCCACAACGCGCTCCACAAGAAATGTGGGCAATAAAGGCGGCGCAATTAGCGCTCAGCATCCGACAGACGGCTCCGTCCACGGCTGATATCGGCGAGCAGTTGCTGCAGCCCTTGGCGTTGTGCGCTCGGTAGTGCGAGGACCAGTTCAGCGCCCTCGGCATCGAAGGTTTCGCTTTCGATCAGCGCCTCATGATCACCCAGGCACGCTTTGAGCAACGCCAGCTCGGCAAAGCGGCAATGGCAACGGCAGCGCACCCTGGCCACCAACGGCAATCGCTCCCCTGCTTGCAGGCATTTCGCCGCGCAGCCGCCATAGGCGCGTGCCAGCCCGCCTGTGCCGAGCTGAATCCCGCCGAACCAGCGCGTCACCACGACCACCACCTGTTCGCAATCCTGGCCTTCGATGGCTGTCAGCATGGGCCGTCCAGCCGTGCCGCCGGGTTCGCCATCGTCACTGAAACGGTACTGGTTGCCGATTTTCCAGGCCCAGCAATTGTGCGAGGCGGTGCTGTCGCTGACTGTCTGGATGAACGCCTGCGCGTCCTCCGGCTGAGCGATCGGGGCAGCCTTGGCAATGAAGCGACTCTTACGAATCACTTCCTGGTAGTCGCAAGGCGTAGCGAGGGTAAAAGGCATGGGTGCTAGGACGGCAACAAAAGCGTGCATTGTAACGGGTCACCCAGTGCGTGTGCCGCTCCCGGTACCGCCCAGCCAATCGGGTGAACTTCCACTGATGATGCGACACACAACTATGTGCGTCTGACTGCTGGTTCGAGATCAGACGCGAGGGATTTCGCGGCCAGGATGCGAGCCTCAGGCCCATCCGTTCTGTCAAGCGGCCAGGCTTCTACCGACGAAGGCGACCGCAGATGTTCGGTGTTGCGCCTCCCTGTTAGCAAAAAGATTGGATACCGAAGGCGTTCGAAGCCTGCGTTATTTACCAGCTCCGGGAGGATCATTCCATGCTCAATTCGACCTACCAATCCTGCATTCAGGCCTGCTCCAATTGTGCTGTCGCCTGCGAAACCTGCGCCGCGTCCTGCCTGCGCGAGGACGACGTGAAAATGATGGCGCGCTGCATCCAGTTAGACCGCGACTGTGCCGATCTCTGCGCGCTCGCCGCGGTGCTGATGACCCGTGATAGCGGCCTGGCCAAGGAAATATGCCGCATTTGTGCACAAGCCTGCCGTGAGTGTGGCGAGGAGTGTGGCAAACACCAGATGGATCATTGCCAGGCCTGTGCCGAGGCGTGCCGCAAGTGCGCCGCTGAATGTGAAAAGATGGCGGCCTGATAGAAATCACGCTGCGATCGCAGGGCCGAGCAGCTATCGCTGCCGGTCCTTTCTACTTCAGGCTAGCCAGTCCAGCGTCAGGATCAGCCTGCGTTCCCCAGATCCAACCGGCGGTGAACGGTGGATGATGCCGGCCCCTTCGTTACCCTGCCATTTCTCGCCTTTGAACAGCGCGACCTCACCCGCTCGCAGATGCTCGATGTTCCTGATGTCGGCTGGCTCGGCACTTGGCTCACCCAAGCGTTGGCGGGGCATGGCGTCTTCCCGGAGCCACTCGCTGCCAACGCCCGCATAGGTGGTGATCAGCCTTAGCGGCACGTGATCCACGTGAAAGCGTGGACACATCGCCTTGTCCAGTATCCGTAGGCGCAGCCCGACGCGGCGTGCGTCTATCAGGCAGGCGAACGCGCTCGTCAGCCAGGCGACATCGGCGACAAACCCGGCGTGTCCGACGATGTCCCGATAGGCCTTTGCCAGAGGCGGTAACTGCAGATCGTCCGCATTGGGTTCAAGCGTGAGCGATTCGGCCAGCGGCTCGCCCAGCACCAACAGGGCTTGGGCGAAGTCGGCGATGGGCTGCGGCAACGGGCGCTTCCACACCGCCAGGTTAACGCCATCGTGCAGCGCGTCGCCTAACACCGCAGGTGTGTCGCCAAACACCTGCTGCGGATACGGCCGGGCGAGTGGGTGCACCAGCATCACGCTACGTCCTGCTGCCAGGGTCCGAATGGGTCGGGCATTCGCAACCAGCGCTCTGGACCGAGGTTCCATTCGAGGTCACTGAGCAGGCAGGTGTCGAGCTCGGCGCGCAGCTGGTCGAAGTCGATGTGCTGGCCGATGAAGACCAGTTCCTGGCGGCAGTCCCCGCAGTCATCGTCCCATTTCAGGCGAATGGCGGTTCGCGCATCGTCATCGGCGGGCCACTGCGCTTCCGGCGTGAAACGCCACCAGCGTCCTGCGTATTCATAGCGCATCAACCCACCGGCTTGGGACCAGCTGCCGGCTTCTTGTGGGCGGCTCGCGAGCCAGAAGTAACCTTTCGAGCGCAGCAGGCGCCCATTGGTCCATTCGCGATCAAGGAAGTCATGAAAACGTTGCGGATGGAAAGGGCGCCTTGCCAGGTAGGCAGTGGATGCGATGCCGTATTGCTCGGTTTCCGGAATATGTTCGCCGCGCATTTCCTTGAGCCAGCCCGGCGCCTCGGCCGCACGGTCGAAGTCGAAGCGGTGGGTGTCGAGGATCTTCGCCAGCGGCGCGCGGCCCATGCTCATCGGCAGAATTTCCGCCTGCGTGTTCAAACGGGTCAGGATCGCCGTGAGCTCGTCGCGTTCGACGCTGGAGATCAAATCGATCTTGCTGATCAGAATGACGTCAGCGAATTCGACCTGCTCGATCAGCAGGTCAGTGATCGAGCGCTCGTCATCTTCGCCAAGGGTTTCACCGCGTGTCGCCAGGCTGTCAGCGGCATGGAAATCTCGGAGGAAATTCACCCCATCGACCACCGTCACCATCGTGTCCAGGCGCGCCAGATCGGAAAGGCTCTGACCTTGCTCGTCGCGAAAGGTAAAGGTTTCGGCCACGGGCAGCGGCTCGGAGATGCCCGTGGATTCGATCAGCAGATAGTCGAAGCGGCCTTCCCGGGCCAGCTTGCCGACTTCATCGAGCAGGTCTTCACGCAGGGTGCAGCAGATGCAGCCATTGCTCAGTTCCACGAGCTTCTCTTCGGCGCGATTGAGCGTCACGTCGCGCTGGACCTCAGCACCGTCGATGTTGATCTCGCTCATATCGTTGACGATCACCGCCACACGAAGTCCTTCACGATTTTTCAGAATGTGATTGAGCAAGGTGCTCTTGCCTGCGCCAAGAAAGCCGGACAGGACGGTGACGGGGAGGCGGTTCATGGCGGTCTCTCAGGCGATTCGTTGGTGTTTTTCGAGCGCTTCCTGGCGCTCTTTGGCTTCAATGCACAGCGTCGTGGTGGGGCGCAGCAGCAGACGTTTCAGGCCAATGGGTTCGCCAGTTTCGGCACACCAGCCATATTCACCGCGCGCTAGGCTGTCGAGGGAATCGTCGATCTTGTCGAGCAGCTTCTTTTCTCGCTCCAGCAGCCTTAGCTGCCACTGACGTTGCTCTTCGGCGGTGCCGATATCGGATGGATCGCTGCTGGGCTCCTGCTCGCGAAGCATCTGAAATTCTTCGGTGATACGGGCCTGCAGCTCGGTGCGCTGGCGCAGCAGCAGCGCCCTGAAAAAGGCTTGCTGAGCTTCGTTCATGTAGCAGTCGGCTGGCTGGGCGAGGAGTTCGGCTTCGGTCATGGCTGCGGTGCGAGTCGTTGTGATGCTTGAGTTATAACATAACAATTCACGGGCCGTGCAATATGAAACTAATGGGTGTTCAATCGAGGATTTCGGAAATTTCGCATCTGATGCCGGTGACAGGTGCGGCTTTAGTCGGCTACGTGACCTGTACCGCAACGTCAATCAGGGTTCTGGGCGCGGGCATGTTGCATCCAAATCATGGTTCATGAGCCCTGCAATGTATGGGTTGCTCGGCGCTTCTGACTCGCTTTCTCAACGATGCTCTATCATCCGTCTCCTTTGTACGGAATGCGGCAGATGACGATGCACAAGGGCAGTTGCTTATGCGGCGCAGTAAGTTTCGAGCTGAAGACCGAACCCCGAGCCCCCACCCATTGCCACTGCCGGATGTGCCAGAAGCAGCACGGGGCCGCCTTCGCCAGTTACGCCAGCATTCTCAAGTCGGATTTGACGTACCTGTCTGGCGAAGACCTGCTCGCCTCATACAACTCATCTGCAAGCATCATGAGACGGTTCTGTAGCCGGTGCGGGTCGAACATCGAGTGGTCGGGTAGCGAGCGTTACCCCGATTGGGTGTCAATCACGTTGGCCTCTTTGGATACGCCCTTCAAGCCCGAGCGGGCGGAGGACGTTCATCTCGAATCCGCGGCATGCTGGTTGGCAGGCCCCTACCAAGGTGCGGCTACGACCCGCTGATTGCATAAAAAGGAACAGTCAATGTTCAAAGTGAAGGCAACCCAACATGTCCTGGCAGTCAACGACCTCGAACGTACCGAGCACTACTTCCTCAACGAACTCGGTTTTTCACTTCGCTTCCGCGTAGAGGGCTGGTCGTTCATCAGCCTGGGTACATTTCATGTGATGCTGGGCCATTGCGTGGACGAAATGTCGGCCGGTGAGGCGCATGACCATGCCTACTTCGCCTATGTGAATTGTGAAGGCATCGACGATCTTTACCGCGACTACCAGCAGCGCGACGTCATTATCTTCCAACCCCTGTCGGACAAGCCGTGGGGCTTTCGCGAGTTTGGCGTGGCTACGCCAGAGGGCCATCGAATCGTGTTTGGGCAGGATATGCAGAGTAGCGAAGCTGTAACGCTAGACGAGACGTCATGAACGAAATGACTCGAATCCGCTTCTCGGAGATTGAGCAGTTCGTGCCCGAGCAGCCGGGTCTCTATGAAATCCACGTTGTAGACGGGAAGCCTCTGAAAGTCGGGATCAGCATCAACCTGCGAAAGCGGCTGATCCAGCATCGTCGGTCACGCCAGAGCCGTTTGATCCTTAAGGCCGGCGGTGGCTGGAACAATCCGACCGATGTCCGGAGCAGCCAGTCGATTCTGGCGAAGCATCTGTTTTTCTCCGGCGAAATCGATGGATTCGATCTAACCCGCGAGGCGGGGCGGCAGGCATTTCTCGAGCAGCGCTGCTACATCCTGTTTTGCGCCACCGCGACGCGCGAGGAGGCGCGCGCGATGGAACGGTTGAAAGAAGCGAGCGGTGCGTTTGCGTTTACAGGACGGGTTTATCGACCAGAGACGCGGTGACGAAACCCGGCCGGCCTGCAGCCGGCAATCACGCGACCTGTCGCTGCCGATAGGCCTCGCCGATCTGTACCAGCACGACCAGCGTCACGATGGGTAGGAGTCAGTTCAGCCCGATGCTGGCCGCCCCATCCGGCTCCGTTGCCCGTCTCGCCGCCTTGCTCGAGTGCGCGCAGTTGCGCTGCGTCAGGTGCCGCCCAGCGTTGCGCAAAGCCGGTACTGGCCCGGTGTCATACCGACCACGGCTTTGAAATCGTGAATGAAGTGAGCCTGATCGGCGTAGCCGCATACCCGCGCGGTATCCAGCAGCGATTCCCCGGCCCGCAGCTCGCCGCGCGCCAGCGCCACACGCTGAATGCGACTGAACTGCTTGGGCGTCAGGCCTACGTGATGATTGGGTGACGCCCCCGGTTCAGATCCTGGGGCTCTCGCCGTTCAGGACTTGAGGTCCTGGTTGCTCATGGCGCAGAAGCTCTGTGCCTGCTTCGTTGGGGAGAGCGCTCGCAGTTGTGCCATGCATTGGGCCTGGCTAGGGATGCGCGACGCACTGAGCGCCGCATTCTCGTCGACGCTGACCAGGTATGCCCGGTTGTAGCGCGGGCCGTCGCCCCAGCTGCTGAACCGTTGCTCGCCGAAGGCGCAGCGGTACTGCATATGGCCGGAGAACCCTTTGAATCGGTCGCTCCGAAAGATGTGCCGGTATTTTTGCCAGTCGCGGGAGCGTTGGCCCTCACGCACCGCTTCGAGGCAGCTTTCCAGCTCGGTGATGTCCGGCTCATGCAGGAATATCGTCTGAGCCAGGGTGGACCCATCCAGCTGCATCGTCGCCACGAGATAGACGCGCTGTTCATCTGCCTGCGTCGATAGCGCCATCAATAGCCCAAGCGCCAACATCCCTGTTCTGATCATTCTGTAGTACTCCGGGGTGAACCATCCTGTCGAGGGCGGCACCCTAGCCGACGAGCACGGCAGGAACAAGCCGATCATCGATTGAGCGGCCCAGGTTAAGGCCCGCACGGCGCACTCTGTTTAACAGAACAAACGTGACGAACAAATCTCAGCGCTGCGTTCTTCAATCAGTCGGGAAATGAAATGTTGCATGCCTTTGCAACCATGCGTCGGGCTTTGCGATAAATTGCGCTGCCTTAGGCAACGAAAACACCCCTACATGTCTCTCCTGATAGCGTTCGCTGTCTTATCCATCCTCGTTTCATTCATCTGTTCGATCCTTGAAGCCGCGCTGCTTTCGCTTACGCCGAGCTTCATTGCGCACCAGAAAGCGTCCCGCCCCAGGCTTTATGAACGCCTCAAAGAACTGAAAGACAAAGTGGACCAGCCACTTGCGGCCATTCTGACGCTGAACACCGTCGCGCACACGGTAGGTGCGACCGGCGTAGGCGCGCAGGTGACCGTCGTGTTCGGCAACGGCTATGTCGGTGCCGCCTCCGCGGTCATGACCGTGCTGATTCTGGTGCTTTCGGAGATCCTCCCCAAGACCATCGGCGCCCGTTACTGGCGCTCGCTTGCACCCTATTTGCCACCTCTGCTGAGCGGGATGATCTGGATCCTCAAGCCCTTCATCCTCCTGTCCGACATGATCATGCGGCTGATTGGCGGTAAAGAACCGGAGCACGACATCCGGCAGGAAATCAAAGCGCTGACGATCTTGGGCCGCGAGAACAAAAGCCTCGACGAGGACGAGCAGCGCGTCATCAGCAATATTCTCGACCTGCACGAAATCAAGGTTCGCGACGTCATGACGCCGCGCACCGTGTGCGACTACACCGGGCCTGATACGGCGATTGGTGCGTTCAAGGAAAAGGTCGCCGACAGCCAATTCTCGCGTTACCCGGTTATCGGTAACGACGAAAACCCATTGGGCGTCATATTTCGCTATGACGCGCTCGCGGCGACCGACGATGAAGCGCCTGTTTCCTCGATCATGAAACCCATGAAGGTCGCGCCCGAAATGACCAGCGTCGAGCACCTCATGACCCAATTGCTGCATGAGCGGCAGCATATGTGCCTGGTCTACGACGAGTTCGGCAGCTGGCGCGGGCTGGTCACCCTTGAAGACATCATGGAGACCATCCTCGGCAAACCCATCATGGATGAAACCGACGACATTCCGAACATGCGGCGCTTTGCTAAACGACGCTGGGATCACCGCATCAAGCGAACCCGGGAGGGATAAGCTTGAATCATCTCCGTCGCCCGACCCATGACGGTCGGGCGAGGGGATTGATATGACTTAGCGCTTGACCGTCCCGAGGCGCATGAAGCGCGTCTCGCCGCTGGCGTCTTCCACGCCATCGTTGTCGGTCACGACGAACAGGCGGCCTTGCTTATCGACCGCCGCGCCCTCGACCTTGTCCAGCACCCAGCCACCGGTGCTCTTCAGCTCCGGCAGCAGGTCACGTTCCAGGCGCTTGGTCACCAGCGGGAAGGTCTGGTCTTCGGCGGCGGGTTGCTTGCCGCTCAGATCGATACGGTAGAGGCGTTTCACCTCAGCGGCAGGGCCTTGCTGATTGTCGCGTTCGATCACCAGGAACTGGCCATTGCCGATCGAAGTGAGTTCGGACAGCCCGACCCAACCGCCTTCGACCGCCGGGTCGAGCGGGTAGTGATAGAAACCCCACTCGCCGCTCGCCGGATCGAGCACGCCGATGCGCGCCTTGCCGGCCGGGTCGTTCTTCCACTCGCGCTGGAACACGACGTACACACGCGTGCTGGCGCCTTCGCCGACCACCGAGACGCCTTCGAAGCCACTGCTGGTCTGCTGCGCCGCGACGTTGGCAGGCAGTGCGTATTCCTGAAGCACGTTCCCAGCGGCGTTTGCACGGATCAGCAGGTTCGGCTTGTTCTTGCCGTCACCCTCGGATGCCAGCCAGAAATCACCATTTGCAGCCTGGGCGATACCTTCCAGGTCATAGTTGACGGTCCCGCCGGCTTTGCGCAGTGCGGTCTGCCCATCAATGATTGCCGGCGTTTTGCTCGTGTCGATCTTGAAGATGCGCGAGGCCTCGTAGTAACTGTCCGGCACGGCATAGAGACGGTTGGCCTGCGTACGGTCCGCGACCATGCCGCTCAACGCACCCCACGGGATCAGGGCGCTGTCGGTGGAACGGATTTCCGGGTACGACGTTTTTTTTGCGCCGTATTGATAGATCGAGATCGTCGAGCGATAGCCATCCTCGGCCGAGTCTTCCTCGCTGCTGACCACCAGCAGGTTACGCGCAGGGATCGGCAGGATGCCTTCCGGCCCCATTCCAGCCGGCAGCAATTGGTGCATGACCGGCGCCCACGGGTGAGCCACGTCGTAGACGGCCACGGCGTTACCGCGCTCGCTGCCAACGAACAGAAAGTCCTGCTTGCGGAAGCTCGCCGAGGCGATGCCTTCCGGCTCGATGCCTTTGTTCTCCGAGCGGCTTTCCGGGTAGTGCCCGGCACGGATGAAGGCGTGCTCCATCGAGGCGCCGGCTTCGTACCAGACACGGCCATTGAAATCGAACAGGGTGAAGCTGCGGCTGCCGCCTTCATCGCCATTGGCGTCTTGGTAGTCACCTTCGTTGGCCGTCGCCACCAGCGGGCCGACCCAGGAAATGGCATCCGGTTCGCGGCGCTTGGCCTTAAGCACGCCAACCGGCTCGATGCGGTCGTTCTCTTCCACATCCACGCCTTCCAGATCGACCTGGCCGGCGCTGAAATGGCGTAGCACGCGACCGCGACGCAGATCGACCAGCACGATGTGATTGTTCTCCTGCAGGGTAACGGCCGCGACGTCCTGATCATTGATGCTGACGTACTCGGGCTCAGGATCTTCCGCTGCTATCTCAGCCAAGCCGGTGAGGTCGACATCCCGTGTGCTCCAGCGCGATGGTTGGCCCTTGAGGTCGACGATGCGCAGAAAGCCGCCCGGCAGCTGCGGGATCAGGCCATCGTTCAGGTCCTCGTCACGCTCGTTTTCGATCGCTACGGCTGCATACCGGCCCTTGGGGCTGATGGCGATGGAGTCCGGCTGGCCACCCATGGGCAGCGTGGCGACGCGTTTGGGCTGTGCGGGGTTGCGAATGTCGAATACCGCCAACACGCCATCGGGCTGAGCGAAACTGAGCGAGGTATTCACGGCAACCAGTGCGAAGTGCTGATGCACGGCAACCGAGGTCGGCTCGCCTTCCAACTGCACAAAGCCTGCAGACTTCGGCGATTTAGGGTCGCGAATGTCCACCAAACCAATCCGCTCGCCGGGGCTGTCGGTGTAGATCAGCGTGCGGCCATCGCGGCTCACGGCGGTGATCTCAGCAACGGTCTGCTTGGAGGCGTCTTCGTCCGCGCCGAGGTTGCGGTACACAGGAAAGGTCGCGACCCGCTCGAAATACGCCGCACTCCGGGACGAGGCGGCCTGTGAGGCCAGCGGCAGCAGGGCCAGTGTCAGGGCGGTCGATAGCGCAGTGCGGGTCAGGCAGGTCGGTCTTTTCATGCGGGCCTCGGCGTTTGGCGATGGGGGTTAGCCAAAACACGCTAGGCCGGGTTTGTTACCGGACGGTGACGAGGTTGCGCTTGTTTCGCCTTGAGTTACGGCACGTCGAGGATCAACCGCGACCCAAAAATGCACCAGACCCAGACGGGCAACCTGCGACATGGGCCGAACGCTGCCGATTGCTTCGTTTGTCCAAACACCGAAACTTAGCTACGCGGCTTTGTCGCGTCGGCTGCAGCGCCTGATTGCGTAGCAGGTCCGCCGGCCTCTTCGAAAATGCGGTTCAACTCGGAGAACGGCGCCGCGCCCGCGAGTCCGTTGAAGCTGCCTTCCTCGGCGATCGCCCGCGCTGCTCGGATGAAGCTGCCCCACGCCGTTCGCGCAAGGGCGGAGCCGACGCTGATACGGCGCACGCCGAGCCCTGCCAGATCCGCGACCGTCAGGCCCATATCACCCATCACGATCGCGTTTACCGGTTTCGGCGAAACGGCTTCCACGATCGTACGAATCTCCTCGGGTGTCCGTGGGCCGGGAGCGAACAGAACGTCGGCGCCCGCTTCCGCATACGCGGTCAGTCGGCGCAACACGTCGTCGAATGGTTCCGGGCAACCCACCAGATAGCTTTCGGCCCGCGCCGTAAGAAGCACCTGCACACCCTTTGCATCGATGGCTGCACGAGCGGCTCGGATGCGCTCGACCGCAAGTGGCAGTTCATACAGCTCGCCAGGTTCCCCGGTAGCATCTTCAATGGACAGACCAGCAACGCCAGTATCGACGCATAGCGAGACGTTAGCCGCGACACCCTCGGGTTCATGAGCGTAGCCAGACTGAAAATCCGCGCTGATGGGCAGCTCCGTCGCGGCGACGATACTGGTGATGTGCTCCAGGGCCGTCGCGACGGGCAGCCCCCATACCGTGTCCGGTTGACCCTGTGCGAACTGAAATCCCGCGCTGGTCGTCGCCAGCGCCCGAAAGCCGCAGTGCGCCAGAAACCGCGCCGTGCCGATGTCCCAGGGATTGGGAATGACAAAACACCCGGATTCGTGGAGTTCTGCAAACGCCGCACGGCGGCTCGCAAACTTGTCCATAAGATCTCCTTGTTTATCTTTAAGCGTTTGAGCACCTGGCAGACCCAGACGCTGCTCCATCGTTGATCAACGGCCCTGCGAGGTCGCGAAGCATGCAGTAGCCAGTCGATGAAAAGGGCGGGCATCCATAGAACGAGCTCGCTCATGTCGGCTCTCTAACCTTCCTAACACTTGTTGCAAAACGCCTAATTGGCCAGCGGCGCGACTCGCTTGAATATAGACGCCACTTGCGCACTGGCTTGATGGAAAAGGCGAACGACTGCTGGACAAGCATTGAAGTATTCGTACGCGATTACCGCACGGTGCAAGGCCCGGAGCTGTGCAGCGAATACTCTGTTTCGCTTCCATGACGACGCTCTGTTTGCAAGGCCTAACGCTTGAATCTAGCCGCGCCACGACGCAGCGTCGATTTGAATGAATGGTTTGGCCACAACCTGCCGTATAACCAGGCAAGCGCAAGCCCATACACAAGCCACTGCAGCACCATTACCGCCACGACCAGCGCTGCCGTCGGGGCTGCCCCGCCAAAAGAACCAAGTGCAAAAAGCATGGCCGGCAAGTTCGCGGCCGATGCGAGATTCGTAAGCAGCGGGTGGACAACGACCCAATTGGCCGCCGGGGAGCTCTCGCCAAGGACAAGCCAGGTAAGGAACAAGCCAAGCGAAGCTATTGCGACGGCGTGAATTACGAGGCGCGACATGCTTTCTCTGTCTCTGACGTTCGGTTATGGGGCGGGTTTTAGCCCGTCCCAATGAGCGAAGTGAGCGGTTTGGACCATTTGTTATGGGTTACTTGCCCGCTTTACCTGCTTCCAGAATAGGTAACCCAGCCTCGGTTGGGATATAAATTCTCTCTCCCTTACCGTCTTGAAGGCCTTTAATCCAAATGTACCTTAGGTATTCATCATTCCCTTTCAGAGACTCACCTATTATTCGATTTGACTCTGCTGCTGCTTTTGCACGCTCAATATCAGCGAGACCTTCAGCTTTAGCACGCACTACTTGTGCGTTGCCTTCGGCTTCTGCCAGTGTGACTCGTGCTTTTGCTTGCATTAGCGATGCTGTTTCTCTTGCCCTCGCTTCCTCAATTAGTATTTGCTTAGACCACTCGGCTTCTTTTAATGCAGCCATTCCGTGCATTTCCATCCGATACAAATTGTACTTCGGCCATGTCCACAGTGATAGCGCAACCAAAATAACCGAGATAAAAATAAGAAACAAAACGGACCCAAAGGCTAAAGCCTGTCTATTTTGATACACCAACTTACTCCTTGTTATGCATAACGTTTGGTTAAGGGCGGGTTTTAGCCCGTCCCAATGAGCGAAGTGAGCGGTTTGAGCGCGCTGTTATGTTGCAGCGCTCGACGATTTTCTTGGGACGATTAAGCACGCAGAGAGATAAGCGCACAAGGTGAGGATGCTGAGATTCATCGCAAGCATTTTATTTCTTGCGAAGAGCATTTTTTCAGAATTTTTTTCTGCAAGTTCAGATAATGCTTCTGACATTATTTCGTCGCGCTCGCACTTCATACGCTGCAGCTCTTTCATTTTTGAAACGTACGGCTCACCAAGAAACGCCTCAGACATTTGCTTTTTTGTTTCATTAGTGAGCGCGGAGTTAAGAGCCCCATAAGTTAGAGTGGTTACGATTATTAGAACTGCTGCGCCGATCCTTCGGCGGCTAGGTTTTAGTGCCGCTAGCACGTTATTACTCCTGTAACATAACGATTAACCTAAGGGGCGGGCTTTAGCCCGTCCCAGTGAGCGAAGCGAACGATCTGAACCGTTTGTTAGGCTTATTCTGCGATGCAGAATGAAGCTTCTTTCCCATTGGAAATTAATGAGCCAAGCCATACACCAGGCCCGCAACCATAAAAACTACCAAGGCTCACCCAACCCTCGTGGCGCGTGGCTGGCTCATTATTTTCGAAACTTACTTTAATGTAACTCTTGCATACGGGAAGTTTTAATGGAATCGGGACTATTGCCCATAAAGTAGCTCCGCACCACTTCCGCTCTGACTTTAAGGTCACGCTACCATTTTCTGGATGCTCGCTCTTGCTCCAGAAATGCTTAGCTCCATTCGCATAATATATAGCTGTAGCTTTTGATGTTTTTGATTGCTGAATGTCTGTGTGTATTCCTACACATCCGCCGACGCTAATTAATGCAGTAAAGAAAAATACAGTTTTCATGCGAAGCCTAACGTTTGGTTAAGGGGCGGGCTTTAGCCCCTCCCAGTGAGCGAGGCGAACGACTTGAACCACTTGTTATGCGCTGCATATTATGCCTGGACTAAGTTAATGTCTTTCTACTTATGAGGTTGTGTGCGAAAACGTAAGATATAGAGGCGATTGCCCCGCCTAATAACAGCGTAGGCCAGATATAGTCAAATGCAGCTGTAAAGTCTACTTCCATGCTCTGCATTATGTATGGGATTGAACTTGCACTGCTTCCTGTAATGGCTGCTGCGATAATTGCAACAACATAAGATACTAATATTGCCGCTTGGATTTTTACACTTTTTATGTTGGTTTTTATTAGTCGAATTGCGTAAGCGAGAGATGTTAACGAAATAGCTAAAAGAGAAAGCATGCTAGTAGCCCAGTATGCAATACCTCTGGCTTCTGCTAAGAAAAGAAACACGCCAAGGCAAGCAGCGATTACTGCGATAAAGAGCATTAAGGTGATGTTGAATTTACGCATGTTACTTCCTTGTGCATAACGTTTGGTTAAGGGGCGGGCTTTAGCCCGTCCCAGTGAGCGAAGCGAACGGTTTGAACCAGTCGTTATGGTTCAATGGCACACAACCTCCCTTGTGACAACTTGATACGATGCGCCAATATCCACACCGTTGATATATGCAGGAGAGCGCGGCGTTGAAAAATCACCATCATCCTTATAGGAAAACTTTCCGGTGCCGCATAGCTCCTCCGCCTTTGAATCAATCTTCTCAAGCAGAGAGGGCACGGATGCAAGCATGTTTCCAGAGGCTTCTAATTTGTATTTGCCAGGTGCCAGTTCGACATGTCGAGCTGGGAACATCTGCGCGCATCCAGAAAGCAATATAGCTAGCCCTAGAGCGATGTGGTTTTTCACTGATATCTACCTTGATTCATAACGATTAAGCTAAGGGGCAGGCTTTAGCCTGTCCCAGTGAGCGAAGCGAACGATTTGAGCGCCTTGTTAGCCGCTCACCACAGAATACTTTCAATTTCATCGTATTTATCCGCAACTTTTAGGTATGCGTCAGCCCAGCCACTGCTCATGCTAACCTCTTGCAACGGGCCAGTTGGAGCAAACAGCACTGATATTTTTACTTTTTCAGGTAAAACGCCGGTTTTTATTGAGGCTATTAGTGAAAGCATCTCTTGCTTTGCTTCTTCTCTGCTCTCCCAGTATGACCAACAGAAATCGTTGTCCGGGAGCGACACGAGCTCAATAGCTGATTCGAGAACATGAATGAGGCTACCCATTGGATTGCCTCGATCAATCCCGTCATTTATTAACTGCCTAGAACGCTCTAGTGTCATGTGTTGGCTAACGATTAAGCTAAGGGGCGGCGGAACGCCGTCCCGGCGAACGAAGTGAGCGCTTTGAGCGCATTGTTAGGTTTCATTGCACGCCCCGTTTTGAGCCGATGTGTTTTGCCCCGATATCTATTAAGAAATAGGCAGAGATAGGTAACGACAACCAAAATAGGATCGGGCTCCAGAACATGCTGAAGGCTAGCCATGGTAGTAGGTCAACGCCACCAGCTGAGCATGGGGCGAGATTTTTAATATTTCCTTGGCAGTTGAAGTAATGATCGGAAAAAACTCCTAGCTTCCAGACGATGAAAAGGAGAGCTGGGGGAATCACTGCCAAAGTGTATTTAGACATCCATGTCATGCTGGAACCTAACGTTTGGTTAAGGGGCCGGCTTTAGCCGGTCCCGAGTGAGCGAAGCGAACGACTTGAACCACTTGTTAGGGGTTACAGCGCCCATGGTGTATTAAGTGCTGGGTGTGGTGTGTTGAGTTTATTGGTGTGCAAGTGGTTTATAAACTTGCGCAGGCCAAGAAATGCTCCGACAGAAACTGCGAGAATTATTAATCGTAGGACAAGCAGAATTAGACTGTCAGAGTTGATATGGGATTCAATAAGGTCTGTTCTTATAAAGCGTGCAGTGCCAAAAAATTGAAATGCGGCAACTATACCGATGACTGCTCTAATAATTCTAAGGGTTAGATACATGGTCTGATTCCTTTCGGATATTCCCTAACGTTTGGTTAAGGGGCGGGCTTGAACCGTTTGTTAGGTAGCGATACGAACTAAAGAGCCGACCCATCGTACTGCCAGCGAAATACAAACCGAATATGGTTGGAATGCCAAAAATTAAGTACGAGGCAACCCATCCGAGTGACGCCAAAAATTCCCCCAACCCTAGAGCTTGAAACGGACCGATTTGAAAGGCGATAGGAAGCTGTAAAATCACAAAGCGTCCTTTCGCATCGCCCTGGATGACGAGTGAAGCAATAATGCAACCGACAGTAATTACGGCATAGACCAGGGATAGCGCTGCCCCTGCTTTGCTAAAGCGTGTGCTCATACGAACCTAACGTTTGGTTAAGGGCGGGCTTTAGCCCGTCCCAGTGAGCGAAGCGAACGATTTGAACCACTTGTTAGGCATTCACTAAAGTCGAACACGGTTACGGAAAGCCTTTTTCGACGAGCCACGCCTTATATAATTTTTTACCTACATACTTGAGTTTTAAATGATCTGCGCAGCTAGTTGCACGTTGAATCATCATGAACGCCTCGCCAAACCGATCATGGTTCAAGTTTTGTGGTTCGCCTAGGTTGTGATGTTTAACAGTATTTCGACCCGCATTCCATGACTTAAATATTTCCTGCTTTGATATATGTGGGTGCCCCAAGCGTGTTCTTGTTCGATTTGCCCATTGCCATAAATTTTCTAGGGGATGAGTGCCTGTTTGTTCTTGAATGATTCTAGAGAGAATTTCTTCGGAGGCACCA